>CAYITZ010000011.1:0-23811 GCA_964366485.1 uncultured Gammaproteobacteria bacterium
GAAACTATTAGTCACGGGAGGCGCGGGTTTTATCGGTTCAAACTTTGTTTTATACAGGCTAAAAAAATACCCTCAAGATTCTATCATAAATCTGGATAAACTTACCTACGCGGGAAATTTGGAAAATCTAAAGAGTGTTGAAAAAAATCCTCAATATGAATTTGTCCAAGGAGACATCTGTAACCCGCAACTCGTTGATTCTTTAATAAAAAAAGTTGATCTAGTTGTTCATTTCGCGGCGGAGACCCATGTGGATCGTTCAATACTTGATCCCGCCCCCTTTATCAAAACAAATATTGAAGGTACCTATGTTTTACTTGAGGGGGCACGGAAAAATGGGAATAAACGCTTCCATCACATATCAACCGATGAAGTTTTTGGCGCGCTTGAATTAGGTTCGAAAACAAAATTCTCGGAATCTACCCCTTACAACCCCCATAGTCCATACTCTGCGTCGAAGGCATCATCCGATCACCTCGTGCGGGCATATCATGATACGTTTGGACTTCCGATTACTATTTCTAATTGTGCAAATAATTACGGTCCTTATCAATTTCCCGAAAAATTATTCGGGCTTTCCATAACAAATATACTTGAAGGTAAAAAAGTTCCTGTGTACGGAGACGGGTTATATGTGCGTGATTGGTTATACGTATTGGACCACTGTGAAGCAATAGACCTTATCATCCAAAAAGGGAGAGTCGGAGAGACATATCTCATCGGAGGACTAACTCAAGATATATCAAATATCGAAATTGTTAAAAAAATAATAAAGTACATGAATAAAACAGAGAATGATATAGAATATGTCAAAGATCGGCCGGGTCATGATCGAAGGTATGCGATAGACTGGACAAAAATAAACAAAGAATTGGGATGGTCCCCGAAGCACTCGTTCGATGAGGCACTTCAAGCAACGATTGAATGGTATAAAGAAAATGAAAATTGGTGGAGGAAATTAAAAACATGATGAAAATTGCTTTAACCGGTGCAAGTGGTTTAGTTGGCTCAAGGATTGTTGAACTATTGGATAAAGATTTCACGTTTATCTCCATTCCTCAGAACGAGATGGATATCACCAACAAAGATGCCGTGGGGGGGAAAATAAAAAATACCGACTTTGATATTTTCCTGCATCTGGCCGGATATACCAATGTAGACGGGGCAGAAAAAGAAAAAGAAGTTGCTCTAAAAATAAACAGAGATGGAACAAAAAACATGTTTGACGCCGTGCATCAAAAAGGAAAAAAATTCATCTATATTTCAACTGACTTTGTCTTTGACGGGAAAAATCCCCCCTATTTTGAAGACTCAAAACCGAATCCTATTTCCTCTTACGGCCTGTCAAAATATGAAGGCGAAAAAGTGTTGAGTGAGGATGCGATGATTGTCCGAATTTCTTATCCTTATCGAAAAACGTTTGAACTGAAGAAAGATTTTGTTCGAACAATCCGTTCTCTACTTGAGCAACATAAGCCTCTTACTATGGTGGCCGATTCGCTCATGACCCCCACACTTATTGACGATATTGGCTATGCATTAAAATATTTATTTATGAATTTCTCTGGTGGCGTGTTTCATATCAATGGTGCAGACAGTCTTTCGCCTTACGATGCGGGGAAATTGATTGCTAAAACGTATGGACTGGATCAAAACCTTATTACTCCCACAACATATGAGAAATATTTTCAAGGAAAGGCTTTCCGTTCACAGTATAGTGACATGAAAAGTAGGAAAAATAATTTTTATAAGATGCGATCATTTAAGGAAGGACTCGATGAACTCAAATCACAAATATCAAATAACAAATGACAAATCAAATTCAAATAACGAATTACAAATTTACAAACGTTTTGTTATTTAATCTTTGATGTTTGTTATTGAATTGTTATTTGTCATTAATAATTTGAAATTATAATTAAATACATATGACTATCACTATCGTCGGTCATGGATATGTAGGGCTTGTTTCGGCTTGTTGTTTCGCGGATTTTGGAAATGATGTCTATGTCATTGGACATACTGATGAAAAACTGAAGCGCCTGAGAAATGGTGACCCTATCATATATGAGCCCGGTTTAAAGGAACTTCTTGAAAAAAATAACAAAGCCGGGAGACTCCATTTTATAAAAGATTATGAAAAAGCGGTATCACAATCTGATATTGTATTCATAACGGTAGGGACTCCCCCAAAAGAAAACGGCGATGCCGATCTTTCAACCGTATTCCATGTGGCAGGACTCATTGCCCCTCATCTCAAAAAAGGATTTACCGTGGTCTCATGTAAAAGCACGGTGCCGGTTGGAACCAATAAGGAAATAGAAAAGATACTGCACAAACTTAAACCAAAGCATGCGGACATTGCGGTTGCCTCGTGTCCCGAATTCCTGCGGGAAGGCTCAGCACTGAATGACACTTTTTTTGCTGACCGCGTCGTCATAGGATCAGCTTCTTCCAAAGCGGTAGATCTGCTTCTCAAATTACACGCGTCAGTCCCCGGAAAAAAAGTGATAACTGATTTGGCATCAGCCGAACTTATCAAATACACTTCAAACTCCATGCTCGCGGTCAAAATATCGTTTGCAAACCTTATTTCCTTTTATTGTGAGAAGACCGGGGCGGATGTTGAGATGGTATTGGACGCGGTTGGTTTGGACAAACGGATAGGGAGAATATTCATGGATCCGGGAGTTGGGTATGGAGGATCTTGTTTTCCAAAGGATGTAAAGGCTCTAGTAAATACGGGAAAAAATTTAGGAATTGATACGGAACTTCTTCAGGCAACTGAGAATATTAATCAGCAGACCCGTGTCAATTTTTTGAAAAAAGTTTTGAAGTCCGTGAAGGGAAAAACCATCGGTATTTGGGGACTCAGTTTTAAACCCAATACCGATGATATCCGCTTTGCCCCATCGCTCGATATCATCGACGCTCTGCTACAAAAAGGTTTTACCATAAAAGTATATGACCAAGAGGGAATGGAAAACATACAGAAAAAATATACAGGTAAGCTTACGTATTGCTCCAATCCATACGACGTAGTAAAGGGCGTTGACGCACTTGCGATTCTGACTGAGTGGAATGAGTTTAAACAGATCGATCTGGATAAAGTTAAAAAAGCCATGAAAACTCCCCTCATATTTGATGGGAGAAATATCTATGATCCGGCCGTTATGAAAAAATTAGGATTTACGTATTACTCAACGGGAAGACAACCGGTTAAATAAAAAAATATGAAAATACTTGTTGCGGGAGGAGCCGGTTTTATAGGATCACATCTATGCGCATGTCTTCTTTCAGAAAATCATGAAGTGATATGTGTGGACAATTTAATTACCGGAAATAAAAAAAATATCGAACCTTTTTTAAACGATAAAAGGTTTATTTTTTTACAAAACGATGTAACAAAAATGTTACCTGAAAATATATCTGCCGATGCAGTTTTCCATCTCGCCTCACCTGCATCTCCTAATCATCATAGTTCCCTTAGTTATCACGCGCTTCCCATGGAGACGATGATGGTAAATACGCTTGGAACACTGGAACTTTTAAAGTTCGCCAAAAAAAATCATGCAAAATTTTTATTCGCGTCCACCTCCGAGGTGTACGGCGACCCTCTCGAACATCCACAACGGGAAGAGTATCGGGGAAATACTTCAACCACCGGTCCCCGTTCAGTATATGATGAGGCCAAACGGTTTGGTGAGACGCTTACTGCTTATTATGGCCGCGATAAAAAAGTGGATGTTCGCATCGCGCGTATATTTAATACTTACGGACCCAATATGGTACCCGAGGATAAGAGGATGATCGTCACATTTATTATTGAAGGTATCAATAATAGGCCCCTGCCCATATTCGGTGACGGTACTCAAACACGTTCTCTCTGTTATGTGGATGATATGGTTGAGGGATTGGTACGGCTTATGTTTTACCCTGACACAAATGGGAAAATCATAAATCTTGGTAGTTCCGAAGAACACACCGTCCTTGAGTATGCAAAAAAAGTTAAAAAACTCTTGGGTTCAGACAGTGAGATTGTACTGTCTGAAAAGTTACCAACGGATGATCCCAGACAACGTCGTGCCGATATTACCAAGGCAAAACAACTGTTGAAATGGGAGCCGAAAATATCACTGGATGAAGGACTCGCTAAATTAATTACCTATTTAAAAGAATTCAAAGCATGAAAAAAGCCGCAATCATCATCCCTACCTATAACGAAGAGGGTAATATAAAACAACTCATTGAGCGCGTATTTGAGGTTACATCCCATGTGCCAAATTGGGTGGTAGAAGTGGTGATAGTTGATAGCAACTCCCCAGACGGCACCGGAAAGATCGTCGAATCTCTTATTCAAAAATACCCCCATCTTCATTTGCTCAAGACAGAAAAAGAAGGACTGGGTAAAGCTTATATGAAGGGGTTTAAAATTGCGATGGAAAAACTGCAACCCTATCTTTTGTTTGAGATGGATGCGGATCTTTCCCATGATCCAAAATTGATTCCTGATTTTCTTGAAAAAATTGAAAGGGGAGCGGACTTTGTGATCGGGTCACGTTACATAAAGGGCGGATCAATCCCTGAAAACTGGGGACTTTACCGAAAAGTACTTTCCGTTTTAGGGAATTTAACTATTCGGTTTGGATTCATGAAACTTTCCATAACCGACTGGACATCGGGGTATCGCGCAATCAAAGTATGGATTGTCAAGGATGCATTCACTCATACTGAAAAATATACAGGATACGTCTTCCAGGTCGCTCTTTTAGATAGGGCAATTGCCAAACATGCTAAGATTGCCGAAATACCTCTCCAATTTATTGATCGAAAAAGCGGTATATCAAAAATAAACTCAATCCAATATATTGGGCAAACTCTTTTGTATGTCTTTACTAACTCTTCATTTGTAAAGTATGTGATCGTCGGGCTTTTGGGGTTTGCAATAGATTTTGGATTTGCTTATGCGTTTATTAACGCCGTTAAAATTGCAAAAACTCCGGCAAACATGTTATCCGCTGAAATTGCCATTGTATGTAACTTTTTCATCAATAATTTTTGGAGTTTCCGTCATAAAAAAATTGAGGGAGGACTTCTGACCTATGTGGGCAAGTTTTTCCTTTTCAATTTTGTCTCACTCGGGGCGGTTATCATCCAGGGAGTTGGCATGTTTGCGTCTCTTAAACTCTTCGGCGATATTAAACTTAACTTATGGGGAATGGTTACACTCCAATCTTGGATTCTCTACAAAGTACTCATAATAGCCTTCCTCATCATCCCTTACTCTTACGTGATGTATAACAAAGTTGTGTGGAAGAATAAATAATCTATTCAACTATGCACCAGCTTGAAGAAAATTCTATAAAACAATTTACCAAATGGGCGGATAATTATGATAACCCCCTTACTTCGATTACTTTTCAACAAACTAATTCTAAAATTGTAGAGCTTCTTAATCCAGGACCTAATTCATTACTTCTTGACGTGGGTTGTGGTTCAGGAATATTAATCCAGAAATTACTTTCCTTAAACAGAGATATGAAATTATATGGGTTGGATATTACACTTAAAATGGTTGAGGTTGCAAAGAGAAAGTTTCAAAATGAGTCAAATGTTGAAATTACGTTGGGTTCTGCAGTCAAAATGCCTTATAAAAATAGTTCGTTTGATTATGTTACCTGCGCAAGTTCATTCCATCATCATCCTAACCCTTTGCAATCGGCTAAAGAAATGGTGAGAGTGTTGAAGCCAGGAGGAAAACTCCTCATTCTTGATATGTGCATTGAAGGATTCCTCCGTAAATTACTTTTCAAGATAGAAAATATTTATCACAATGAGGGAAAAGTATTTAGATTAACCAATAAAGAAATGTACGACCTTTATAAGAAAGTGGGATTAACCCAAATCAAACAATCAACTTTTCTCTATTTCACGCTGATTACAGAAGGAGTTAAATAGTATGTATCTAAACTTATTGTTTTCCCTTTTTACTGCAGTAACTGGTTTTATAGTCGGATGTATTGGTGCCTTTATCTATGAGAATCTCCCATTCTCAAAAATATTTGGAATAAAAAAGCTTATTATTCGAGGGTATAAATTTCACCATAGTCTATATGGACTATTATTAATTTTAATGGCTTTATTATTTCATGAAAATTCTATATTTTTTGTATCATCAGGTCTTGGTGTGATTGCAGAACACTATCTCACCGGTGGAGGATTTGATTTCATCACGAAAGAAAAAAATTGATTAATTTGAAAAAATATTCTCAAAAAGTAATCGCAGGTTTATTATTGACAGTAATGGGTATTTTTCTTCCTGTATTGGCTCGAAAATGACTATTCATTGAGCTAGAATGTTGTTTTAGCTTGTTATAACAATAAAAAAAATAATATTGTATTATTTTTTGTGTTATAATACACTATTAATATGACCGATATTCCTAAAGAAATAAAGGTTAATCCAAATACAATAGCTGGATCAGTTTTTTCTCAATTAGTTGGTGTCACAGTCACTGATAACGATGTTACTTTAGAGTTCGTATATTTAAATCCTCGAAATCCCGAAGAAGGAAGTGTGGTATCTAGGGTAACTTTACCAAAAAATGTAGCCGCTGATTTATCAAATACAATTAGTTTAATTATAAAAAAACATGACTCAAAAGCTACGTCAAAAAATTAAACCTTACGTTTCTTTCGATCCTAAAATAAGAAATGGTCAAGCTTGCTTTATTGGAACAAGAGTGTTAGTTTCTTATGTGCTTAAGCACTTGTCATTAGGTTGGAGCACAGAAGATATTAAAAAGTTGTTCCCAGAAATTAATTTATCTGATCTAAGTAAACTCATTAATATATTATCTGAGGAACTAGAAAACAATGACGAGGAGAAAATCAAAACAACGTGGCTTTCTTACACCTGACACACAAGAACACGATGTATTAATTGAAGCTGCTCGAAATTCTGGATGGACCATAATTAAAATTGCAAAACAGCATTCTAATTCAAGTGATAGCTTTATTGCTGAAACTTATGGAAAAAAAAGAAATGTTTTGCTAACACATGATAAAACAGCATATAAAAGTAATATCGATGAAGGTTTTGTTGCTTATATAGAACACGACGCCATCTCAAAAAATACATTAAATACTTTTTGTGAAAATGTTAGAAGCAACGTATTAGCTTCATTTTCGATAAATGAAATAAAAGGTTTTAGGATATTGGTTGACAAAACTGGAAAAAAATATAAGAAAGTATTAATTAAAAAAGAATAAATTTTACTCCTGTTTCCTTGTATACTCCCCCGAAATCCAGCCCTGCTTACCGGAAATATACTCGATTTTGTACCAGCCGCTTTTTTCTTCTAAGACCGAAAACTTGTCACCCTCATTCACGGTTGCGCTTTTTGATGCGGTCACGGTGGCATCTTCACGAACATTGAGAGTGCCCTCGGGTGTGCCTTTTACTACGATGGTTTGTTTTCCTGACGTGGTTGATGTAGTTGTCGAAGATGGAGTTGCGTCCTTTATGGTATCAACTATCTTAAACGTAGGCGACTGCACCGGATCAACTGCAAGTTTCATGTATGCGTTTACCCGGTACCCGGGAACCACAACAATCTTTTTAGTCCGGCGAAAAAATCCCGGCATGAGTACTGATAGCTCATGATCGCCTTTTGAGATGTTGGATAGAATGGCGGGGGCAACTCCTTTTTCATCATTGTCAAGATAGACGATTGCACCCGTTGGCTCAGTTTCCACACTCACCTCCCCTTTATCACTTCCAAAAGAAGTATCTGCCTTCACCACATCAAACACATCCCCCGCGGTTGAAATATCATTGCTCCCCAGCTCAACCGATACGGTGGTAAGTGATTTTTTTCGTACGGTTATCTTTCTCTGCCATGAGGCAGTCTGTGTTGCGTTCTCCTCAGGAATAAGTTTGAGGAGATACTCCCCTGCTTTATATTTGTCCTCAAAGGGAACTTTGCCGATTGCAACGTTGTTTATGAAGACAGTAGCACTGGGCGAAGACATGATCCTCAGTTGACCAAACGTGTTTTGGGTATCTAAAAGAAAAAAACGTATTGCAACGAAGAGAAAAAACCCGAGGAGAAGCAATAATAAAATTCCTATCTTCTTTTTCATACCCCTATTGTATACCCGTCTTACTCTTGTTTGCAACCTTTACTGTTCTATTTTAGTCTCCTAATAAAATATTAGCATTCCGTTCTGCGCCAACTGAGACCACCTTTGCAGGTAATCCCAAATATTTTTCGATGAAACGGATATATTTTTTACAATTATTAGGAAGTTTTTCAAAGTCTCTCACGACAGTTATGTCTTCTTCCCACCCAGAAAAACTTTTGTAAACAGGTTTGAGCTTTGCTAATTCTTCATATCCACAACTGCTATATGCTATTCCCTTCCCTTTATATTGGTAACCAACACAAATTTTTATTTCCTTAATTCCGGTCAGAATATCCAATTTGGTAAGTGCGAAACGATTTGCCCCCGTTATATCACACGCAAACTTCACTGCTTCTAAATCAAGCCATCCGATGCGGCGAGGTCGACCGGTAGTTGTTCCATATTCGGCTCCATTATCCCTTATTCTCTTTGCTGTTTCATCGAGGAGCTCCGTGGGGAGAGGACCACCCCCGACTCTTGAAGTATAAGCTTTCACGACAGCCCAAATATTATCTATTTGTGATACCAAAATTCCTGAACCTGTGTGTACCGATCCGGTTATAACATTACTTCCTGTGGAAAAAGGGTATGGAGAAAAATCAACATCCAACATCACCCCATGTGCTCCTTCTAAGAGAATATTCTTCTGTAACTTCACCGCTTTACTTAAAACTAGGTAGGTATCTTCAACATATGGCAAAAGCCTTTTAGCGATTTTTTTATATTCGAGTAAAGACTTTTCGATATCAATCGCCGGTACATCAAATAATTTTAGAATTTTATTTTTTATACCACACTGAAATCGAAATTTATCTTCAAATAACTTCCAGTTCATTAATTCATATATCCGTATTCCGTTATAACTGACTTTATCGGCATAGGTCGGACCGATACCCCGACGGGTCGTCCCTAATTTATCCTTTCCTCTTGCATTTTCATATGCTTCATCAAGCGCCTTATGGTATGGCATGATGAGATGACAACGGGGTGAAATAATCAGTTTATTTCTGAGACTGTAGCCTTCAGTTTCTAATTTATCTATTTCTCCAATCAATACATCAGGGTCGATGATGACACCGTTCGCAATTACTCCCTTCACTTTTTTATTTAATATACCTGAAGGAATGAGATGAAAAGGATACTTTCGATTGCCGATGACAACCGTATGTCCGGCATTATTTCCCCCATGGAATCTGACCGCGTAGTCAGCGTTGCGACCAAGAAGATCCACAATTTTCCCCTTCCCCTCATCTCCCCATTGCCCTCCAATGATTAAATTGATCATAAAAAAATAGATAAACTTTTAACCTTGTCCACGAGTCCCTTTTTATAAAGACTTCTCCTGTATAATGAGGTAAATGTATCTGTAATATGATGAGTGAATTGCGTTTGCTCCATCAAGTTATAGTTTATAACAGATAACAACTTGATTGTCAAAAGAATATGTGATATAATGAGTTGTTATGAAAATATTATCGATTTCCAGTCTAGCCGCAAGGAGAACTTCTGGGGAAGGTAATATTTTATGAGACAAACTCATAAAGATTAGTTACTAACCCCTCCAAATCGGAGGGATTTTTTTTATAATTAAACAATATATGAAAAAACTTTGGCAGAAAGGTTCGCAAAACAGCAGTAAGATCGTCGAGGATTATTGTTTCAGCGATGGGGTTGTATTGGATAATAATCTCGTCAGTCATGATGTGTATGGGTCAATTGCTCATGCTCACGCACTACAAAAATTAAAAATAATTACCAATCAAGAGCTTGAAAAATTAACCCAGTGTCTGAGAGAGATATTAGCACTAAATGAGAAGGGAGAATTTACGGTCATACCAAGTGATGAGGACGTCCATACCAAAGTTGAAAATCATCTGACTGAAAAGCTGGGTGAGTTGGGCAAGAAAATTCATACGGGCCGAAGCCGAAATGATCAAGTGTTAGTTGATTTGCGGTTATATGCAAAAGAAAATTTATTTAACGTTGCAAATAAGACAATAAATCTCATACAAACATATGTAGACTTTGCAAAAAAATATGAATTTGTTCCGATGCCCGGTTATACCCATATGCAAAAGGCAATGCCGTCAAGTATCGGTATGTGGGGTGGAAGTTTTGCGGAGAGTCTGCTTGATGATTTGAAATTTCTCACCTCCGCATATGAGTTAAACGACCAGTCCCCACTAGGTTCGGGAGCCGCCTATGGACTGTCTCTTTCAATCGACCGCGCACTAACCTCAGAACTGCTTGGTTTTGCAAAGGTGCAGAATAATTCGCTCTATAGTCAAGTATCACGACCAAAAGTTCAGCTTGCGGTCATGCAGTCGCTTGTGCAGATTATGCTGACTCTTTCCCGATTTGCCCAAGACCTTCTTCTTTTCACCACAAGCGAGTTTAATTTTTTTGCCGTAGCATCAGAACTATGCACCGGTTCAAGCATCATGCCCCAGAAAAAGAATCTTGATATCATGGAACATCTTCGTGCAAAAACACATGTAGTGATAGGGTATCAGCAGATTGTATCATCGATGAGTGCCGGACTTATATCAGGATACAATGCCGATTTTAGTGAAACAAAGGGTCCTTTTATGAAATCGTTTGAGATAATATCAAAAACACTTGATGTGGTTGACATAACAGTGAAATCGTTAGAGCCAAATTTTGAAGCCCTGGAAAAAGCAATGACTTCTGAGCTCTATGCAACTCATGCCGCATATGAATTAGTCAAAAAAGGTATGGCTTTCCGTGAAGCATACATACAGATTGGAAAATCATTGAGCAATCTGCCCGAATATGATTCCCAAGAAGTATTAAAATTGTCAAATCATCTGGGTGGGACAGGTAATCTCGGATTAAAGAGTATTGAGAAAAATGTTATAATCGCAGGTCAACAATGGAAGAAACAAAGTGATTTTTATCAGAAAACTATTAATAATTTGATCAAATAGGAGAAAAGAATATGAAAAATTCAACGTCTTATTTAAAAGTTGCTTCATATGAGGCAAAGGCGGGCGAAGTTAAAAAAGTATTACTCCTCTATTCAGGAGGCCTTGACACATCAGTCATGCTTAAGTGGATACAGGATGAATATAAAGCGCAGGTGATCGCGGTGACTTTGGATATTGGTCAGCAAAAAGATGATCTTGAGTCCATAAAGAAAAAAGCGCTTAAGTTTGGCGCTATTAAGGCTATCACCTTTGACGCTAAACATGAGTTTGCCGAAGAATTTCTTGCAAAAGGAATAAAAGCAAATGCGTCATACCAGGGTGATTATCACCTGTCAACTCCCATGGGGCGTGCAATATTGGCAAAAAAAGCCGTTGAAATAGCCAAAAAAGAGGGGGCGGATTGTATCGCTCACGGTTGCACCGGCAAAGGGAATGATCAGGTCAGACTTGACGGATATATTCTCACTTTTGACCCGATGATGAAGATAATTGCACCAGTGCGGGAGTGGCAAATGGACCGAAATGAAGAGATAAAATATGCACAAAAATATCATATCCCTGTCCCTGCGAGCATGGATTTTCCCTACAGTGTGGATGATAATATGTGGGGTATGACATGGGAAGGTGGAGAAATCGAGGAGCCACATCTTATCTCCCCCATTGAGAAGTTCCTGACAACATATACCTTGGCAAAAAACGCACCGGATACTGAAGAATTTGTCAAAATTCAATTTGAAAAGGGAATACCCATTGCGTTGAATGGTAAAAAAATGAAGCTTTCCCAATTAATAATTAATCTTAATAAGATTGCGGGAAAACACGGGGTGGGCGTTGTCCATATGTTTGAAGATCGTTTGGTCGGAGTTAAAAATGGTGGAGTGTATGAGTTACCTGCGGCTCATGTAATTATAAAAGCACACAAGCATTTGGAGAAATTTGTTTCGACCAGAATGTTGAATGAATTAAAAGAGGCGATGGACCTCAAATGGGGATATTTATGTTATGCCGCGTTATGGTACGACCCAATTATGAATGCAATCAATGCATTCAATGATAAAGTTAACGAAAAAGTTACGGGTGAAGTAACCGTAAAACTCTATAAAGGAAGCGCGAAGGCGGTGGCTATGACGTCTCCTTACGGTCTTGATCACACCTCATTCACAAGTATTGGAGGGTATGAATTCAACGTGAATGCAAGTGCTGGATTTACGGAGATTTATACATTGCAAATGAAGTTGGCAAATCAAGTAGGGAAGAAAAAGTAATAACCGAAGTAGTTATTACTATAGGTTGCTATTGACAAATGAGAAAACTCGTTTATAATTACTCTATATGGTCAAGTTACTATCTATAACCAAGTCTTCGTTGAGGAGAACCTTTGGGGAAGGTAGTATTCTTTTGGCTTAAACCTAAGAAAAATTATCAACCCCGAGCTAAATGCTCGGGTTTTTTAATGGCCAAGGATACACTCCCCCGGATTAAATCCCGGGGGATTTTTTTATTAGAAATTATTTTAAAATATGAAAAAACAAAAAAAAACAAAAAAAGCGGTTCTCGCTTTTTCTGGTGGGCTCGATACGTCATACTGTGTTCTTTATTTAAAAGAACAAGGCTATGATGTAGTGACGATGACGATAGATACCGGCGGCTTCACAAAAGAAGATCAAGTATATATTGCTGAGCAATCGAAATTGGTTGGCGCTTTAAAGCACTACTTTGTTGATGGAAAAAAACAGTTATATAAACAAATTGTTTCATATATTATCAAAGGCAATATCTTGCGCGGTGGGGTTTATCCTCTTTCAGCCGGTCCGGAGAGACTCATAATTGCAACTAATTTAGTCGAAATTGCAAAAAAAGAAAATGCAGTCGCGGTAGTTCACGGCTCAACCGGAGCTGGTAATGATCAAGTACGTTTTGATGTGGCAATCAAAGTTTTAGCTCCGGAACTTAATATTATTGCCCCCATTCGGGATTTGGAACTAACACGGGAAAAAGAGATAGAAATTTTGGAAAAACACGGGATAAATATACCAACAATATCAAAATCCTATTCAATTAATAAGGGTATGTTGGGTATTACTATTGGCGGAAAAGAAACGAAAGGATCTTGGGAATCTCCTCCTGATGAAGTTTATTCTGGCATTACACCATTATCTGATACGCCAAATAAACCTGACACCTTTATTATTTCATTCAAAAATGGTCTTCCCATTGGCATTAACGGACAAATTATAGATGGTATTTCGATTCTTGAATATTTATCTAAGATCGGAGGAAAACATGGCATAGGTAAAAATATTCATCTGGGAAATACCATTCTTGGAATAAAAGGAAGAGTCGCATTCGCCGCCCCCGCTATAACCATTCTTATTAAAGCCCATAAAGAGCTTGAGAAATTAGTTTTGACCAAGTGGCAATCATTCTGGAAAGATACTTTGTCTGATGTTTGGGGGAATTTTGTCCACGAAGGATTGTATTTTGATCCCGTAATCAAAGATATTGAAGCGATGTTGGATAGCAGTCAAAAGTGTGTTACGGGTGAAGTAAAAGTGAAGTTATTCAAAGGTAATATCATTATAGAAGGCTATAAAAGTCCCTTTTCTCTTATGGATCCAAAAGTTGCCACCTATGGTGAGGAGAATGTGTTGTGGACGGGAAAAGAAGCCGCTGGTTTTTGCAAGATATATGGACTGCAAAGCATGTTGGCTCACAAGGCATATAAGTTAGGTAAAAAATATGGAAACCAAAAAAGTTAAGGTCAATAAAATTGGATCGGTATTAAAAAACATGGGTCTTTACGATGAGGTATATGTATCAATGAATGCAAACTTATCAGAGGGAGATATTTTAGTTGTACAAGCACTTGAAGAACATGAAAAATATGGAGATATTGAACTGGTTGATGGAACTTTTTCAAAAATCAGAAAAGATGATCTCATTATCGGTGTACTTGGTGAGCGCAAAGCATTAGCCGGTATTGTGGGAATAGTTCCAAAAAAAATTAAAGATGAGGGCGTACTACATATTTTAAATATTGGGGGAGTTATTGGTAAGGCCGTGTCATGGAATAAAGACTTTGTTGAATCTCCCATACCGGTAAAAATTATTGGTAATGTTATCGTTCAAAATCAAAAACTTAATATTCATGATCATATACAAAAATTGGACTTAAATCTTAACAAAATTTCTCCCCTGATTGTTGTTATGGGGACCGCGATGAATGTGGGAAAAACTACTGCAACAACAAATATTATTGCGGCACTTACAAAAAAGTTAAAACTAAATGTTGCGGCCGCTAAGTTAACCGGCATTGCCGCCCAAAAAGATATCATCGCAATGAAAAATGCAGGAGCTAAAGAAGTTATCAGTTTTCTTGATATTGGAATTTGCTCAACGATTAACCATCATGGATTGGTAGTACCCGCGGCTAAAACTCTGCTTAATAAATTAAGCTGTAATAATCCTGACGTCATCGTAGTAGAGCTAGGTGATGGAATCATTGGTTGGTATGGAGTAGATAAGCTATTAAATGATGATGAATTTGCCAATACTGTGCGTTTTAATGTTATGTGTGCTCATGATTTGGTTGGCGCAAAAGGAGCTTTCGATATGTTAAACAAATTAAATATTAAAATTGATTTTTTTGCTGGTCCGGTAACAAATAATACCGCGGGAACAGACTACTTGGAACATATTCTTAAAGTTCCGTCAGGAGATTTAAGACATGATACTTCAAAGCTATTAAAAATTATTAAAACGAAAGGAGTAATTAAATATGATTAATGTTCTTATTATCGGTGGTTCTGGTTATGTGGGAGGAGAACTATTAAAATTTCTCCTCTTCCATCCTTATGTAAAAATAATGGGAGCAACTTCTCAATCTCATATTGGTAAGAAAATAAGTGATCTCCACCTCAACTTAAAAAATATCACCCAGTTACAGTTCCAACAAGAAGATATTAAAAAATTAAGTAAAAAGGCAGACGTAGTTTTTTTTGCTCTTCCGGCTGGTGCAAGCATGAAGAAAATAAAAGATATTAACCTAAAGAAATCAAAAGTTATCGATCTTGGGCCTGATTTTCGTCTCAAAGATGCAAGTAACTTTGAAGAAGTCTATAAAATGGGTCATGATGCTATTGATTTAGTAAAACAGTCAGTTTATGGTATTCCAGAAATTTATAAGGACAAAATAAAAAGAGCACAATTAGTTGCTTGTCCTGGATGTTTCCCGACCGGCGCATCACTTGCCCTATATCCCTTGGCAAAGGCAAAGTTATTGACAAATCATGTAATTATTGATTCAAAAACCGGTTCCTCTGGGTCTGGTGTCAAACCCTCAGAGACCACTCATCATCCGGAAAGAGCTCATGATTTTAAGGCTTATCAGGTATTTAATCATCGCCATTTACCCGAGATTACACAGGTGGTTAATGATATACAGGGTGAGGATATTGACTTGATATTTACCCCCCATTCGGCGCCAATGGTGAGAGGTATATTTACAACCGCCTATATATTTTTGAAAGAAGAAATTTCATATGAGATGATAAAGAAAATATATCTGAAAACATATGAAAATTCACCATTTATAAGATTGGTCGATCAATCACGAAGCGCCGTTGTAGTTGGATCAAATTATTGTGATATTGCCCTCTATACGAAAGGTAATAAATTAATTGTGACATCCGCCATAGACAATCTGGTCAAAGGAGCGGCTGGTCAAGCAATTCAAAATATGAATATTATGTTCGGTTTACCAGAAGTTACTGGATTACAATTTCCGGGTTTACACCCATAAAAACATATGAATACTATTAAGACAGAAGATGCATATCAATTACCAACCTATGAAAAAATTCCCCTCGTTATTGATAAGGGGAAGGGTTGTTATGTGTGGGATGAAAAAGGGAATAAATACTTAGATTTTTATGGTGGCCATGCAGTTGCGCTTGTTGGACATTGTCATCCGGCTGTCGTCAAAGCTGTTTCAAAACAGCTAAAAAAACTAATATTCTATTCCAATGTTGTGTATAACCCACAAAGAGCGGAAGCGGCTAAATTACTGGTCCGGCTAACAAAAGGAAAATTTGCCAGTGTGTTTTTTTGTAATTCCGGCACAGAAGCTAATGAAACAGCTCTTAAGTTGGCAAAAAAATTTACTCAAAAAGATGAAGTTATTTCATTTGTAAGTTCATTTCATGGCAGAACAATTGCCTCATTAACCGTCACCGGTTTTGAAAAGTATCATAAAGATATCGGCTCATTAATGCCGAATGTTAAGTATGCTCAGCTGGGAGATATCGAAAGCGTAAAAAAATTGATTACGATAAACACTGCCGCAATTATTCTTGAACCAATTCAAAGCATTGCAGGTGTCAATGAAGCACCATCTGACTTTTATATTCAATTAAAACAGTTGTGCGAAGTAAAAAATATCGTTCTCATTTTTGATGAAGTCCAAACAGGACTAGGTAGAACGGGAAAAATGTTTTATGGTGAGCATCATAAAATCACCCCAGATATTATATCACTTGCAAAAGGTATCGCTGGTGGATTACCCGCTGGCGCGGTATTGGTGTCAAAAAAAATTCTTGCGAGTGTAAAGCTCAATGATCAAGGCTCAACATTTGGAGGTGGCCCAGTTATTTGTGCCGCTATTATTGCAACTATACAAACAATGAAACAAAAACAGCTTGTCAATAATGCAAATAAAAAAGGTTTCATTCTTATAAAAGAAATAGCTAAATTGCCTCATGTTATCAAAGTTCATGGTAAAGGTTTGCTCTTAGGAATCGAGCTGGATATTTCAGCTAAACAATTGCAAATTAATTTATTAAAAGAAAAAATAATTACCGGAACTTCTGCTAATTCAAAAATACTGCGACTCATGCCTCCATTAATAATCAACGAATATGATATCCAATTGTTTATGAATAAGTTAAAAAAAATATTGCAAAAAATATGAAAAAGATCATGGTAATTAAAATCGGAGGGTCATGCATGCAACATAAAGAACAACTTGAGCCGTTAATTAAAGCACTGTCAAAACTTGTTGGGAAAAAGATTAAATTTGTTATTGTCCATGGAGGGGGGCCTCAAGCGGATCTGTTAAGTCAGAGATTAGGCATTCCAATAAAGAAAATTAACGGGAGAAGAATAACTGATAGCCAAACATTATCAACCGTGAAGATGGTTTATAAGGGTCTACTAAATACAGACCTCGTTAGTTTATGTCAAAAATTCAAAATTCCTGCAGTTGGTATTTCTGGTGTTGATGGAAAAGTTGCCGAGGTCATAAAAAGACCGTTAACTAATAATATCGATTTTGGATATGTAGGGGACATAAAAAAAATAAACGGTGATTTGATATCTACGCTTTTAATGAATGGGTATGTTCCGGTCATTGCTTGTCTTGGGATAAATAATGACGGACAGGTATTTAATATTAATGCTGATACACTGGCAACACAAATTGCTTTAGCGTTGAAAACAAATAAATTAGTTTTTATAACCGACGTATTAGGGGTCTCAGAACAGGGAAACTCATATCCTATGAAAACATTAAAAATTGACAAGGCAACTCGTATGATAAAAAACGGAACAATTATCAAGGGAATGATTCCAAAGATAGAAAACATAAAAAGCGCGGTTGAAAATGGGATAAAAAATATATTGATTGTGGGTGGTTTGAATAAAACTACAAAATGGGTTAATGCCATTGAACATAACAGTTATGGAACAATAATCATATGAAACTTTCAAAGAAACATTTTTACAATACGGCTGATTTCACTCAAAAAGAGATCAATAGTTTGGTTGATTTGGCTCTGGCAATGAAAAAAGGAAAAGTTAATAAAAGTTTATCTGGAAAATCATTGGCAATGTTATTTTTTAACCCTTCTTTAAGAACTCGTCTGTCTTTTACGATTGCCATGCAGAAGATGGGAGGACTGGGAGTTGATTTCCCAATAAAAAATGGCTACCTGTTTGAATATAAGCTTGGGGAAATTATGAACAAAGGAACAATTGAGCATGTGAAAGATGCCGCTCAAGTTATTTCACGTTACTGTAACGCTATTGCTATACGATCAAGTGAGTTGATCACGTCGTCTGCTGAAAGTGTAAAAGTGTCAAGCTGGGAAGAATTAAAAAAAGATACGGTATTACATGCTTTTATGAAATATAGTGATGTCCCGGTCATAAATATGGAATCCAATGTATATCACCCTTGTCAAGGGTTAGGTGACGCCATGACTTTAAAAGAAAAATTAGGTAATACTAAAAGGAAAAAATATAGTCATATCTGGTCGTATCATCCAAAAGCTTTACCCATGGCAACGCCAAATTCACAAATATTAGCCGCTTGCGATTTAGGGATGGATGTGACAATTGCACACCCGGTAGGATGGGAATTGGATTCAAAAATCTTAGAATTAATGAAAAAACGATCTAAAGAATCCTGCGGTAATTTCAAAGTAACCAATTCGATGGAGGAGGCATACAAAGAAAGTCACATTGTTTGCACAAAAAGCTGGGGTGCGTTGAAATATTACGGAAATTGGGAGGGTGAAAAAAAGATAAGAGAACAGAATAAGCATTGGATTGTCAATAAAGAAAAAATGTCAAAAACAAATAACGCGTATTTTATGCATTGTTTACCGGTACGGAGAAATGTGGAAGTGACAGATGAGGTAATTGATAGTAAAAACTCGATAGTTATTGATGAAGCTGAAAACCGCATGTGGGCGCAAATGGCTATACTTAGTAGTTTAATCACCAAATAATGTATGAATAACCAATTTGATTTTATAAAAACTTTGTCTGATATTGTTCAAATACCTTCTCCTTCGAAAAATGAAAAAGAATTGGCTCAGTATTTGTATCGTTTTTGTTTAAAGCATACATTACCTGTTGAAAAGCAAGATGATAATGTGATTATTAAATTTTTAACCGGATCAAATAAATGTCTCATTTTTGACGCCCACATGGATACCATAAAACCAGGTAATCTCAAATTATGGCAATACCCTCCCTATGGCGCAAAATCTGGAGTGGTAAAAAATGGAAAAATGTATGGTTTGGGTACGAGTGATGATAAAGCCGGTATCGTTTCTTTATTGGCTCTCTCTTTTGAATTCGCTAAAGTAAAACCCCCCATAGATTTATTTATTATTTTTTCAACTAGTGAAGAAATCGATTCACAAGGGGCAAAAACATTTCTTAAATATTTCAATAAAAAATATAAAGCAAAATATGAAGAGATTGCCGCTGTTGTGGTTGAACCAACTGATCTCGCCTATATCGAATTAGGTTACCGAAGTACTGCTATTATCGAGATCACGACACATGGTGATTCCGGACATGGCGCAAGACCAGAAGAGGTAAAACAAAACGCCATTGTTAATATGATCAAAGTTATTAATAAAATCAATCATTTAGAAACTAAATTAAAAAGTGAAGCTTATGATGAGGTGTTGGGTTATCCCACTCTGACTTTAACCAGTATTAAGAGTATTGAGGGCTCTTATAATCAGATCCCTAGTCAATGTAGTTCGATTTGGGATGTACGACTAACACCTAAAATAGAAAAAAATATATTGTCAGTTTTAGAAAAAACATTGGATAAAGATGTCAAAATAAATATGATTAAATCTCCTGGAGGTTGTATCAAAGTCAGTCCAAAAGAAAAAATGGTAAACATATTCCAACAAGTTATCCCCCACCTTAAAGTACAAGCCGCTAAAGGAGCTAATAATTCTGGATGTTTCGTGAGAGAAGGAATTCCGGCAATCACATTTGGTCCTGGTCACAAAGCAGTAATTCATAAAGAAAATGAGTACGTGGAAGTAAAAAATATGAATGAAGCAATAAAAGTCTATAAACAAATTATTAATTATTTTTAATTTATAAAAACTCAACTTTTTGGAAAAGATTTTATTAATTGCAACGACTGGAATAAGGATGAATTGATGACGGCCATTGATGTGGCTTTTGATTTAAAGAAAAAGTTTGCTTTAAATGAAGGGACAGCTTATTTATTGCATAAAACGTTATTCCTCTTGTTTTTCTTTTCCTCAACTCGTACAAGAACTTCGTTTGAAGCCGCCATGGATCACTTAGGTGGTAATTCTCATGATTTGCCATCTGATAAGCTACAGATAGCGCATGGTGATACTGCTAAAGAAATCGGAAAAATTCTAAGCTCATATGGCCACGGTTTAGCAGTTCGTCATTGTGATTGGAAAGAAGGAAATAAGTATATAACCGAGGTAGCCAAGCATTCGTCAGTACCGGTATTTAATATGCAGTGTGATATTTATCACCCATTTCAAGCTTTGGCTGATCTTATGACTATTTTTGAAAAAAAGGGTCGAAACTTAAAAGGAAAGAAAATTGTCATGTCATGGGCGTATGCAAAAAGTTATACCAAACCGATTTCTGTGCCTCAATCGTTTATTTTGCTCTTGTCATTATTTGGTGTTGATCTTATTTTAACTCACCCAAAAGAATTTGAATTAATGCCAAAAATAATCAAGGAGGTGAAATCGAATTCACAAAAGTATGGAGGTACATTTGAAATGACGCATAACATGGAAAAAGCTTTTAAAGATGCCGACGTTGTCTATCCCAAGAGCTGGGGGCCTTTAGTGTTTACTTCTGATCCTGAAGAATGCACAAAAATAACATCAAAATATAAAGATTGGATCTGTGATGAAAAGAGAATGAAATTAACAAAAAAAGACGCAATCTATATGCATTGTTTGCCAGCTGACCGAGGTGTTGAGGTTACAGATGAAGTTATCGATGGGCCTCAGTCTGTAGTATACGATCAGGCCGAAAATAGACTCCATGTTCAAAAAGCAATTTTAGCATTAACGATGGGAGGCAAAACCTGAGATAAGGAAAAGAAAATATCACGATAAATTATGATATCATATTAGGCATGAAGTTCAAAATCAAAACGGAAATATTTGATACTTTTCCTACCCTTATTGTAGCAATTCCTGTTGTAACAAATTTTAATAATAAAATAAATGTTCAAGAGTGTGAGGCTATTTTGAGAAAAGAGGAAATAAATCTAAAAAATCGTCTCTCTTTGAATAAATTGGGGAAAGAAAAATATGTGGCCGTATATTTGGATGCATTCAAACGATTCGGAGTTGATCCCGAAAAATTTGTACCCGCTCATCTGGCACTTTCCAAACGGGTACTAGAAGGTTCATCCCTACCCAGCATTAATCCGGCTGTTGATCTTTATAATGCGTTAAGTATTAAATACTTGACTCCTTTTGGAGGAGAAGATTTAAATACTGTCTATGGGGATTTTGTTTTAACGTTTGCAAAGGGCGGTGAGCAATGGATTCCCATCGGAGCAAAAAAGAGTAAAAGCGCCGTTAAGGGTGAGTTGATATGGCGGGATGATTTTGATCTTTCCACACGCGCTCTTAATTGGCGTCAATGTGAGCGGACTAAACTGACAGGAACATCAAAAAATGGATATTTTATTATGGATGGCTTTTCTGAGGTTAATAAAGAAAATATCACACGCGCCGCTGATGAATTTATCGAAATAATAAAGAAAATGTTAGGGGGAGAAGGAAAAATATATTGGTTGGATAAAGATCATCAAGAGGTTGAAATACCATTCCAATCAAAAAAATATCTAGCCACTTCTAAAGAAAAGCCTCAGCCTAAAATATATGAGGGAATAAAAAAAATCATTCAGGAATTGCTTTTCACTGCGCTTAAAAAGTATAACGTTAAAATAGAAGATGTCACTATCGAACAGCCAAAAAGTCAAATATTTGGTGACTATTCAACCACTATTGCATTAAAACTGACAAAAACTCTCAATAAGTCTCCCCTTTTGATTGCTGAAGAAATAGTTAAACAATTGCCAATCGGTGAACTTTTTGAAAAAATCGAAGTCGTAAAACCGGGATTTGTAAACTTTTGGTTATCAAATAAATATCTCTCACAACAGTTATTTCTCATCGTTGAAGGTAAGGAGAAATTTGGGCAAACTGATTCTTTGAAAGGAAAAAAAGTGATGGTAGAGTATACAGATCCAAATCCGTTTAAAGAATTCCATCTTGGACACCTTTATAGCAATATTGTTGGAGAATCGCTCAGTAAATTATATGAGTCACAGGGGGCAAATGTGAAAAGAGTTAATTATTATGGTGATGTGGGAATGCATGTGTCGAAGTCAATATGGGGAATCTTACAGAAATTTAAAAATGATGGAATATCTATTGACGAGCTTGAAGAGAAGACGCAACCTGAGCGTTTAAAATATCTTGGTGAAGCTTATGCCCTAGGAACAAACGAATATGAAAAAAATGAAATAACAAAAGAGGAAATAAAAGATATTAATTACCTCGTGTATGTTTGCGGGCAAGAGTATTTAGAAAAGACTCAAAACTGGATACCCCAAGTTGATTATAAACAGTATATTTCAAATAAAAAATTTGATTTTGAGGAAATAAAAAATATATATTTTAAAGGAAAAACATGGACACTTGATGCATTTGAAGAAATATATAGGCGCCTTGGAACTAAATTTGATTACTACTATCCGGAAAGTATTGTGGGTGAATATGGTGCAAAAATCGTAAAAGAAGGTCTGAAAAAAGGTGTTTTTGCAGTAAGTAAGGGGGCTGTTATATTTAAGGGGGAAGACTATGGACTCCATACCCGTGTTTTCATCAATTCCCTTGGCCTACCAACCTATGAAGCCAAAGAGCTTGGGTTGGCGCCTACTAAATACAAAGATTTCTCCTATGACATGTCATTTATTGTGACTGCGACCGAGATAAATGAATATTTCAAAGTGCTTCTTAAGGCGCTGTCACTTATGAGTCCTGATCTTGCAAAAAAAACAAAACACGTGGGTCATGGTATGATTCATTTACCTGAGGGTAAAATGTCCAGCCGGACGGGAAATGTGATCACTATTAATTGGCTTCTTGAAGAAATAAAAAAACATTTAAGAAAACTTTTTTCTTCGCATGAAAAAATTAGTAAAACAGATATGCCTCAAATCGAAGAAGTATTGGCAATTGGAGCAATAAAATATTCTCTCCTAAAAACAAGTGTTGGTAAAGATGTTGTCTTCAGTTTTGATGAATCTTTATCTCTTCAAGGAAATTCTGGACCTTACTTACAATACACCTATGCTCGATGTAAGTCGGTTCTATCAAAAGCTGACTTAACACTTCAAACACACAACATTCAATTTTCCAGTTTTGGAGAAGGTGAAAAAAGATTATTACGTCTTTTCACGCAGTTTCCAGATGTTGTTACTGAATCGACGATATTATTGTCACCTGGTACATTATGTAACTATCTATTTATTTTATGCCAGGAATTTAATCTTTTTTATCAAAAAAATCCTATCCTGATATCTGAAAAAAATACAAAACAAATTCGACTTCTCATAACCCAAGCAACAACACATATTATTCAAAATAGTCTCAATTTACTTGGTATAAAAACGGTGGAGAAAATGTGACCCCGCCTAGGCGGGTCATCCCGGCGGAGGCCGGGATCCAGTCTAAAATTACAAAGTTGAAATTATAGTCTAGATTCCCGCCTTCGCGGGAATGACAAACAACAATGGCATTTTATATTTGTTCAAACTGCGAATATGGAAGCGCCTCCTGGATTGGCA
>CAYITZ010000012.1:0-23517 GCA_964366485.1 uncultured Gammaproteobacteria bacterium
ACCGCAATTTGACACCTAGCAAGCAATTTGTATTTGAGGGGCTGAAGAATAGTCCCCTCAACATTTTACACCTTTTATCATTTATTCGCTTTTCTTAGCGCAAGTAAAACTTCCTCTATTTGTACAAGCAGTAAAACCAGGATATTTTGATCTGCAATATAACCAAATATTATCCTTTGTAAACACAATCCCATCAAATTTTAATTCCCTATTTTCATACCGATTTCCGTATAGAGAAGAACAAGCCATTGTAGGATCTGGCTCAACAACCTTTACCTTGCTGTTACCTGCCACTGTGATGTATTCTTTGTCGTTCATTGACCCATATATTTTAACTCGTGCATCTAAAGAGTATGTACCCTTCGCAACATACGGACAATTGATTTCGATAAATGCCTTATCTGATTCGATAGATTCATAGTTCGACCGTATATTTGTATCGCAATTGTATTCATAGAGATATCTCTTACCTATGAAGTAAGTTGTCTTAAGCCTAAATCCAACACCCTCTCCCGTTAATGGCACAGGTGACCAGCGCGCATCATTTGTATCGTAATTTATCTCAACATAATTCTCATCTACATAAGGGATGGTTGATTTTTTCAAAATTTCAATGCTTAAATATCCATATTCAAATGGTTTATTTATCAAAGAAAAAGCATTTTTTAAAGAAATGCATTGATGCGAATAAGCATACGGGGCACCGTTCCTGACATCACTTAAACCGTACCATTTGTGTTTTTTATCTGGATTTCTAGCTTGACATATAAGTCCATTGTTACACCTCGCGCTTCCCTGGCCAGCACCGTAAATGGCTACATCACAACAATCCTCATTCTCTCCTCCACATTGATTGTTAGAATTTTGAATGCATTTATTTGTCCCACGGTCACAAATGACATTATAATAATATCCGTCACATATATTTCCACTACAACAGGAAGCACCAGGATTTCTACAAGTAGTTTGATCAAGAGACTGAGGTATTTCGCCAGCTAAATTTACTTGATCATCAGGTGCAGAAGCTTTTGAAGATAGTGATTTTGTTGTATTCTGATTAAAATAAGATAAAAAAACTAAAGAAACAGCTCCTAATATTATTAGGGTGATGTAGATATGACTCTTCCGCATGCATATTTTATTCAAATCTATTCTAGATTGCATATTACTTACAATTTACACCACCTTCTCCCTAAATCCAAAATATATGAGAAAAGAGGCGAGCCCTATAATTCCAAGCAAAGGAAGTAGAATGCCGGCTTCGGGTAACCCACCCTTTGTCCCTTCGCCTTCAGGTACACTTCCTGCACCGATTGTTAAAATAAATGATATGTTTTGCTCGCCTGAAGACACTTTTACATTATGATCTTTCTTTTCAAGTTGTCCTTCATGGGTATACTTCCACTTTCCATCTTCAACAGATGCTTTTATTGTTTTAACTCCATTATCAATATATACATCTATGTTTGCGCCTTTGCTACCCGTGCCTTCAAGGGTCAAGTTCGTCGGCTCATACCACCAATGAGTAAAATATTTTCCGTTCACGTCAAGCACGCCAATTTTTGTCAAAGATAATCCATTTGCATAGGCAAAGGTTACAACTAAAAAGAAAAGCGGAATGAAGAGCAGATTCAATAGTTTTTTCATGCTAATTTTATAGTATACCCTTTATTTCATTATGTCAAATAAATTTATTTGCATTGTTCGCTTTCTGGAGTTTTTACTATATTACACTTGCCACAGGTATCATTCCATTGGCAAAAAAATCCCTTTAATCTACAATCGCTAGAGTTTGTGTTATTTGTGCAAAATGACTTTTGTGACGATTGTGCTGGGTAAAAAAATTTAGGTCCGAATGGCATGTAATTAGTTCCAGATTCATATTGAATGCCAGTAGTATTTTCAGTTCTTTCTTCATCTTTGCTTATCTTCTCTTTAATCCTTGTTGTTTCATTAATCCATTGTGAATAATTTGTAACGGATGAATGTATAATAAGATCATAAATATCAAAAGAACGCTTACAATCAATCGCAACACCCACTACTTGAGGCTTATTATTTTTTATCATAATAAATGGGTCTCCTTGGCCCCCATAACAAAGTTTTTTAACGGCAAATCTTTCTCTTGCTCTTCCCGGGTAATCGGTGATGTTTACATTAGTTTTTAAAAGATAGGGATGCCAATATGTGGTATACCATGGCTTATTGTTTAATGTAATCATCTTAAACCCTACAATGACGCCTGATTCCCCACTATTTACATTTTCTAGGTAATCATCTTCATTTATCACATTATCCATATTACGATCAATTCGTGGATCAGGAATAGACACATAAGGTACTCCTGTTGCAGGTTTTATGAGATGGAGAAGGGCAATGTCACTTGAAACATAAATGCTATCAACACCAGATGATAATAGTGCATTCATTTCAGAATCAATATGATTTTGACCTACTACAACAAATATATATTTTTTATCTTGATTTAAAACACAGCTAGCTGCAGTTAAAACGTATTCCTCACTTATAAGAGATCCTCCGCAAATTACATCTCTTCTATCTTCATGATAAATAGATATTCGTACATAATAAGGAAATGCGTTATCAACAACATCCTCCACGTTTATAACTGTGTCTTGGGAGGAAATATTTTCATCATTCGTCTCTGCTCTCGACTTTACGGTAGCTGGTTTTTTTATCAAATAATTCGAAAAATATACAGTTACAATAGCGAACAATGCAACAAATAACACAACCGCGAGAAATCTTTTTGATACACAGATTTTGTTGCCCATTAAATTATTGTAGCAGAAATAACTTTATTCTACAGGACCAGTTAAACGAGGTGAGACGTGTCATTGCGAGGAGTCCTCCGATTCAGAGGATGACGTGGCAATCTCAAAAAGCAATGACTAACACAATTTCCCCTCTAAATTTTTTCTCACTTAACCCCTTTGGCGTTCCTCGAATAATTTCCTCATACATCTTCGTCAATTCACGGCATACGCAAACTTGTGCCGTAGGCGCAACTGAGTCCAACAATACAAGCGTTTCATTTAGTCTATTTGCAGATTCATAAAAAACGATAGGGGATTCGTCTAATAAAAGAGAGACTTCCTTTGCTTTTTGAAAAGATTTAACCACATCGCCCTTTTTTCGTGGAAGAAAGCCAAAAAAAGTAAAATGATTTAATTTAAACCCTGAGTGGGCAAGTGCTGTCACTACTGCAGTAGGTCCTGGGATAACGGTATAAGGAATTTTTCTTTTAATCACTTCCTTTACCAATAAATATCCGGGATCCGATACAAGCGGCATACCTGACTCAGACATGAGTACCATACTTTTCCCTTCTTCAAGAAGTGAAATAATTTCAGGGAGTTTTTCAAATTCCTTTTCTTGATAATAAGAAATCAATCTGCAAGCAGGATTTTTTTTCAGATGAAATAATTCTTCAATTCTTTTCAATACCATCCCCGTTGATCGGGTATCCTCAGTTACAATTATTTCTGCAGAAGTTATTGTCTTCGCCTGACGTAAAGAGAGATCCTCCATATTTCCTATCGGAGTACCTACAATATAAAGCATAGTATAAATGGTGTCATCCCGAGCCTAGCCGAGGGATCTAAATTACTTTTTAAATTTCTTTCTCAACACTTCATATATTATTGGCACCAACGATAAAAGTACTACCGCAATTATTACCAAAGAAAAATTCTTTTTCACAATTTCAATATTCCCAAAGAAATATCCGGCAAGTGTTGCTACCCCAACCCATAGAATCCCTCCAACTATGTTATAAGTTATGAAGGTCCCGTAATTCATCTTACTGATCCCTGCAACAAAAGGGGCGAAAGTTCGTACAAATGGCATGAAGCGACCTATGATAATAGTCTTTCCTCCGTATTTATTAAAGAACTTCTGGGTTTCTTTTATGTGTTCTTCATCGATCGGTATCCGCGGATGTGCCACAATCTTCTTACCAAAAAAATGACCGATCCAGTAATTTACTGTATCGCCGAGAATGGCCGCAACAGTCAGTACCACTAATAATACAAATATATTCAACGAGTTCAGGACGGCAAATGCCCCCGCCGCAAAAAGTAAAGAGTCCCCGGGTAAAAAAGGAGTAAACACGAGTCCTGTTTCCATGAAGATGATGAGGAAAAGGATGAAGTACGTCGCAACTCCGTATGTTGCAATGATTTGCCCGAGGTGGACATCAATATGCAGAATAAAATCAATCATGAACTTCACAATTTCCATGACCTATTATGGCAGATGGGGGACTGTTTTACAAGAATCATCATTTTATTTCTTTTTCATTGGTTTTGGCTTGTCCTCAGCATTCTTAGCAGCATTATTAATTACTTCATTAGCATCTCGTGTTTTACCTTTGAGTTCATTTGTAATAGGTGCTTGTTTTGACGCTAAACTATAAGTCTGATTTGTATTAGCTGTGGCTTTATTTCTAGCTTGCTGCAATTCACTATTTCTTCTCAGATTTATTGCCACATTAACAAATGGAACTAGTCCAATTACAGCTGTACTAATTCCTCCTAAAAGCGGAGTTATTAATTTTGGGTTCTCCGCAAAGAATCTTATTACTGGTATAACAGCCTGCTGTATTATAGGTTGTATTTCCATGTTTATATTATACACATATAGTATGTATTTGTCAACTTCATATAACTCCAATATATCTATTGAAGTTAAACTTCATCCTATGCTATAATGTAAGGTTACCTTTTTTCACCCAAAACCTTGTTTTATCTCAAATCACCCTTTAAACCCACCGGAGATCAGCCGCAGGCTATAGATAAGCTTGCAAAAGGGGTTCTTGATGGCCTGAAAGATCAGGTTTTACTTGGCGTCACAGGCTCAGGGAAAACCTTCACTATAGCCAACATCATTCAGCGGTTAAACATGCCTGCGCTCGTCATTTCTCATAACAAGACGCTTGCAGGTCAACTGTATCAGGAAATGAGGGATTTCTTCCCCCAAAATGCGGTTTCCTACTTTGTTTCCTATTATGATTACTATCAACCTGAAGCATACATCCCTGCTACCGACACTTACATTGAAAAGGAATCACAAATCAACGAAGTTATTGACAAACTCAGGCTTCAATCAACAACGAACATTCTCACAAGAAATGATGCAATCGTCGTAGCCTCAGTTTCGTGTATTTACAACATCGGCTCACCTATTGAATATGGTAAATTTGTTGCTGAATTGACGGTTGGAGAGAAAACTTCAACAAACGATTTAAGTATGAGGTTGGTCCACTTGCATTATGACCGCTCGGAGTTTGAGTTCAAGCGTGGCACCTTTCGTATCCGGGGAGAGAGGATAGATATTTATCCTGCTTATGAAGATTATGGCTATCGAGTTGAGTTATCTGCGGATAAAGTAACTAAAATAACCCGTTTTGAACCCGTTTCAGGAAGCATCATCGAGTCCGACCTCAAGAAAATAATAATCTATCCTGCCAAGCACTTTATGGCGGATCCGAAGACATTTGAGACTGCGGAGGGTGAGATAAGAGCTGATTTGAAACTTGAGCACGCCATGTTGAAAAAAGCAGACAAGATAGCCGAAGCGGACCGACTTTGGCGACGGGTTAATTATGACCTAGAAATGATTAAAGAAGTAGGATACGTAAACGGAATTGAGAACTACTCCCGCTATTTTGATGGCCGAAAAAAGGGAGATCCACCCTATTCTTTACTTCACTATTTTCAAAAAGCATATGGAGATAATTTTCTCGTTTTCATAGATGAGTCGCACATGACTGTCCCTCAAATCAGGGGAATGTTTAATGGGGATGCTTCTAGAAAAAAAATGTTGATAGATTTTGGTTTTCGATTGCGTGCCGCCTATGACAATCGCCCCATGCGATTTGAAGAATTTTATTCTATTCCCAAACATTTGATATACACATCGGCAACTCCGAATGAATGGGAGATCGGTCAAAGTCGGTTGAATCGGTTAAATCAGTCAGGGTCAGGCATCGCCGAGCAATTGGTCAGACCTACGGGAATCATTGATCCGAAGATTACCATACGCCCTGCAAAAGATGAGGTTCAGGATCTGATAATCGAAATTGAAAAGAGGGTGAAACTTAACCAGAAAATTCTTGTCACCACACTTACCAAAAAGACTGCTGAAGATTTAAGTATTTATCTGAAAGATAAAAAAGTCCGTGCAGAATATCTTCACTCTGATGTGAAGACGCTTGAACGTTCAAACATTCTAGATAAATTGAGAAATAATGAGTTTGATGTGTTGATCGGAGTAAACCTTCTCCGTGAAGGTCTTGATCTGCCTGAGGTGTTCCTTGTTGCTATTCTTGATGCGGATAAAGAAGGCTTCCTACGTTCCCGCACTGCACTCATTCAGACGATGGGGCGTGCAGCCCGCAATATATCTGGTGAAGTTATCATGTATGCGGATAACATTACTAAATCCATGAAGTCGGCAATTGATGAAATTGACCGTCGGCGGGAATATCAAGTGAGGTATAATACCGAACACGGAATAACCCCAAAATCGATTATTAAGCCGGTGCGGGAAAAGATTGCTGAAGGTGATGAAAGCACGGATGACTTGAATTTTCCGAAAACAGATTTCAATCACGCGTATATTGATTCGATTAAACGAGATGGTATGACTCCTTATGATTTAAAAAAAATAATTCCCAAGTTGGAAAAAGAAATGCGTAAACAGGCCGAGAATTTGCATTTCGAAGCGGCCATCGCAATTCGTGATAAGGTACGTGAATTAATGAATTGAATATATTGTAGGGGCGGGTTTTATACCCGCCCGAAACATTTATGTTAAACCAAATTAAAATCCGCGGAGCACGTCAACACAACCTCAAGAATATTGATGTAGATATTCCAAAAAATAAATTAGTGGTCATAACCGGCGTCTCCGGTTCGGGAAAATCATCTCTGGCTTTTGACACCATCTATGCCGAAGGCCAACGCCGCTATGTGGAATCCCTTTCCGCATATGCGCGGCAATTTTTAGGAGTTATGGATAAGCCCGATGTAGACCTCATCGAGGGCCTTTCACCCTCCATTTCCATCGATCAGAAGACAACCTCCCACAACCCGAGATCTACCGTCGGGACAATAACTGAAATTTACGATTATTTGCGCCTTCTCTTCGCTCGAGTCGGCCATCCCCATTGTCCAAACTGTAAGATCGAAATTTCCAAGCTCTCCCTCGATGAGATAATCGACCGTATTATGAAGACAATTCAAACGGAGACCTCACAAGACAAAATTAAACCTCACTCTTTCAAAATCCTTTCTCCTATTATCCGGGGGAAAAAGGGGGAGTTTAAAGATTTATTTGATAACATCCGAAGTAAAGGATTCTTTAAGTTGAAGGTCGATGGCAAACAATTTGACCTGAATAATGACGAAATAGATATTTTAAAAACCAATAAGCATTCCATAGAGGTTGAAGTCGATTCATTTTCCTTTCAATATACAGACTTGAAAAATGAACTTTTCGTTTCCAACCTTCATTCCCGTTTGACCAACAGCGTCGAGCAAGGACTTAATTTAGCCGATGGTCTTATTATATTGGCAGGGGAGAAAGAAAGACTTTTTTCTGAAAAGTTTTCTTGCGCGGAGTGTGGTATGTCATTGCCTGAGTTGGAACCCCGTATGTTTTCTTTCAATTCTCCTCTTGGCGCGTGTGAAAAGTGCAGAGGCCTGGGGACAATTTATAAGATTGACCCTGATCTTATTTTGAACAATAAACTCACGATTAACGAAGGCGGTATTTTGCCATTCAATAAGATGTTTTTCCAAGACACTTGGTATATCCGCCTTTTGAAACAAGTAGCGGAAGAAGAAGGGTTGGATATGAATCTGAAGATTGGTAATTTTGACGAAAAACAACTCAAAATATTACTGCATGGCACTGACAAAGTGTATCGGGTGATAGGTCCCAATCGTTTTGGGAAGCAGACCGCTATCTATGAAAAATGGACGGGTCTTTTAAATGAATTTGAACGACGCTTTTTTGAAAATCAAACTCCTGGTGAAGAAATGGATGTGAATAAGTATGTTCGAGAAGAACAGTGTGATAAATGCAAAGGAAAAAGATTAAAGCCCGAGATACTTGCCATAACGATAGATAAAAAAAACATCATTGACCTTTCCACTTACGCCATCGATTTCCTTCGAAACTACTTTGAAAAAGAAATTATGACTCTGCTTTCACTCTATGAAAAAGAGATTGCGAAGATGATTCTAAAAGAGATTATTACTCGTTTGACATTTTTAGATAATGTTGGTTTATCATATTTGACCATTGACCGTCCCGCAAAAACATTATCAGGTGGTGAACTGCAACGAATTAGATTAGCGTCCCAAATTGGATCAGGTTTGACGGGAGTTCTTTATGTTCTTGATGAGCCATCCATTGGTTTGCATCCGAGAGATGTGACCGCACTCATAGACTCTTTAAAGAATTTGCGAGAACTTGGCAACAGTGTACTTTTAGTTGAACATGATCGTGAGACTATTGAAACCGCGGATTATGCCATCGAGCTCGGTCCCCACGCAGGAAAAGAAGGAGGAAAAGTCATGTTCGCCGGTACCATTCCCCAGATGTTGGCTTCAAAAAAATCTTTGACGGGACAATATCTTTCAGGTGAGAGAGACGTATCCTTCCCCCCTCGTGAGATGGTAATAAATAAAGGAAATATAGAACTTCAAGGTGCCACCCAGTTTAATTTAAAAAGTGTAAACATTTCCATTCCATTAGGTAATCTGATTGCAATCACTGGGGTATCCGGTTCGGGGAAGTCGACACTTATTGTTGAAACACTTTACCCCGCGCTTAAATATTATTTAGACGGTTATTATCTTCAGAAAATGGGGGACTTCACTCGATTATTAGGACAACATTACATTGAGCGTGTTTATCTTGTTGATCAGTCACCGATTGGGAGGACACCTCGTTCAAACCCCGTGACATACTTAGGAATATTTGATGAGATTCGTGATATTTTTGCGATGACTTCCGAGTCAAAAGCAAAAGGTTTTAAAAAAGGGAGATTTTCTTTCAATGTAAAAGGTGGTCGTTGTGAAAAATGCCAAGGGGCTGGTGTCATCAAAATCCAAATGCAGTTTTTACCCGATGTCTATGTAACTTGTGACGTATGTGAAGGACATCGCTATAATCGGGAAACGTTAGAAATTAAATATAAAGGCAAAACAATTTTTGATATTTTAAACATGACCGTAGATGAAGCGGAAACATTTTTTCAAAACCATTTTAACATTGCATTAAAGTTAAGCTTTTTGAAAAGCGTAGGTCTGGGGTATATCTCCCTTGGGCAACCCGCTCCAACTTTTTCCGGGGGAGAAGCCCAACGAATAAAGTTAGCAAATGAGTTATCCCGACGTGACACCGGTAAGACAGTCTATATACTTGATGAACCTACCACAGGCCTTCATTTGTACGATATAGAAAAATTACTGCAAACATTACACCAACTAGCTGAACATGGTAATACCGTTATCATTATTGAGCACAATTTGGATGTGGTGAAAAATTGCCAATATGTTATAGACCTCGGTCCTGAAGGAGGGGAAAAAGGAGGAAACGTCCTCTATCAAGGCCCGTTACCTGGTATTATGAAAGTAACATCATCCTATACGGGCAAATACCTGAGGATGTTGTTAAAAAAGTAATAGGTTGTCATTGCGAGCGAAGCGAAGCAATCTATACTATATTTTAGATTGCCACGTCGCTACGCTCCTCGCAATGACATATGGTAATGAATAAAAAATATATTTTCAGATCATGCATTTTTGCTTTACTTTTAATTGCCTATTGTCTTTCTGCTAGTTTTGTTCTTGCCATTGAAAATTTCCGCACCGACTACACCGTCGACTACTTCCTCAGCGAGAAAGATAATAATATTTCATCCCGCGTATCTTATAAAATTAAAATAACCAACCTAACTCCCGACCTCGTTATTAAAAATTTCTCTATTCTTTTTCCAAAAAGTTTTCAAATCGGCAATATCAAAGCCGCCGACGATTTTAAATCCATAATTCCTACCGTTTCTGATGCTGATAACAAAAATACTATTAGCGTTGCCCTCACCGATCCAGTCGCCGGTATGAATTCAGAAAATAATATTTATTTGGATTTTCTCCAGCAAAACCTGTTTAAAGTAAACGGCAATGTCTGGGAAGTCATCCTCCCCACCGTTGAAAATAAGGAGGGAGAAGGGGACTACACCATCATCGTTCATCTTCCTCCAAATTCCGGTAAACAAATTTCCATTGCAAAACCCAAGCCTGACCATATAACGTTGAATGAAATAACCTGGAAAAATCCCATAAATCGTACCATTTACGCGGTATTTGGAAAGCAACAAAATTATGCGCTTCAACTTCGCTACCATCTTACCAATCCCAACCTGAATCGCGTGTATACGGATGTTTCTTTCCCTCCTGACACACTGTATCAAAAGGTATTTGTGAACTCTATTCGGCCGGAACCGGCAATAACGAGTATGGATGAAGACGGTAACTATATTGGCCGTTATTTTTTAAATCCAAAGGAGGAAAAAACGATTTTATTTGATGGGGGGGTTATCGTCTCCTCCGAACCGCGTGAAGATATGAAAGAACCGATTCGCGCTTTATTTAAAACACAGCAAAAATATTTACTAGCACCAAGTACTCATTGGAATTTGAAGGAAGACTATATTCCAAAAAAAATTACAACCATACCAGAAATATATCGTTATGCAGTAGATACTTTAACATATAACTATGGACGGTTAAATACATCCATCACTCGACTAGGAGCGCAACAGGCTTTGCAGTACCCTGACCAAGCAGTGTGTACGGAATACTCCGATGTATTTATCTCCTTAGCCCGTGAGAAAGGCTTATACACTCGAGAAATCCAGGGTTACGGATTCTCAAATGACCAGGAATTGCGCCCGCTTTCCGTGAATGCAGATATTCTTCATTCATGGCCGGAATATTTTGATGATGCAAAACAATTATGGATTCAGACTGATCCCACATGGGAAGATACTTCAGGGATTGATTATTTTAATTCTTTTGATTTGAATCACGTGGTATTTGCCATACACGGAAAAAAATCCGACTTTCCCTATCCCGCAGGCAGTTACAAAACGCAAGACAGCACAAAGGACATAAACATAATTCCCACATCTCAATATTTTTCTGAATCTAAGTCCGTTTCTTTTGAGACTAATCCCCTTCAAATTCCCAACATAAATAATAGCTCATATACGTTAAAAGTTATTGTGCGGAATACCGGTAATACTTTTCTATGGAATTTTCCCGTATCTGCCGAGGCTGATAAGTTAACCCTATCACCCGCGACTCAAATCGTAGCTTCTTTAGCCCCGTTTGAAAAGAAAGAGCTTATATTTGAATACATTCCCAAAAGTCAGTTAGGAGATATTAAAACCATTCTGAAATTATCATCGGACTCGAAGTTGCTGTACGAACATGAGATTAGTATTGCATCATTCTATTATGGAATCGCAAAAGTAGCGGTTATTGTTTTACTTTTCCTCTTCGGCCTTGGAGTCGCGGTAAAATTGATGAGGCGCAATTAATATGTTAAAATATCCGTATGTACAAACTCACCACATTCGTTAACACTCTTAAAAAAAGCCTAACCCGTCCGGGCTACTATTCTGACATTCTCTTTGCTCCCTTTTCCTTTTCCCTAAAATATCTCTTCGCTCTCCTGTTCTTCATTGCTCTGATTCGGGGTATCGTTTTTTCAATCGCCTTTATTCCCACAGTGCCTAAAGTTCCTGGATATATTGAGGAAAGCAAGCAAATAATAAAGAATCTTTACCCGCTAGGATTGACGGTCACCATAAAAGACGGCTCACTCAGAACCAACGTAGATGAACCTTATTATATTCCATTTCCTGCGAGATTTAATATAAAGGATATGAGCTTAGTTGCTATCGATACGAAAGCTTCGGTTGACTCATTTAAAAAATATAATACCGCATTTCTGCTCACCAAGAATGCTCTCGCGTATCCTGACTCAGACACCAAAGGAAGTTACAAAGTGTATCCTTTTTCCGATGTTAAGGGTTTTGTTATCATAAACCGTGAAGCTTATGACCGCGTCGTCAATATCATCATTCCTTATTTTAAATATTACCCATTGGCAATTGCGGCTATTTTTGCTTTCCTGCTTTTAGCAGTTCCTATCTTTGGATCATTATTCTCGTTATCAGGAGCACTGCTCTATCTCGCTGTACTCACTCTGGTAACACATCTTATATCAAAGTTTATGAAACTCGGATTAACCTATTCGCAGGTTTTCCGACTAGGTATCCACGGCCTTACCTTTTCTCTTCTTTTTAGTATGCTTAAGTCATTGATGGGAATAATAATTCCTTATACCTATACGGCTCCTTTCATAATTTGGATGATTATTATATTTACCCAACTCAAGAAGAGTCATGAAGCAAGTCTTTCCCCTTCAAAATCCGTTAAGTAAAGTATCTTACAGCAAACTACCTTCAACGGCAGGTATTTATCTATTTAAAAAAGGAAAAACATATCTTTATATTGGCAAATCTGTCAATATTAAAGCCCGTGTCCTCTCTCATGTAGAAAATACACAGCAAGACGTTAAGGAATTAGCCATAGTATCTCAAGCTGACAGTATTGAAACGCAGATCACCGATTCTGAATTCAAGGCACTTCTTCTTGAATCAGAATTGATACAGATTCACCATCCCAAATACAATATTATTTGGCGTGACGGAAAAAGTCATCTTTACATAAAAATTACTGAGGAAAATTACCCGAAGATTTACCCAGTGAGAAAAGAAGATGACAAAAAGTCACTTTACTTTGGGCCCTTTTCTTCAACTCGCGATGTGGATAGCCTTCTTCGTACTATACGTCGCATTATTCCTTTTTGTTCACAAAAAAAGGTTACCAAACGTCCTTGTTTTTATCATAAGATCGGACTTTGTGATCCCTGCCCAAACGATATTGGATCAAGGGGAAAAGAGTACCGCCGCAATATCAGAAGAATTGTTTCACTCCTTTTGGGAAGGACGGGAATATTGCTAAACAGTATGAACCGTGAACTCAAGACTGCCATAAAAGGTGAACAATATGAAGAATGTTTAAAAATACGAAGCCGCATACAAACTCTTCAATATCTCATACAGAATCGATCTTTTGAAAGATATGATGAGCATGATTTTAACAACTCGGAAGAAAGTCTACAGGCCCTATTTACCCTCATCTCCCCCTATTTCCCCACCCTCTCAAATCTTAATAGAATTGAATGCTATGACATCAGTAACCTCTCTCAAAAGCAGGGAACCGGATCCATGGTGGTATTAACGAATGGCTTGATAGATAAAGGTCAGTACCGTAAATTCAAAATTAAGAATGAGAAAATACAAAGTGATTTAGATATGCTTGATGAAATAATCACGCGGAGATTTAGGAATAAATGGGAGAAACCTTCACTCATTATCGTGGACGGAGGTAGACCACAGGTTAGACGTATTATGCAGGTCCTGGAAAAGCTCCAGGTTATAGTTCCTATCTTAGGCATTGCAAAAGATCCTGATAGATTTATTTTGGGGGTAGAGGGGTTACCCACGATCAAACCTCGCGCAAATAATCTTGGCTATCGACTTGTCCAGCTTATCCGTGATGAGTCCCACCGCTTTGCGCGGAAATACCATCTTTTCCTCCGAGATAGGGAAATGCTATAATAAATGTATGAAAAAAATCTTCCGCATGATTATATTTTCAGCCCTCGCGCTTATTTTTACCTCCTTCTGGAATAAGGGTTTTATTTTGAATCTAAATTCACTTTTTATTGCAACATTGGTCCTCGCCTTTGTTTTCTACCTCATTGTCCCCTTATCGAAGATTATCCTTCTCCCCCTTAACATCATAACTTTAGGACTCATGTCTTTTCTTGTCTATCTTGCCATCCTCCATTTGAGTAGTGACGCCTTTCACCTTTTTACTATCACCTCATGGACCTTCCCCGGAGCATCAATTTTCTTTGTAAATATACCAAAAACTCACATTCCCTATCTGGGTAATTTGGTTTTGTCTTCTGTGTCTATATCAAGTATAATTAACATGCTTGAACACTTGATTTAATTTTTAATTAGAAATTTTTAATCAATTCTAAATATTAAAGTTTAAATATTTAAAATTGGGCATTGAAAATTGATTTCTAATTTTAAATTTCAAATTATGAGAGTAGTTTTAATAGTCATCAACATCATCATTTCAATCCTGATCGTTGGCCTTATCCTTATGCAAGGACGGGGAGCCGGATTGGGTAGCGCGTGGGGTGGTGGAGGAGAGACGTTTCAGACGCGCCGCGGTATTGAAAAAGTGACTCTCAATATCACTATCTTCTGCATTATATTATTTTTCATCATATCCGTCGTTAGTTTTTTTGTCAAATAACGCATGGATCCCGCTGGTCGCAATATTCGGTATTATTACTGGCTCTTCCTTGAGTTTGCCAAGAAGCATCTTAAACTTATCTTTTTGAGTGCACTCATCTCAACCATCTTCATTATAAGCACCATTACCATCTCTCCGTATCTCATCAATCTCCTCACTCCACAAAATACCATCATTGGTATGGTCGGTTCTTATACGGTTGACACATTGCCTGATGATATTCTTTCTAAGATATCTAATGGCCTTCTCTTCATGAATGAAAAGGGGAAACCGGTACCTGTGCTTGCAGAGTCATGGGAAATATTGGAAAATGGATTGGTCTATCGTTTCCAACTTAAGAAAAATATTCTTTTGGATGACGGAACCTTCTTCACCGCCCGTGATATCAACTACCGATTTAAGGACATCACTATGCGTTTAAAGGGGGACTACTTGGTTGAATTTGTCCTCAAGAAACCGCTTGCCATCTTCCCTATTTACCTCACCAAACCAATAGTGAAATATCCAAAACTGGGGATAGGAGGACTTTACAAAATTGATAGATATAAGTATAAATATGATAAGCTGCAAGAGTTAAACCTCACCCCAAATAAAAAAGACCTTACCCGCATCACGTATAAATTTTATCCTTCTGAATCTCAGATGATCAACGCATACAAACTGGGTCAGATAAACCAGATGGACCTATCAAAAAAAAGTATTGCAGACGTGTTTTTGCAGTGGAAAAATACCAAAGTTGAGAAAGTGGTTGATTACTCTAATCTACTTACGCTATTTTTTAATTACAATAACCAGTTTTTAAAGGAAAAGGAGGTCCGCAGCGCTATAAAGATGGGTATAGATCGGGAGCAGTTTGCCGATTTAGGCGCCCCAGCGAAGACTTCCATCCCGCCAAACTCATGGGCATATCAGAAAAACATCAAGGCACCTGTGTATGATGCGGAACTGGGTCAAAAAATTATTAGAAAATTTCGTGACGCAACTGATTCAGCTAAACTTAATTTTAATACCTACTATGATTATTTAGATGTTGCGGGTGATATCAATAAAAATTTGAATGAAATAGGAATTCCCACCAATCTCAATGTAATATCCTACTCAAACAGCAACGATTTTGACATTCTGCTAGCATATCTCAAAATTTCACCCGACCCTGATCAGTATTACTACTGGCACTCCACCCAAAGCTTGTCCATGGCTACCGGATACAAGAATCTTAAAATTGATAAGTTATTGGAGGATGGCCGCAGTACGTTTGATCAGGAAGAAAGAATTATATTCTACGCGGATTTGCAAAAGAATTTAGACGATGATAACACAGCTGTATTCATCTATTTTCCATACAACTATACGATTAAGAGACGTTAACTGATATAATTCAAAGAGGAAATCAGCCTGGATAGCTCAGCGGTCACCGTAAAATTTTGTGAATTTTACGGTGTAAAAGAGCAGCTGGTTTGCTTGTCCTGTAAATCAATTTGATAAGCCCGCTTAGCTCAGCGGTAGAGCAGCTGTTTTGTAAACAGCAGGTCGTCAGTTCAAATCTGACAGCGGGCTCAAATTGATTTACACGGATAAACAGCAGGTCCGCAGTTCAAATCTGCGTCCAGGCTCATTGCGACCATAGCTCAATTGGATAGAGCAACTCCCTTCTAAGGAGTAGGTTGACTGTTCAAGTCAGTCTGGTCGCACATGAAAAAAATTGTTCCAGTTGCTATAGCCGTCATCTACGATAAAAATACTAATAAATATCTGATGACGCAGAGAAAAGAAATTGATCGTGAGGACGTAGAGTATGGACACTGTTGGAATTTTCCAGGTGGGGGAATACAATGGGGAGAAGATCCAAAATATGCATTAAGCCGAGAAATTAAAGAGGAACTTCGCGTTGAAATAAACATCCTCGCCTTGATACCTCGTATATTTTCTCCAATCAGGAACAATTGGCACGGTCTTCTTATCTGTTATCTTTGTGAGATGAAGGATAATAACTCTCCTATCATCCTCAATCATGAGTCAATGAATCATGAATGGTTTAGTTTGGAGGAAATAAAGAAACTTAAAACATTACCATTGGCTTACGATGTGGCGGTAGAAGCGGAAAGGTGTGCCCAGGGAGGGAGTCGGACCCTCACGACTTGCGTCACAAGATTTTAAGTCTTGCGTGTATGCCATTTCACCACCCGGGCTTGCTTATCATCATGAAAAAAATCGGTGTTTACACCGTAAAAGGAGGCAACTTTTACGGTGCCCGGGAGAGGACTTGAACCTCCACAGATTGCTCCACAGCCTCCTCAAGACTGCGCGTATACCATTTCGCCACCCGGGCATCATCTACTCAGCAATTTCCTTAATAACTTCTCTTCCGTATCCTGACTTAAAAAATTTTTCTAATTTGCGTGCTTCCGATCTCGTCTCACAAGTCTCAACATGTATCAATATTAATGGTAGCATAGTTTTGGTTGCTGATTCCCTGCCAGCATTATGCCTTTTTAATCTTTCATCCAAATCTCCAGTCAATCCTTTATAAAATCTACCCGTATTAATGCTTTTAAAAATATATAAATACCACATAACCGTGTCCTGCGCGCCTGCCTGCCGGCAGGCAGGTATACCATTTCGCCACCCGGGCATTTTAGCCTTTTGCTATTAGCTACTAGCAATTAGCAACACAAAATAAAACTAACTAAAATGTATCTAAAGGCTAACAGCTAAAGGCTAGTAGTTAAATTATATCAAACCAGCCTCTCCTGTTCCAACCCTTTTGAAGAAGATTTTATCTTAAGATGTTTTAACGCTTTAGGAGTCAGTACTCGGCCGCGAGAAGTTTTTTTTATCAAGTTGAGTTGTAATAAATAAGGCTCGATGAATTCTTCAACCGTCTGTCTGTCTTCAGAGAGTGAAAGCGAGATAGTCTCAATACCTGTTGGACTATTTTGATACTTTTCACCCACGAGGTTTAAATATTTCAAATCCCCATCCGTCAACCCTAATTCATCGATACCTAAAAGATTAAACAGTTCATCCAATAATTGATTGGTGATTTGTTTGTACTTATTTACTTCGATGACGTCTCGAGCCCGCTTCAGGATTCTATTTGCGATCCGAGGAGTTCTTCGTGATCGAATGGCAATGTGTTTTGCCGATTCCTCGGCTAACGGGACTTTAAGTATCTGTGCCGCTCTTTTAATGATAGTAATCATCTCATCTTCATTATAAAAATCCAGCCGCAGGATGAGTCCAAACCGATCACGAAGGGGACCGGATAGGAGAGCTAGCTTGGTAGTTGCACCAACGATGGTTATTTTAGGTATGGGAAGGCGTACGGTTCTTGCCGAGGGGCCTTTACCGATTATGATGTCTAATGCATAGTCTTCAATCACCGGATACAGCATTTCTTCAACCGCTTTTGGAAGACGGTGAATTTCGTCAATAAATAGGATATCGTTTTGTTTCAGATTGGTGAGAATAGCCGCAAGATCACCCACTTTTGTGATAGCCGCGCCTGAGGTTATCTTGATGTCCCCGCCCAATTCATTAGCGATGATGAATGCAAGCGTTGTCTTTCCAATTCCGGGGGGGCCATAGAGGAGTACATGCTCGGTTGCAATGCCCCTTTTTTTGACCGCGTCCAGAAATAACTGCAGTGTCTGCACTATTTTCTTCTGACCGATATATTCTGATAGTTTCGTGGGGCGCAAATTATATTCGTGTTTATTGTCTTTCATTTTTTTTGCACCGTCAATTTCAAAGCGTGCTTAATTTTCTCCTCTATAGATAAATCCTTTGGCAATTTTGAAAATAAATTCCTTGCCTCCTGTGTCTTATATCCAAGGGCAATGAGTGCTTCGATGACTGTCTTATCATCATCGGACATATTCATCTGACTGAACTTAAATTCAGACTTTACCTTCTGTGATAATTCAAGAATTATTTTCATTGAAGTTTTCTTTCCTAGGCCGGGCACCTGAGTAAAATACTCGACATTATTTTCTTTTACCGCCTGAAGAAGTTCATCTACACGGGTATGTGATACCACGTTAAAGGCGGTTTTTGGTCCTACACCCGAAACTGAAAGGAGAAGCTTGAAGAAGTGATGTTGGTCAACTGACTCAAAACCAAATAATACGAAAGCGTCGTCACGCACTTGAAGATAAGTACGAACATCTATTTCATGCCCAATTTTTGCTGAAAGAAGGTTGGGTGTTAAGAAAATTTCATATGACACACCGCTCTGCGTCTCAATTAATCCTACATTTCCTTCAACAGAAGCCAACACTCCTTTAATCTTTCCTATCATATACTCCACATTATACTAGTTCCAACCGATTTTAACTGATTTTAACTGATTTTAACTATTTCCCTAACTCATCACGCTCTATCTGCCATAGGCGATTATACTTTGCCACCCGCTCACCCCGAGTCGGAGCTCCAAATTTCACAAATTCCGATTGGATGGCAACTGCTAGGTCTGCCACAAAATCATCATTGGTCTCAGAAGATCGGGACGCCACTACATACGTGAGATTTCCACGCCGTGCAATGTTGACCAACTCAAGGACATCAGTCAATGTCCCGATTTGATTTGGTTTGATAAGAAAGCTCGTACAAGCACCCTCCTTTATGGCATACGCAAGCTTATCCTTATTCATTCTGATTGGTTCATCAGCAAGGATGTAAATATTTGAGGAAACTTTACTGCTTATCTTTTTCCACCCGTCCCAGTCGTCTTCAGCAAAAGGATCTTCAAGCACCAATACCGAATAATTTTTTGTAATCGCCTCAAGAAACTCCAAATATTCATTTTGTCTTAAGGCATGAGACTTATCTTTAATCGTATATTGACCACCTCGATAAAAATGGGAAGCCGCAAGGTCAATACCGAGAAATATATCCAACCCGCACCTCATTTTCTTCTGAGTGATAGTCTCAGTTAATATCTCTAAAGCATCCAAATTGGTTGTCAAATTGGGACTAAAACCCCCCTCATCACCCACCGAAGTAGTTGCGTTGCGATACTCTAGGACTCGTTTTAATTCTGAAAATATTTCAACTGCCTTCTGATAGGCCGTGCCAAAAGTAAACGAGGAGGAGGGAATTATCTGGAACTCCTGAAAATCGAGCGTATTATTGGCATGTGCTCCTCCGTTTATGGAGTTAAACATGGGGGTGGGAATTTTCTCGACAAATATTTCCTCTTTATATACTGACTTATACAATTGATTTATATATTTATAGAGAGAAAGATTTGTACTAAGCGCACCTGCCTTTGCTAAAAGTTGCGAAATAGTCAATATGGTATTCACCCCAAGTCTTGATTTATTTCCTGTACCATCGGCTTGTGACAACCATTTATCAATCTCCAATTGCTTGTTCACCGAGGCACCTTTTATCTTTGGAGCTATAAGCTCATTTACATAAGATACCGCGTGAGTTACTCCCATACCAAAAAAACGGTCCGGATCCTGATCACGTAAATCTACCGCCTCCTTTGAAGAGGTAGTTGCGGCACCGGGAACTGAAGTCACCACATGCAACCCACTATCCATAGTAAGCCGCGCCTCAATGGTGGGATAGCCTTTTGAGTCTATTATCTCATAGGCATATATTTCTTTGATGGTTGACATAGGTTACTTTTTTATAGCCTCTAAATGTCTTTTTTCTATTTGGTAAATCAGTTCTCGGGTGCGGTACACTGCATCTGGATTGACTGAAACACTGGTAATTCCCGCTTTTACTAGTCGCTCTACGATGTCAGGGTAGTCCGAAGCCGCTTGTCCGCAGATTGAGGATGTTATTCCATGTTTTGCGGCTGTGGAAACAATATATTCCAGTACCTGTATGATTGCGGGATTGCGTTCATCATACACATTTGCAACTTCCTGATTATCACGGTCAACTCCTAAAAGCATCATGGTGAGATCATTCGTTCCGATGGAAACACCCGAAATACCAACTTCAATAAACTCTTCTAAATTAAGAGCGCAATAGGGGACTTCCACCATGATAAGAAGACGGAAACTAGGGTAAGATAAAAGTCCTGATTTTTTTACCAATTCCTTTATTTGAATTATCTCCCAAGGCACCCTCACAAAAGGAATCATGAGATGCAGGTTGGTATATCCCATATCCCAAATTCTTCTGATTGCCTGAAGTTCTAAATTAAATTCGCGGGAATCGGAAATATACCGGCTAGCACCCCTGAACCCCAGCATGGGATTTTCTTCATGCGGTTCATAATCTTTCCCTCCTTTGAGATGACGGTATTCGTTTGTCTTGAAGTCGGTTGCGCGGTATATGACAGGGCGCGGACTGAAGGGCTTTACAAATTTGAGAAGATCGGACACTAACTTTTGGACATAGATATCTTCTTTTTTAAGTCGGATGAATTCCTTCGGATGAGTACCGATTCCGGCAACCATGAACTCAGCACGTAAAAGTCCAATACCATCGCAATCAAGTTTTGATGTTTTCAAGGCTATTTCTGGTTCAGCTAAATTTACGTAAACTTTTGTCAAAGTTTTAAATCTATGTACTGGTTCCTGTTCTTTTTGTATCTCTGAAGCTTTTTTTACATCAGATAATATGCTTCCCTTATATATTTCTCCGGCTTTCCCGTCAATTGATATAACCATCTCATTTTTTAATTTCTGTGTTGCTCCTTCAACTCCTACAATTGCGGGTATTCCCAGCTCGCGGGATACTATTGCGGCATGTGAAGTGCGCCCTCCTTTTTCCGTGACAATACCTGCCGCACGTTTCATGGCGGGAACATAGTCTGGATTTGTTTGCGGAGCAACAAGAATATCGCCCTTTTTAATCTTATCTATTTCGTGTGGCGAGTGAATGATTTTAACTGGTCCGATTGCAATTCCTGGGGACGCAGGTGCGCCGGTCAGAAACACTTCTTTTTTTGTTCCCTCAACCGAGTCACTTGCGGAATTATGAGTTGTGGTAATGGGGCGAGACTGGACGATGAAGACGGTATCACCTTCAATTGCCCATTCTATGTCCTGGGGAAAATAATAATGATCTTCTATTTGCTTAACAAGAAGAGCAACTTCCACAATTTCCTTCACACTCAGTTTTTGTACAGCGCCTTCAGCTTTAAATAATTTAATTTCTTTATTTCCCATACCCGATCTCACATACTTGAGATTTTGGTACTTGATATCTTTCATGAGAAGGACAAATGAACGTTTATCTACCTCATAATGATCGGGGGTAACTTTTCCTTGCACGATATATTCTCCTAGTCCAAAAATTGCTTCAATGACAATTTTTGTCTTATCATTTGTTACCGGGTCTATGCTGAAGGCAATACCTGATTTCTCAGATTGAACCATCCTCTGTACCACCGCCGCAAGTCCAATTTTGAAATGATCAAATTTTTGTTCGTGACGATAATATATGGCTCGCGGAGTAAAAAGAGAAGCCCAGCACCGTTTGATGTAATCTAATAAATGTATTTCGCCTTTTACATTCAAATAGGTTTCCTGCTGGCCGGCAAAAGAAGCAGTGGGGAGGTCCTCAGCAGTTGCTGAAGAGCGGACGGCAACCACGGGTGGGTTGTAGAGATGCTTTACCCGTTTCAAAACTTTCTTAAAGATATTAGAATTCTTTTTGAAATATACTTCTTCCTTTGCGGTAAGATTGTCATAGTAAACGAGTATTTCATTTACCATGGAGTCGGGGATATGCGCATTCATGATGAGGTCCTGGATGTGCTTTGAAGCCTGGTGCAGTTCTGCAGAATTTTCAAAATTGATAAGACTTAAGAAGCTCTCAATCTTTTTTTCCAGACGGTTTACTTTGATGAAGTGAAAATAGGCATGGGAAGTTACCACGAAGCCGTAGGGGATGGGGAGCTTTGCACGGGTCATTTCCCCCAGATTTGCACCCTTTCCGCCGACTAATCCTACATCAGTTTTTCCCACCTCTTCAAACCACACGATATTTTTGCTCATATACTATCAATATACAGAGTAAAGAAGGTGAAATGCAAGACCTCTCTTTGTCATTGCGATAGAGTTTACCCTGAGCGAAGTCGAAGGGAAGCAATCTCAATACGTAGTGGTGCGATTCATAGCACGAGAATATCCCCCTCTTTACTTATTGGCAAGCCAAAGCATGAAGCCTAATCCAGCTCCTCCAATAGTGGGCCAAACAAGTAATGGATGAAGAACTGCGGCCAAAGTTATTCCAAGCAATAACGCGGCGCCGGCTAGAAAGCCCTTCGAAGCATTGACCCCTACCTCGGACATTAATGATTTTCCTTTTTGTGCTTCAACTGCCATAGAGCGTATTATAACATAAATCTGTCTATTTGTCTATATTATAGGACGTAATATTAATTAACAACCACAGTCATTCCCCTGAAGAGGGGAATCCATGCTATTATTACCTTAATGCCCAAGAAGCTTACTCGACAGTATTTGGATAATAAGAAAATACCCAAAATCCTCGTTGCCGGTCTCATTATGGCCTCAGTCCTCGGATGGACGGGCTGGCAAAATCTCGATAAGATCAATAACTATTATCAAATTCGTCAAATCTTTCCTAGTAAGACTAAGGTCGTTTCCGTAATTGACGGTGACACCTTTACCATGAAAAATGGGTTATCTCTTAGGCTATTAGGTATTGATGCTCCAAATCGGGGTGATGTGGGCTACGAAGAAGGGAAAAGCTATTTAGCAAGTCTCATTACTGATAAAGAGCTTGAGATAGAATATGACACGTATCAAGATGACAAGTTTGGCCGCATTTTAGGTTATGTCTGGATTCCTTGCGGCCAGTCATTAATTATTTTCTGTCACGAGAATAAGATGCTCGTAAATGAAGTCATCCTAAAAACCAATCACGCAAAAAGAGTTATTTACTCAAACCGTAAGAAACTACGATATGATATGTGGCTTAATCCTCAATTAAAATAAGTACTGAGTTGTATGAAAGATTGACTAGAACTCATTTCAATACCTTGACATCTATACTGTCCTGACTGTACACTCATAGT
>CAYITZ010000013.1:0-23451 GCA_964366485.1 uncultured Gammaproteobacteria bacterium
AGCCAATTATATCAAAGCATACTTCCTTCATCCGATGAGGTAGATTTGTCTAGTTACTATGTATTTTGTTATTGTAAATATATATGTTCAACCTTTTTTATATTGTCATGAAAGGCTAAAGTAGTGTCTTTGTGTTTCTCTTATCCTGGGTCCAGAGCAATGAAGAGCATTCGAACTTTCTACGCACAATTTAATTGAATTAAATTTATTTGATATATACTGTTTTCACTTCAGTTTGAAGTCCTAGTTTTGAAAGAATAAGTCTCAAACCTTCTGCAGTTAATCCTTTTTTTTGATCGATTGTCGTAATTATTGAAAGTGAACCATTAGAATCATTTAGTGTGTCTTTGCTCTTTAAATATTGATAAATTTCTTGAGCAACAGTTTCTGCTGGATCCAAAAAAGTAATTTGAGAATAGAGTTTTTCTAGATACTCTTTAAGAAAAGGCAGATGGGTACTTGATAAAGTCATTACATCAATGTCTGGGTTTTGCGCGATAATTGAATCTAATGTCTTTTTAATAATATTTTCTGTTTGTAACTTATCTGTTTGAAATGTTCCTGGCTCAACGAGAGCAACAAGACTTGAGGCATTTATTTTGATAAATCTTATGTCTTTTGGTAAATTTTTTTTACTAATAAATTCGTTTATTTCTGGACTCATAACAGCTCCTTTTGTAGCAAGAATTCCAATTAATTTGTTTTTTGTTGTTTTAGCTGCTTTTTCAATAGGTGGGTAAACACCTAACAATGGTGTATTTACTAATGGTTTGATTTCATTTAAGACTTGTATCGATGGTGTATTAGATGCAATTAGAATGAGTTTAGGACCATATTTTTTTTCAAGCCATTTGATTCTTGATAGGATATTATCTTTTAATTCATCGTGAGTTTTAGTTCCGTATGGAAAACTGATTCGATCTGCTAGATAAACTATATTTTCGTTAGGTAAAGTTTTTCTTAATACTTTAACAACTGAATAGCTTCCAACACCAGAATCGAACACAACAATGGGACTATTTTTCTTCATACAGAAAGTATATCAAACGTAGTAAACTGAAAATATGAGGCTTAAATACTGGTGTATTTTTATGTTAAATTAGATTGTCTTGACAATATAAAATCTATAAGTCCAGACTCGCTTTGCCCCTCGAAGTTGAGCGAAGCGAAACGTAGTGGGGTGAAGGACGTTAGAACTTTCTATAGCCAAGTATAAGATACTCTGAAACATTTTTTGGTCTTTTATCAGGATATTTTTCATTAAATTCTGTCGTAAATGGCGGTTTGACTTCTAGGATCTTTTTTAAGCCATTCTTTGTTGCAAGTTGATCGTAATCTTTTGATTCCCTTATAAATACTGGTGTTCTAACTCTCTCCAAATGTTTTCCAGCCATTTTTAGGATTTTCATTTGAATCAAAATCTGCAAAAGAAATTGGAATCTTCAGACATTCTTTAACCCACTCTTTATTAAAATCAACAATAATTAATAAACCTCCTGGAAGTAAAGAATTGCTAAGAGTTTGAAAAACACTTGTAAGATTTTCAATAAATTGCAGGGTCATGATTGAAGTGACGATTTGAAATTTTCCAAGAGAAGAAACTATAGTTTGATCACCTTTGTAGTAGGGAATTTTAGAAGAAGTATTGTGTTTTGCAGTATTAATCATTTCCTCGGCAGGATCAACTCCTGCAACCTTATATCCAAGTTTATTTAATCTATTACAAAATCCACCTGTGCCACAGCCATAATCTAAAACCTTCGTATCTTTATTTGGTGTAAATTCTGATTGCATTAATTCAAGTATTGGAGGCCAGGCTATTAAAATGTTATCGGCAGCACGAGGATCGATTTCATCCTCTATTACATGAGTATTAAAACTACTTTTTCCCAAGATGTTCCAAACGTTTTGATTTAAGGTCATGCAAAATTATAGCAAATTATGAATTCAAACTAAATTTCATAAGGTTCGAACCTTTTTATACTGTTATAACAATCCAAAAAGAAGCTTTTTGAGTTTGCCTATACCAAGTCCAGAGGGAGGGATTCGAACCCCCGTAGGGCAAGCCCAGAAGATTTACAGTCTTCCCCCGTTGGCCACTTGGGTACCTCTGGTTATATTCTTACACTTCAAATTATATCACGCCCGCCCGTTCTTCCTCAGTGAATTTGCTATAATAATAAAAATGAAACCAGATTCAGAAATGCTTTATTTATTTATAGCTAAAGCTCTCCGTAAAACGTATGCAACCCTTGGAGTTGAGGAAGTTGTGACTAACCCGGATGGCTTTAAAGAATTACATTTTAGCGAGGGAGAGCTTGTCTATAAAGATTCATACACTGGTTTTTTCAAATCACGGGGATTTGAAGTAGTGAGATATCAGGATTCTCCTATTTGGATGTGTTCCTATGGAGGAGGCATGATAAAATCGGAAAAATCGCTTGCATTTGAAACATTTACCTTTCTTAAAAAAGTATTCCTCGCCGATACTCATGGCTTCAAAACTTTCAGAGGTCCTCAGATATTTACCGACCAAAATTGGAAGTATACTTACACACAAAAAGGAGATATTAGTGAATTCCAAGGATATGAAGAGATTCACGTAAATAACGAACTCATTTTCTTTCATAACATCATAGGGGGAGAAATACAGGAGATGTAATCAGCTTTTTTTGAAGATTTCGTCAAACGGTTTGTCACGAAGAACTTTCCCGAGAATGTGTTCATTCTCGCCATACCATGATTTTTTGTGCATTCCAATATAATAGAACCCCCTTTTTTTATAATATTCAATATTTTTCTTGGCTTCAGTAAAGAGCCATATATAGTGAAAATAATTCGCAAGAGCCCAATCCTCGATTTCTTTGAGCAGTCTTATTCCAACCCCCTTATTTCGAAACAATTCATCTATAAAAAGCAGATCAATGAACAAAACTCCACCCAAATCTCCTTTAGCGCATACAAATCCCACTAATTTATTACTCTCAAATGCCCCCATAAGACAATTTAGTCGAGATTTGAAAAGCTTCCTAAAAAAATCTTTAGTAAAATAGAGATTGACGTATGCCTCTGCAACCCCGGGTCTATATTCAGGAAAATCATGCATAAAAACGCGGGAAGAAATCGCGTAAACGTCATCAATGTATGTTTGATCCAGTTGTTTTATTTCCATATATGATTTTAACCAGTATTATATCAAAATATGATAGACTTATTCCATGCTTATACCTTCAGTTTATGCTCAATGTCCCGTATGTGTCATCACGGTTGGAGGGGGTTTATTCATCGCTAAAAAATTGGGGATTGACGATCTCCTAGTTTCTATCTGGCTTTCCGGATTAAACACCGCTATTGCATTTTGGTTTGCATCAGTCATGAAAAATAAACTTCTTAAAAACGGTTATGGTTGGGCAGTAGCATTTTTTGTACTGACGGTTGGCTCGCTCGTTTACACCAAGCAAATTGGACACGCAGGCAATACATATTTAGGAATTGATAAAGTTTTAGTCGGTTTAACAGTCGGATTTATCGTCTCCTTCATTGCAATCATAATTGACAAACTTATTCGAATAAAAAATAAAGGGAAAGTACTTTTTTATTACCAGAAAGTCATTATTCCTCTCGTTCTTCTTATCATTACGACTGGTATTTTCAAATATCTTATTACTATTTTCCGCAAATAACTATGACAGATGATACTGATGTCAGACAATTCATGGATAAGGTAAAGAAGATGGAAAAAGGGGAGAAACTTGACCTCTCATCAGGGGAAGATCTTTCGATTGGGATAATGAATCTTATCTCCATTGAAGAACATCTTTTTTTCTCAGGAAACAAGACAGGTGATGTAAAATATTTTGATCTTCTCGATGAGGTCCGCAAGATGAGGGTATCACTTCTTAAAGAAATTATTAAAGAATATAATGGAGAGGTCTGGTGTATCAGTAAACATCTTCTTGCCGCATCGATGCGTGTGATGGAGGTCGGAACGAAGGCCCTTAAAAATGGTGAAAAAGACAAAGCCTATGATTATTTTAAAAAATCTTATGACCTCTATAATTTATTTTGGGGTCTGAATCTTGGGGTCGTAAACAAGCAGGAACTTTCTAAGGACAAAGCATTTGAAAATAAAAAAGATGCACCCGTTGAGTATAAGGATGAAAAAGGAAACAGTTTTTTGGGTAAGATGAGCAGTATGATTGGAAAAGTTTTGGACTGCTGTAAAGAGTGACTTAAAAATTTCAAATTTATATCCATGTGTTATTTAGTTCCCCATAAAGTAAAATCAATTGACGGAACAGAGGTTACTTTGAACAGTGGAATGAAAGCTTTTTATGATAAAAAAGTTGGTACATTAAAAATTAATGATGAGGTATTGGTGTACGGCAATCTCATCATCAACAAAATTCAAACACATGAAAAATATAAAGGGAATTCATAAAGGCATATTGCTTGCATTTGTTACTGCAATCATTTCAGGTTTTGCGATATTTTATTCGAAGATATCGGTTGCCAAAATTGATCCGCTCATACTTGCCACCACGAGAAATAGTTTGGTTGGAATATTCTTCATCATATACTTTTTTGCAACAAATAATATTAAACAATTATTTAAATTAACAAAAAAAGAACTGATTTTATTATTTGGAATTGGAATTATCGGAGGAAGTATTCCTTTTTACCTTTTTTTTACCGGAATTAAACTGGTTGGTGCACAATCTGCGAATATTATTCATAAATCGCTTTTTGTTTGGGTGGCAATCTTGAGTATATTTTTATTAAAGGAGAAAATGAGCATGAAGTATCTCATCGCAGGACTTTTAGTATTTATTGGAACTTATTTCTTTACTCCATTCAAGTTAATGTTTGGAAGAGGGGAGCAGTTCATACTTGTTGCAACGTTATTTTGGTCACTCGAAAATATATTAGCTAAAAAAGTCCTCAGCAACACCTCATCCGAACTGGTTGGATTATTCCGGATGTTCCTCGGCGGAGCAATATTATTATTAATCACTTTATTTTCAGGAAAAGGAAAGTTGCTCACGGGATTAAGTATTCCCCAATGGCAGACTATTATAATCGGAGGAAGCATTTTATTTTTCTATGTGTTCGCTTGGTACAAAGCGCTTAAATATGCTCCCGCAAGCTTAGTAGCGCTTATTCTTACTTTTTCTGTCGTTGTGGGGAATGCTCTCAGCGGGTCATTTGCCCACGTATCACTGGTGAGAAATGATTGGCTAACTATGGCATTCATCATCGCCGCAATGGGAATATTGACACACAGATTATTTGTACGGTCTCATGAATAAACTAGGATTATTGCTTTGCGCTAAATATTCCGTAGCTCCCAATTACTTCGGCTATTGCGGCCCGGATGAAAATAAGTCGCTTGTAGATCACTTAAAGGAAAATGTAGGAGATAAAGAAGTTCAGTCAATTCTTTCAGAGTTTGAAACGTTATATTTAAACCTTACCCTCATTGCCAAGGAAAATAAAATTGCAGACGTCTTTGATAAACGGGTTGTTGAGGCATATTGGGTAGGAAATGAGCTCCTTCAAAGTGTTTCAAGTCGGCACTACGCCTATCTACTTAATGAAAAATTTAATCTCGAAAAGAAACTAGGTTCAAAAAATCTCAGTAAACTTTCCCACAAGATACAAGCAAGTAAGATTTATCCCCATCATTCATTCCACGTTTTCAATATTTTTAAAAGAACAGGACATGACCCGAGTTTCCATACGTTGAATACCATGGATGAGTGCAGGATTGGATGGGGTCAGGTAGTTGAAAGTTCAAAGTTAAAAGTTAAAAGTTTAAGGGTTATCACTCAACCTTTTGTCACGCATATAAATAAATTATCTTTCGGAAAAGAAATCATAAAAAATCTAACTCTTTCCTATAAGGGAAAAACATTTCTGAAGAATCTTAAAGTGGGGGATTGGGTGAGTTTTCATTGGGGGCATGTTTGTGATATTCTTACTCAGAACCAAATAAAGAACCTAGAATTTTATACACAGAAAGCAATTGATTTTTATAATTCGTCATGAAAATATACATTTTTGGGAATCCATTGGTTGTAGAAGATTCGTTACCCCTCGATATTCTTCCGCAATTGCAAAAACAATTTCCGGATATCCATTTTTCCGTAGTTGATCCGAATGAAAACTTCCCCCCCGAGGGAGAGCGCAATTTAATTATTCTTGATACGGTGAAAGGAATTCCGGACGTAACCCTTCTGGATTATTCAGATTTAGCAACGATTAAAAAAAATCCCATTTCACCTCATGATTACGATCTCCTCCTCCATTTATTACTTTTAAAAAAAATGGGAAGAATAGACACGGTAAAAATAATCGGTTTCCCGTATGGAATTACTTCCACTTAACTTTCAAAAAGTGAGAGGCGCAGGACATGCAGGGATCAAAGGCGCGGATAAATTTTTCCACTTCATATATTATCTTTTCCTGCACCGCATTTTTACTTAAAAGATCCTCCACAATCTCGCGAATGGCACGTTCCATAATGACCTGATTCTGGCCGGTAGGTACCACTATTTCCCCTCGTTTCACCATTCCTTTTTCATCGATTTCTAATTTGTAATAAAGCGTTCCACGGGGAGCTTCAATGACGCCAATTCCTGTTGATTCTTTCATCGCACTTTTCACAGGTGGTTCAGGTGAGATTGACTGCAACTTCTCAATTACTTCAATAGATTGATCAATCGAGTGGAGTATTTCGATTGCCTGTGCCAAATTATTATAAAACAGATTTTTTGTGGGGAAAAGATTTAAAAGATCTTTAACAGATTCGACTGTTTTCGGATGGAGATATTGTTTTCCAAGGGTTAAGCGCGCAATAGCCCCTACCATCATAAGTTGTCCATCATATGAAAAACCCCTTGCTTGAGAATAGGGGATGATAACTGCATTTAAGTGATTACCGAATTCTTTTTCATTTATGATATCTCCCCGGGATGTTTGGATAGTGCCTTCAAGATAAGAAAAGTCTTTTGAGACGAGTGAAGTAAAGACAAAAGGTGCTTGGACTTCATGAAAAAAAGACGTATGTGCAAACAAGTCAATTAACTTAAGGATTTTAGGTCGAATGGCTTTAAGACTTATCATTAAATTTTTGATTTCATCTAATTTGGGAAGCTTGAGGAATCCTCCAACCGTAGGATAGGGGGCGTGTACCGATCTTCCCCCCACGACGATTGATAATTGATTTCCCACTTCCTTGACAGCAAATGCGTCATCAAGAAATTCATGTTGTACCGGATCATTCATGTCAAAATCGAGTATGGAATTCTTTTTAAATACGTCAGGGAGTGCAAAAATATATAAATGAAGCGAATGATCCCGGATAATGAGGCCGTGAAAAATAAGCTTGCGAAGTAAAAGTGTTTGATCAGAAATTTTTATTGTGAGGGCATTTTCAACTGCCTCCAAAGATGCCAGAAGGTGAGCGTTTGAACACGTGCCACATATGCGTGCAACAAGCGGGGGGATTGCGGTTACCAGTTTTCCCTGAATAGCTTGGGTGTAAAATCGCTTCCATTCGGAGATACTGAATTTTAAGTCTTCGACTTTCCCATTCGTAACTTTTATTTCCAACGATGCCGCTCCCTCAATCTTGGATATTTCATCCAATTTGATGGAATAGGTATCTTTATTTATATCTCCAAGATCAAAATTACTGTCGTGCATGCAGAACTTTATCCATAACTTCTAAAAATATCTGTTCGTTCATCGGACATCCGGGAACCGTCACATCAACCTTTACCACTTCAGATAGTTTCATAACTTTCTCTTTATACTTAAACTTATCAAGGACATCCCTTATCTCTTTTTTTTGCATCTCATTAAAGAAATTCCGTTGATTTGAGGGAGCTCCGGTGACCGCGCACGCCCCAATTGCCACAAGCGTTGTAGACTTTTCCCTTATTTTCTTAAGTTTAGCCTCTTGGGTGTCCGAGCTAATTGCACCTTCAACAAAGGCTACATCCATCTGTTGTATTTCTTTGGCATCATCTTTTTGCAGTATGCGTGCATGAACAAATTCTAGGCCCTCAAACCACTCTTTATAGTGCTTATTTAATAGCTCGGTAAATATGATGGTGGAATCTTCGCAACAGGTAAAAGTAAACCAGCCGACACGAATTTTGGACATAATTTCATTCTAACAGGTTAATTTGAAATTTCTGTTATCATAAATACATGACCCTTACCGAGGTATCTTATTTCAGTCGTAAGTTGGCGCCTTTTGTCATCCTTCTTTTTGTGGTTATGCTCATCCTATTTTACTCTTTCAAACTCGTGCTTCTTTTTGGGCAAATAAATACTCCTCAGATTTCAACCCTCAACCCTGTTTTTAAAGAGTTGAAGCCCATTGAATTTGCTGAGGCATCAAGTAGTGCCGGACACACCTACATTATGGATACGGTTGAAGGGGAACCGGTTACGGCAACGGACGCGGCCAAAGTATTTCTCATGCCCGAAACAAAATTCAGATTTGGGTATAAGGAAAAAATTTCTCTCATCGCAAAGAATCTGGGATTTGAAGGACCAAGTCTTGAGTATGTTCTGTCTCAAAAAAAAACAGAAGGTATCTTCCAGGATGGTAAAAGAAAACTGGAAATAGATATCACCAATTTTAATTTTAAGTACAGACAAGACATCGTACGTAGTCCTGAACTTTTTGAAACCAATGGTACGCCGGACAAGGAATCAGCTCAAAATAAAGCGGTTGATTTCCTGAAGTCTTTAGATCGTTACCCGGATGATTTGGCCCTGGGGCGGATGATTGTAACATTCATGCAATATGATAAAGAAAGCAGTCAGACCGCGATTTTAGAGGATAATAAAGGCGCAAACATGGTGGAGGTAGATTTTTTCCGAAAAAACATCGACGATTATCAGGTAGTTTCTCCTAACTACTATAACAGTCAAAATTATGTGATTATGGTGCAGGTAGGCGATCAGGGTTATCAGGTAGTCGGGGCGCAAGTTCAATTTTTTGAAAAATCGGAGGCGCAAGTGGGGACTTATCCCGTAATCGACGGAAAAACAGCATTTGAAAAACTCGCAACGGGAAGCGGATATATCGTGGCGGGGGCTGATATTCAAGACAAAGAGATTCCCATAACCAACATGTTTTTAGCATATTATGACCCCGAGACGTATCAACAGTATATGCAACCCATCTATGTATTCTGGAATCAAAAACTCAACTTCGTCGCGTATGTACCTGCAGTGACGGATGAATACATCCTCAGTTATTCGACGGTAAAGTAAGTCACGTTCTGATCAATCCATCGCACGATATTTCTTGTGTCATTAAATCTATCTTCACTTTTAAGTATGACAATAATAAACTGGTGACCGTTTTTTTTATAAAAACTTACCAGACTTTCTCCGGCATTTTCAGTGAATCCTGTCTTTAACCCTCCTATTCCATGAATTTCCCCCAATAACTTGTTTACGTTTGTTAATTTATGAAAATATACATAGTCAATGTCTGAAATGACTATTTCTTTTGTAGATACAAATTTGGCAAGATATTTATTATTGAGAAGTTCGCGCGCGGCAAGGGCAAGATCAAAGGGAGTGGTGTATTGATTGAGATTATCTAAGCCTGCGGGATTTTCAAAAGAGGAACCGTTCATATGAATTTGCTTTGCTTTTTCATTCATCAGACGGATGAAAGTATCATATCCTTTATTTTCTGCGAAAGTAAATGCCGCATCATTGGCAGAATGTACGAGGATGCCATAGAGAAGATTTTCCGCAGTTATCTTCTCGCCTAAGACCAAGTTCATAATTTGCCCCTCATAAGTTGCCTTTTTTACGGTCAAAACATCATCGCTGCTAAAAATATCATTTACGACCAATGCGGTTACTATTTTTGTCGTGGATGCAGGGAGAAATCTGTCATGACTATTTCTCTCAAAGATGGGAGTGAAGGTGGGAAGGTCTACAATATATGCCCCTTGGGCGGTAATGTCAGGTGAAGTCGGATACATAAGGCGGGGGATGGGTTGAATCTTAATTTCCGAAGGCGCAGGAGGTGTGTGAAATACATCACGGTTATAGGCAAAGATATGAAAATAGTAAGAATCCCCCGGATAGAAAAGAAAAAGGAGGGTGAAGAGAAAAAAAAGGAAAATCAGTCGGTATTTCATGCTTGTGTGTCTTTGACACTTGAGAGCCGTATATCAATCCGTTCCATATCCCGTGGAAATAATGTGGCTTGACGGATATTTTCAAGACAAAGAATGTTCATGGTAATTCTCTCAAGACCTAAGCAGAATCCACCCTCAGGGGGCATGCCATACTCAAAAGCCTGAAGGTAGGGAATTTGAAAATCTTTCGGATCACATTTCCATTTTTTAATATTGCTTACTAATTGTTCATAATCATTGATGCGTTGTCCACCCGTTATCCATTCCTGACCACGTCCGATCACGTCAAAACTTAGAGTTTCCTCTGGGTTATTTGGATCAGGATATGTATACATGGGTCTTTTTTTAGTCGGGTAGTGAGTAATAAAAACCAACTCGCTTTGATGAGTTTCCATTGCCCATCGCCACATTTCTTTTTCACCCTCAGGGTCAAGGTCAGGTTCAATACGTATGTCACGTTTTGTTCTTTGAAAAATAATCTCTTGTGCCTCTTTTAATTTAACACGGGGGATCTTATTTTTGATTTGGGGCACGTCAATATTGTAAAGTGCTAGGATGTCTTGATGTTTTTCTTTGACTGCTTTGAATATTTCTTTTACCAAGTTTTCAGCAGTATCCATCACATCAGTCCAGCTGTCAATAAAGCCCATTTCAACGTCAAGACCCACGTATTCGGTGAGATGACGCGTAGTGACCGATGGTTCTGCCCGATACGCATGGGCTACCGTGAATACTTTTTCAAAAATGGATACCATGATTTGTTTATAAAACTGTGGGCTTTGGGCAAGATATGCGTTATGATCAAAATATTTGATAGGAAATACCTGAGCGCCTCCTTCGGTAGCAGTTGCAACCATGGTGGGGGCTTGAAATTCAGTGAACCCTAAGTTTTTCATAGTGGATCTGAACGTTTGAACGATAGTTTCTTGTACTTTAAATATCGCCTGAATTTTTGAATGACGAAGAGAAAGAGAACGATAATCTAATAACACAGGCAATGAGAGGTCGAGACTTTCTTTACCCATATCAAAGGGAAGCTCTTTTGCTTTGGCTAATATTTTGAGAGATTTAGCTTCAATTTCTATCGTGCCCGTTTTTAATTTGGCGTTTATTAGTTTGTCAGGTCTTTTTTTCACCAGACCTTTTACAGAAATCACATCTTCAGGTGACACGACTTTAAACTCCTCTCCGCCCACTACTTGCACGATACCCGTGTTATCACGCAGATCTAAAAAAACGATTTTTTTATGGTCACGTTTAGTATTAACCCACCCCCGAAGTTCAACTTCCTGTCCGATACGGGTTAATACATCTTCAACATAGAGCGATTTCATATTGGTATATGATACACTAAAAAAACTCAGGTTTGTATTTATTTTCTTTAGTGTACATAAAACTAAATCAGCCTTGGCAACCTCGCAGGTTGCCAAAGGCCACGCCTTTAAAAGGATTCAGACTCCAGACTATAGATAAATCTATTACCGGTCCAATAGCTTATAGTTGTTTTTTTTAGGGAAAAGGGGTATAATACGGGCTAAACTAAATAACATGGCACGAATTGAATACTCAATTAGATGCATTGAAGTAAGTCGCGAAGAACCGCTTTGTAATCAAGTAAGAAGAAGATGGGACGAAATATTCGCCCCTACCCTCGAAAATCTACAACCAAATCAAATTCGTATTTTACCAACAGGTATAGGGGGTGCTCCAGCAATAAATCAAAAAATAGCTACTAGACGATTTCCTGATACTTCGAAAATTCCCTCTTATATTGATTTAAAGGAAGAGTTTGGAGATGTACCAAAGGTTTTGACTTTGATTGCCAGCCCTGTTTTGGCTGAAGATCTAATTAGTCTCCTAGCAGTTGCAAGGGAGTATAAAAATCAAGGGGTTGAAAAAATTATTGCACAGATTACTTCCCTCGCACATGAACGTCAAGATCATAAATTTTTTGGCAAAGACGGAAAAAAACTTATTAAAGAAGTTGTAACCCTTGATGCAATTATGGGCGCATTTGCAAGTCCATATTTAAGAAAGGACGAAGATGGGAAGAATGCAGTGATAGAACCAACTATCGATGCTGGTATGGCAGTACAAAATCATTCAAAAGACGTGGTAGAAAAGGCATTAGAATATGGTATTCCGATGTTATCAATCGATGCGTTTGATTATTTAGTTCAGGAAGTTCATATCGAAAATCAAAAAGATGTTTTTATACTTGGACCTGATAAAGGAAGGCGAAAGTTTGGCAAGAAAATGGCTGAAAAGTTTAATTTTCCCTTTGGGTGTGCAACTAAGAAAAGAAAAAGAGAGACGAATGGTGAACCAGAAATTGAAATATCCCCAGAAGATTTATTAAGTATTAAAAATACAGGAGCACAAGGTGCAAGGGTAATAATTTTTGATGATGAGATTAGGGAAGCAGGTACGGTAGGAGCGATAGCTAAAGTTCTTAAAGGATATGCATCGGAAATAATTGTCTATGCAACAAAGGGAATTTTTGCAGGAGAAGCAATTGCAAATTTAAACAATCAACTTATTAGTAGAATTTATATAACAGATGCAGTATGGCCCATGCAAGACATAACCGACTTAAGAGATAAAATAACATGGATTCCCTTACAACCCGGACTGGATAGTCTAAATTCCTACTTACAGCAACATCTTTCAGAACCAGGTAATGATAGTTGGTTATCTCCAGAAGTTACCGGGACAGCACTGCACTTACATGAAGATTAATATCCTCCCTCTCAAACTCTCCCTTCCATTCCACCGATTTATATCCAGATTATAAACCAAGGAAATGGTTTGGCCTTTTTCAATATCTTTGTATTCGTCCACTTTAAAAAATGCTATAAACTCCATGGGGAAGGAGCCGGTGTTGGCGTCTTTTACAAACAGTTTCACGTGCTCACTTTTTTTACCAAATAATTTTTTTTCAAGTATTGTTACTTCGCTTATAAATGAAGGGTTTGGGTTTCCAATTCCGTAGGGGCTTAAGCGTTCCAATTCATGAGCGAGTTTTATATTTACTAAAGCTAGGGGAATTTTCAAATCTGCTTCAATCTTTTTTTCAAAATCTTTCTCCGTTACTATTTTTTTTGCCGCCGTTTGTACTTTTTTTAAGAAAGCTTCTTTCTTTTCATCCAGCATCGAAAATCCGGAAGCGCCTTTATGACCACCTACACTTATTAGATACTTATCAAGCGATCTCAAGAAGTCCGTCAAGTGAAAGTCATTCATGGAGCGAGCAGAGCCTTTCCAAAAGCCGTCACACTTAGTCATGACGATTGAGGGTCGGGAATAACTTTCCGTAATTTTTGAAGAAATAAGCCCGATGATTCCTTCATTCCATTCTTCAGAAAATAGAGTTATGATAAGGGGAAGCTTCCCTTCCTCATTAATAATTTTTTCAACCATTTCTTTTGCTTGTTTGACCGCTATCGTAACGAGGTTCTGACGTTCTTTATTAGTTCCTCCCATCTTTGACGCAATCTCTTCAGCTTGTTTATCGTTGTGGGTACATAGTAATCTTAAAGCGTCTATAGCATGTTCAAGCCTGCCCACTGCATTTATTCTCGGTGCAATGATAAAACCTACTTCATACGGAGTTATATCTTTGTCCGTAATCCCTGCTTCTTTGATGATGTGTTTGATTCCTTGTCTTTTTGTTTCTTTGAAAGCCTTGAGACCGTGGTAGACGATGCTTCTTGATGGTCCAACCAACGGAATGAGATCTGCAATGGTGCCAATTGCGGCAAGGGCCAAATAATCAGAATAAAAATATGATTCCAATATTTTTAATGTAGGGACAGGTTTAAAACCTGTCCGTACAAAATTGAAATGTTGAAATAATTCCTTTGCAAAAAAATAAGCAACCCCTGATCCGGATAGAGCAGGGATGTGAAAAATACTTTCTGCTTTTTCAGGTAACTCTGAAGGTGCCAAGTGGTGATCGGTTACGATTATTTTAATCCCCAATTTTGAGGCATAGGCGATTTCTTTTTTCCCGCTTATTCCATGATCGACACTTATGATGAGAGCGGGATCAAACTCTTTTTTCACGCGGTCAATTCCCTTCACTGAGAATCCATATCCTTCATGACGACGATGGGGGACATAAGGCATGACTTTAAAGCCTAGCATATGGAGAGTCTCCCAAAGAATAGTTCCTCCCGTTATGCCGTCAGCATCGTAATCGGTATAGACGACTATCATTTTATTCTCTTTTTTTATCGACTCGAGAAGTTTGAGCGTCTTTTCCAGTTCTTTTTTGAAACCAAAAGTGGAAAGGGGTATTTCAAGGGGGGATATGGGTGAGAGAAATTCTTTTGAGTCTTTGATATGTCTGTTTTCAAGGATCATATCCACAATTTCACGAGCTTCCGGCTTTTCATTTATAGCGATCTCTTTTTTCCATGATATTTTCATGGGCTAATTATAACGTAATAAAAAATTCATTTTGGTATGATATAGACATGGTTATACCTGTTATTGTTGCTATTTTGTTGAGCGTTTCGATTATTTTCATCGTGGTTCGGTTTGTGTTGCCGGATGTGACTAAAAAAATGATCGACCAGTTTATTCCCATTGCAAAAGACCAGTTGGGAGCGCAAAATCAGGATATAAAAAATGATTACGAGAGCAAAAGACTCGCAATTGAAAACCTCATCAAACAAATCAAAGATGATCTGGAGAAAAATGATGAAAAGTTATATGGAGCAGAGAAGGAGCGGGTCGGGTCGTTTCGTGAATTGAAAAGTGAACTCGAAAATCAGAGAAAAATTACTGAACAACTTTCCACCACAACTGAAAATCTAAAAAAAGTTCTGTCCAACAATCAACTCCGAGGACAGTTCGGTGAACAGGTAGCCGAAGATTTGCTTTCGATGAGCGGATTTGTGCGGGGGACCGACTATGTCTTTAACAAGGAACAGCACGACACGGGCAAACGCCCCGACTTCACCATCCTTCTTCCCAATAAAGTTAAGATTAATGTTGACGCAAAATTTCCCTATCAAAATCTCCAGAGAATGACGGAGACGGCAGACGCGGCGGGGAAAAACGAACTAAAAAAAGCTTTTGAGCGGGATATTCGAGATAAAATAAAACAGGTGACGACACGAGACTATATCAACCCCGAGGATAACACCGTTGATTTTGTCATCATGTTCATCCCCAATGAAATGATCTTTTCGTTCATCTATGACAAGATGAATGACGTGTGGTCTGACGCAATGAGGCAAAAAGTGGTGTTTGCGGGACCTTTCAGTTTTACCGCGATATTGCGGTTAGTGAGGCAGGCATATGACAACTTCAAATACCAAAGCAATATCCATAAGATAATCGGTCACATCAAGATGTTTGAGAGCGAGTTTCAAAAATACAATGAGGAATTTATGAAGATAGGAGACCGTATCCAATCACTTTCCAAACAGTTTAACGAAGTCAGTTCAACCCGCACAAATCAACTCGTGAAAACAGTTGAAAAGATAAAACTGGAAGATCAAAGCCAACAAACTAAAGCGCCCCTTTTAGACTAATCCGCCACCCTTGAATATTTTAGGCTTCAACCAATCTTGAGCGGGCGGAACCCCTTCTTTTGCTTGTGCTGAGCCTGCAGTTTCGATTGCGTCAATACTTCCCCCCATTTTTTGTTCAAACGCTTTTTGTGTCCCAACTGCGGACATGCCAAATGATCCCTGAGAAACAGGGGACGTGGCTGGAATGGCGGGCTTAAAACTCTTTTTCATAGCACCAGCTTTCAAAAGAGTTGCAATGGTCTCAAATGTTTCGGCATTGACAGAGTATGCAGTAAAATTATTTGTTGCGGTTGAGATCCCGGCATACAAATTAGTTGCAATATCACGATCCAGTTCAATTTGAAGAGCCTGAAGCGTTTTCAACGCTAACTCTGATGTTGAGGAGCTTGTTTTATTCACAAAATTGATGGTCCCGAAAAATCCATTGGTCAGATGACGGTCAATATTAATGATGTTTTTTCCCTGGAACATGGCTTGATTATCAGCATAGAGTGGACCTGCACTATTCAGATTGGGCATATCGATGGCAACAATAAAGTCAAATGCTCCTCCTGTGTATGAATAGGTAACCTGGCTAGGGTTCAACTTAGGAAACCCGGCACGGGGAGCAATGGTCAAATTGAAAAATTGACCCTGGATGTTATAATCGATTTTATCGATTGCCCCGTCGGCATAAGGGAATGAAACAACTAAGTTGTCTCCTCCGACTGAAAGATTTGCTTGAATTTTATCTGCACCCATAAGGTCACTCTGGACGGGTGAAGAACATACGATTGTCACGGTTTTACCGAGTTTCAAAAGACCTAAATAGAGAGAAGTTGTTGCCGCTATTGCATCCACGGTAGGATTTTGTGGCAACACAATGATGCCGCTGGTTCCTTTCCCAATTACTTCAACGATGCGAGATGTGGTTTGAGAATTGTTGTTTGGAAACATATTATAGGATACATTTTACCACATCACCTACCCGTATGTCAAGGGGTGGAGAGAAAACCATGCCTGATTCCTGGTCTTTTTTGACTTCCTGAACCTTCTTAGCGCGTACCTGGAGAGATACCAAGCGCATTTTTCCTATAAGATTGTCTCCTCGGTGAAGCTGAACCTCGTCTCCTGCCGTAATCTTACCCTTGGTTACCTTCACTCCAAATATCTTTTCGCCCTCAATGGTAAAGGTTGCGATGATTTTAGCCTCGCCCTTGAGGTGTTTTTCCTGCTCTTCCTTTTCCTGAAGAAGATCTGCCACCTCGTTTAATTCGTCCAGAAGCTCATAAATTATACCGTATGTCTTGATGATTACTTTTTCTTGCTTTGCTAAGTCTTTAGTCTCGGGATCAGGCTTCACATTGAAGCCAATCACGATAGCCTTAGCTGTTTTAGCCAGGAAAATGTCTGATTTGTGGATATCTCCGACCGCGCTTAACAGGATGTCTACGTGTTCGTTTTTGACAAGGGCGGCATGGATAGCCTCAAGTGAGCCTTGAGAGTCAGATTTGATGACGAGGGCGAGTTTTTTTTCTAATTTGGGTACTGCCATCATGGTTACCATGTCAAATACCGCCTTTTCTGCGGGTATTGCATCAACAACCTTTTCCTTAGGAGCTATAAGTAAACTGGATATTTCAGAGCCGACGCTGGGGGCATCCTCAAACCCAAGAAGCTCAAAAGGGGTTGAGGGGGTGACGGATTGAATATTTTTACCTGTGTCACTAATGAGGGCGCGAACACGGGCTTTTTTTTGGTCGGCATATATGGTGTCACCAACTTTAAGCACGCCGTTTTTGATGATCGCACTCATGACGATGCCGCGCCTATCCTTCTTAGTTTCAATAATATAGGCTTGCGGGGTCGCAAGAGGATCATATTCAAGCTTCTTATCTGAAGATATAAAAAGAATTGTTTCCAAGAGGTCATTTACTCCCTTTCCGGTTTTGGCAGACAGGGGGATGACGGGTATGCCTCCACCCTTACCCTCCACCATAACTTCATATTTCAACAGGTCATTTTTCACCTTTTCAACGTCCACATCCTCCAAGTCAATCTTATTTATGACAACAATAAAAGGGATTCCCGCGGCTTTGATGTGTGAAATAGATTCAATTGACTGAGGCATGACGGAGTCCCGTCCATCAATGAGGAGTATGGCAATATCTGCAACATGTGCCCCCCGCGCGCGAAGGAGGGAGAAAGCTTCATGTCCGGGAGTATCGATAAAGGTTATTTTATTTATCGGGTAACCTTTGATGCCAGTTGCCACTTCATAAGCACCTATTTTTTGTGTTATACCGCCTTCTTCACCCTTTGCTATGCGGGATTTACGGATATAATCAAGAAGAGTAGTCTTCCCATGATCAACATGACCTAAAATGGCTACGACGGGCGACCTTGATTGCATATAAAAAAATCAAAAAATAAACTCTGCACTTAGGCAAACATTATGCCTGCGGTTTGGCTTCAGTAGTTGCGGTTTTCGTTTCGGAGGGAGTGGCCTTTTTCTGTACAATGTCGAGAGTATAGCCGGTAAGCCGGGAAGCAAGGTTAACATTCACCCCACCTTTTCCGATTGCAAGGGGGGCCTGAGATTCATCCACGGTAATTTTTGCCCGTTTAGCTTCCCGATCGACTTCAACGTCAATTACTTTGGCAGGGGATAAAGCGGCAATGATAAAAAGTTTATCGTCTTTGTTCCATTGGATGATATCAATCTTTTCTTTCCTTTCAAACTCGTCAGTCACCGTCTGAACCCGTATGCCTTTTTGTCCGACGCAGGCGCCAACCGGATCAACTGATCCGTGAGTGCTTGCAACTGCGATCTTTGCACGCTCTCCCGGCTCACGGACTGTTTTTTTGATTTCAACTGTTTTATTGCCGATTTCGGGAACTTCTTTTTTAAAGAGTTCCTCGATCAGACGAGCATCGTTACGGGATACTATTATGCGGGGATTACCAAATTTATCATCTGTAATTTCCTTCAGATAGACGGTAAATGAATTATTTACTGAATAGTTTTCGCCTCTAATTTGTTCCTCATGGGGTAAAACAGCCTCAGCTTTGCCAATGTCCATGTGGGCGTTGTAACCGTCAAACCGAATAATCCGGCCACGGATTGCGGCGCCGACCTGACCCTTATAGTGGGAGATGACCGTGCGTTTTTCTGCTTCGCGGATTTTCTGTAAGATGACTTGTTTTGCAGTCTGAGCGGCTATGCGGCCAAATCCGGGAGGAGTAATATCTTTGCTTTCCTTGAAAATTTTGGATTCACCTGTTTCCCGATTGAGTTTGGAGGTCAACACTTCCTCTTCTTTGCCCTGATACTCTTTTTTATAAGCGGCAACGAGCGCCAACTCAATGGATTCAATGACTTCATCGGGGGAGATGCCACGTTCTCCGGCAACCTGATTGAGGGCCAAGGCAAACTCTGTTTTAATTATGGTCATATTATTTTTTAACTGGTTCTTTTACTTCTTCTTTCTCTTTCTTTCCTTCTTTACCTTCTGGAGCCTCAACTGAGCCTTCAACGTCAACCTTTGCAGTTATGACCTCAGGAGCGGCTGTTGCGGTTGTTTCGGCGATGACACTCTCTTCTTTATGAGCGGTGACGGATACAATTACCTTATTTGCATCTGTAGTAACCGAATATTTTTCATTCTTGGGTAGGTCAGATACTTTGATATCTTGACCAAGTTCCTTCATGACTGAAATATCCACTTCGATTGCGTTGGGAACATCCTGAGGAAGAGCTTCGACTGAAAGGTGGGATGACTGATGAAGAAGTACCCCTCCCTTTTGAGCAACAGCCTCAGATACGCCAACAACCTTGACGGGAACTTCCGCGACTACCTTCTTCGTAAGATCGACCTTTCTGAAATCTACATGAAGCACACTTGAATCAAGCGGGTGCCTCTGGATGTGCTTCACCATGACGGGAATCTCGTTCTTATCCAACTGCAAGTACACAACTCCTGTCTCGTGAACAATCTTATACACATGCGCAAAGTCAGAGTATTTCATGCTGACAGCCACCGATTTAAAATCGTTGCCGTACACATTCCCCGGAAGAGTGCCCTCTTTTCTTAATTTCCTGACCTGTTTCCCTAAAACTGTTCTGTTGGTAACTGAAAGACCGATTTGGTTTGAGGTGTTTTGAGCACTTTTTTTCATATTAATCTTTAAGCAGTTCAATAAAAAAAATTTTATCTGCTGATAACTCAGTATTATAGAGGATCTGGTTATTTTTAACAAGAGCAGAAAAGTTTTGATTAACTAAAAACATGTTGGGGGGGAGGGTTATTTCAAGACTTATATCATTGTTTATTGAACCAATTTGTTTCTGGAGAAGGAATTGATAAATGGATTTGCCGGGTAAAAATTTCTTGATCGATTGATACTCAATACTGACGTCTTTTTTTGACTGGATAGGTACATCAAAGAAAAAACCGACCTTTTTAAACTGACCCATTTCCTGGTCATACTGGTCAAGTTGGCGGTCATCGATCATGATTTTTTTTATCAGGCTGTCTCGGGGGATAAGTATCTGAAAATAATTTTGGTATGAACCACCGGGAAATATGTCCTGAATCGACTCATTTTTGAATTTTATATTCAGATAACTATGTACGATTCCGTCTGCGTCAATATTTATTTTTACTTCCATAGCTCGGTTCATAAAAAAGTTTGCTTTATTGACTCCGAGGTTGGCATCATAGGGAAAAAGAAAATCGGTATAACAATTATCAATGTTCGGCGGACAGTGGGGTTCAATAATGCGCCCGGCCCAATAATAAGAATCGATGACTTTTTGCAAGTCTTCGTCTTCAATATAAAAAACCAACTGTTTTTCTTCAGCAGACTTATATATTTGTTTGATAAGATCCAACTCGGGGACAGAGTCAAGGCTGACCAGAATCTGGCGGGTAAGGGCGGAGAGAAAACTCTTTTTTTGAGTTGAACCGGGGAAAAAACCTTTTTCCGCATAGAGTTGCGTCTTCAGATAAAAATTATCCCCGTTCACTTTCTCATTAAAATCGGGCAGATAGAGATTGCCGAACGAATACAACATATTCTTGATGGCGGTAGTTGTTATGAGAATTCCTCCGGAAAAGTCGGATAATTGCTTTTCTTTTTCAAGGAAAAATTTTGCCTGGAAATAGTTTTCATAAAAATCGGGGGAGAATGCCGAGTCCCTCAAAAACCAATGCGGTTGTGAAAGATAATCGCGGATGGGGTCCGGAGGTTTCACATGGGCAGTGAGCTGGCCATCGGCATCATACACATCATACACTTGTATTCCTTCAAATGTGAGATCCTTCATGGTCAAAATACCGTATGACCCGATAAATCCACCTCCCGGCCGAAGTTCCATATTGTTTGCAAAGAGAAGGAGATATTTTTTTTCACTGTCCTGCGCAAGAAGCTTTGGTAAATAAAAGACTAGTTTTTTCGCTTTCGCAACCATATTGATTGCATTCGCCATCTGTTCTTTATATGTATTAAAAAGAGGTACGCGGGAAGGAATTTTTTGATTAAGAAAAACAAGGTGTTCCTCAAGAATTGACAACGACTCTTTTATCGACTGGATGAGTGATGATGTTTTTTGCTTTTCCTCGTTTGATTTATTTTTCTTCAAAAGAAGGGTAAAGGCTTGGTGCGCATTTTGCTGTAGGTCAATTGAGGTATTCATTATCAATATCGTTTTTTCATGTATGGCAAAGAGGTCGTCGGTAGTCTGGGCCAAAGAAAAGAGGAGAAACGTGGGGCGGGCAAAAGAATACAGTTTTTTTGCGGTTGCAACAGCGGGTTGACTCTCTTTGATAAGTACGACAGCCGAGGAAAAATCTTTTTTCTGAATTTTTTTGACCGCCTGATAGAGAAAAGTTCCCCCATACAGAAGGGGTATTACAAAAATAAAGTGATATATCAGTATTGCCATAATGGCAAAAAGAGTCATGTTCTTTTTGCTGATGGTCTTTTCGAGAAACAAATAGAGATGGAAGAAGGGAGATTGATGAGTTCTTGTTTGTACTGTCACTTGCCGCACATGAGCAATTTGGTTTGTCTCAGGACGCAGGGCAAGCAACACCTCGGTCGACTTTGATATGGCAAACCATACTACTTCTTCGATCTGGCTCGAACTGCTGGAGTGAAGATGAGGAAGGGCTATTACCTTGACATCTTTCAATTTTCTCTGATGAATAAGTTTTGTAGAGTTGGTCGCTTTTTTCGGGTTATTTCCTATGACCAACACCACATTTCTCCATGGCTCAAAATAATCCGCTTTTTTTAAAAATGTTTCCTCATTAACAAAAAAACAATAATCAAACTGAGTAATGGTTGACGGTATGTGGGGAGATAAAAAAATATCATTATCAAATTTTTTTAGGTAGCGTTTAAGTTGTTGTCCGAACAAACTTTGACCCTCATCAACGATGAGTATCTTTTGCCGTCCATGGAGTATGCCGGAATTGTCTGTCATAAGGGTAAATCAAGATGATATACTATAATACTACAACAGGGCAGTCCACAACGAGCTATGATAAGTAATAAAATAATACAATATGAAAATCGTGCAATGCTAAGAAAAATGATGGGCGGAAAGAAAACGGTACTTGTTGGCGGATGTTTTGACATTTTACATTACGGACATCTGAGATTCCTGGAGCAGGCAAAAGCAAAAGGTGAAGAGCTCATAGTAGCACTTGAATCAGATGAATTTATTAGGCAAATCAAGAAGAAAAAACCAATCCATACTCAGAAGCAACGGGCAGAAATACTTGCGCATTTGGATCTGGTAGACATGATTATTTTGTTACCCTTGTTTATTGAGAAGGATTATTTTGAAATGGTTCAGATGATTCACCCAAATATTATTGCTTTGACTAAAGGGGACCCGCACTTGATAGAAAAGAGTAACCAGGCACAGAAGGTTGGTGCATCGTTAATACAAATAGATTTTATGAAAGGTTATTCAAGTTCATACATACAACAATATGGCACTTAATCTGGCAATTGATTTACCGAAAAAAGTTAAACAACAACTCTTGTCTCAACTTGGAGATCTTCAAAAAGTATATCCGGCATATAGTTGGGTAGATCAAGACCAGTACCATATCCCTATCCATTTTTTTGCACCGCATCATAAAAAAGAAGCAGTCATACAAAAAATAAAAGACGCACTTTATGATCAAGAGTCGTTTTATTTGTATGCTTCTCATTTAGATTTGTTTATGACAAATCAGATTATGATCTACGTCCATTTCCGTCGGGAAAAGATTCTTGAGGCGATTGCGGAAAAAATACAAGACGCATTTTCGTTAGAACAAAAAAAATTTATTCCCCACGTTACGGTTTCCCGGTCAAGTACTTCATCGAAACAACAATATTTTCTCTTACAGAAAAAATTAGAAAGAACTAATATTGATTTTGAAATTAAAGTTTCAGAATTAATTCTTTTTGACAGTGTGCAGACGGTGAAGAAAAATAGCTTTTATAAAATAGAAACGATACCTTTACAGAATACTTAACCCATAAAAAAATCCCCTCCGACTTGGAGGGGATTTTTTTTATTTATGAAAATTATGCCGCTCCTATTTTATACATTCCCGTTCCACAAGTGGGGCATTTTGCTTTCTGAGCAGGTTTACCGTTTTTCATGGTAACTTTTTCTGCATTTGAAACCTCTTTTTTTGCTCTACATTTTACACAGTACATCGATGTCATACGTTTTTTTCACC
>CAYITZ010000014.1:0-23270 GCA_964366485.1 uncultured Gammaproteobacteria bacterium
CAACCCTTCCTCTCAAAATGGACGAAGAGTTTAAGGTAGTAATAGACACAAAGAAAATAATCGAGTTTCTTGGCCTTTTAGGAGGAGGAGTGCTTGATGTAGAGATAGAGAAGAATATACTCCGACTCCATAAAGGAGAGACGGTAGGAGCCTTTCCCCTTGTTTCTCAAGAAGACTTTCCTCTACCACCCGAAATGAAAGAAAAGGGGCAGGTGGTTAAAACATCTTTCTTTCTCCAGGCACTTCCCCTCGTCCTTTTCTCCGCTTCAAAAGACGAGTCCCGCCCCGCACTGAACGGAGTTAATTTTATTGATATGGATACCGAGCTTGGGATCGTGTCGACCGATGGGTTCCGTCTCTCTCTTTTAAAAACAAAAAAAGAAGAAACCATCTCCCCCATGCTTATTCCCAGCGGGTTTTTATATGAAATACTCAAATATATGAAGGTGGTTGACACCATTTCCTTCTGTTATTCCCCCGAGGAAAAACTTGTCCTCTTTAAGATAGGGGAGGACCAATTTTATACCCGCCTCATTGATGGAGAATTTCCTCCTTTTGAAAAGGTAGTTCCAGTAGAGAAGAAAACAACCATCCACCTAGACCGGGAAGAGCTTCTCACAAAACTTAAGCTCGTCTCTATCTTTGCACGCGACGCGTCAAACATTGTAGTGTGTGAATTTTCCAAACGGGGCCTTATTATGCGCCCCAAAACAGAAGGGGGAAAAGAAAACCTGTCACAGCTTGAGACCCAGCACGAGGGAGAAGACCAGATAATTGCTTTTAATTTCCGTTTTGTTTTGGACTTTCTCAACAACACCCAAGAAAAGAAGATAGAGATTGAAATCCTGCGACCCGACGCTCCCGTTGTCTTTAAAATCGAAGGAAGGAAAGACTTCATCCACATCATCATGCCGGTCCGTATACAAGAATAGTTTTCTACGGGAGCAAAATACTCTTCACTAAAGAATCCGCCTCTTCATTTTTTTCCCGCGGAATATGCCGGTAGGAAGGGACAACACCAAGTTGCATTTCAAGTATTTTAGCCTCGATGTGAAGCCTCTTCATATCCGGGTGTTTTATTTTATAAAACCCCCTCATCTGCATTACTAAAAGTTTTGAGTCCGCAAGACAGGTGATGGATGAGATAGAAACGGTTTTTTTTATTTCCTCTATTTTTTTAAAAGCCATAATGAGGGCGGTATATTCTGCAACATTATTTGAAGCCTTCCCAATAGATAAAACATTTTTAAAAAGAAGTTTTTTTCCTTGATATATGAGGTAGGCTGATGCCGCGGGGCCGGGATTGTTGAGAGCGCCTCCATCGGTATAAACAGTAAGATTCATGTATCCATTATAGATGATGGGGTTAAAGTTCTCCGAGTTTTTCTTTTCGGACAACCTCTTCTTTTACCAGGTTGAGAAAGCGCTCAGTTGAAGAAAGGCGCTTGTGTCCGACGATCTTTGCAATATATTCAAGAGAGGTTCCATTGAGAAGTTGTTGAGCGATGAACGTGTTTCTAAGGTCATTAACTGTTGCGTTTTTGATTTCAACCTCGCGGAAACAACGATTGATGATCTGCCTGATGTTGCGGATAAGGATTGCCTTACCGCTCCGGGTTATGAAAAGGTGTCCGTCGGTGGCATTTGAACCCCTGATTTTTGTGTAGTCGGCAACTGCTTTTTTAATCGATTTATTAAGGGGAACCTCGCGTGCGGGATTTTTTCCATAGGGGCGGACCGAAAGCACGCTGTCTTTTAGATCTTCAGAATGGATATTTGCAAGCTCTCCGATTTTAATACCTGTTTGAAGGAGGATCTCAACAAGAGCATAGGTACGAGAGTCGTCCTTTGCAAAGTCCCGCAGGGCATGATATTCGAGCTTACTTAATATGCGGGGAGGGGTTGAGGTATATTTGGGATGAGTGACGTCGAGGGAGGGATTTTGGTCAATAACAAGGAGATTTTTTAAATAGCGGAAAAAGGTGCGAATAGAATTGAGCTTGCGCGAGGCTGATTTTTTTGTGTATCCGTCGGTGACAAGTTTCTCAATAAAGCCGTCAATATCTTCTTTTTTCACCTCACGGATGTCTGTTTTCTCTTTGGTGGTAAGGAAGCCCACAAACTGTTCAAGATCCTTCTTATACGCAACTACGGTGAACTCGGATTTACCCTGGCTTTGCAGGTGGGTAACGAAGTCGTTTATAAGGGAATGGGGGATGTAATTTACCATAACAGCCTATAATATATCACACCGTACAGGGGAATGCAAGCACAATTGGGAGGGGGTTTACCCTGTTTACACTGAGAGGGACGAAGTGAATGAAGTGAATGGGCTAATAGCGCTCAAAATAGACCAAAGAACGGTCTATTCCGTGAGTATATAGGTACTCCCGCAGAGATTCAACCACTTCTCGCCTCCCGCAAATATAAAACTCGAGGCTGTTTTGGGGAAGACCTTTAACAAGCCCCAGAGCGGCTTCATTCACATGGCCAAGGCTAAAATAACCCTGGTCGGCCGTGTCTATTATCTCAAGGGATGGCTCTTTTGACAGGCACACGGAGAACTTAAAATGGGGATCATTTTTGGCGATCTCCTTTAGCTCATCAAGAAGATACAGATCAGCTATAGTGGGCATACCCCAGAAAAGGTGATATTTTTGTGCGTGGCCCTTATTTGAAAGAATAAAGCTCCGAATCGGAGCAATTCCCGTACCGGTGGTTAGGAAAACCTTTGCGAGGGGGGTATTTTTAAGAGAAAATTGGCCTGCAGGACCCGAGAACTCAATTTTTTGTCCCATCATAAAAGTATTTATATAATTAGAAGCTAACCCACCCTGGACGCGTTTAATTAAAAGTTCAAACGAGCCTATTTGGGTTGAGGTGCTTGCGATTGAATAAAGGCGGTTAACGAATGAGGCGCCATTTGGAACTTTTAAAATAATATACTGGCCGGGAGTAAAAACAATCTCTTTTGGATTATCGAGCGAGAATTGAAAAAGATCTACGTCGTTTGGGAAAACGGTTTTTTTAGTGAGAATAGTTTGATATGTTTGCATAAGAATTATAGGCGGGAGCGTTGTGATATCTCCGCCTCAACCAGTTCTTTGGGGCGACCATATTTCAGTCGGGAAAGCTGGATAATAGCCTGGGCTATTTTCTCATTTGCCTGACCTTTTAATTTACTCATGTCTTTTGTCATATCAACAGAGAAGGGGGGTACGGGCTCGTTGCGGACAATGGTTTTCATGTAGGAGTGGAACCTCTCAATATTAATGAGGTCAGACTCTCCAAATATGGGCTGAAATTCGCGCTGGATATAGGAAGCGTCTGTCACTCCCACACGGAAAGAAATAAGAGTTCCCACATTGCCAAACACGGCGTTTTTGACCTCCTCATCCATCTGGCCGATGAACTGATTTGCAACGGTTAGGGCAAGATGATATTTTCGAGCCTCAGACAAAATAACGGCAAAATCAGGGGTTGCAAAATTTTGAAACTCGTCCACATAGAGATAAAAATCTTTTCGTTTGTCTTCAGTTATTTCAGCACGGCTCATGGCGGCCATAAGGATTTTAGGAATGATAACGAGACCCAAAAAGCTTGAATTTTCTTCACCCAGGCGTCCTTTTGAAAGATTGATGAGAAGTATTTTCCCCTCATCCATCACTTTTCTAAAATCAAAGGCGGAGACCGACTGGCCAATGATGTTTCTCATCAATTTATTTGTGACGAAGCGGCCAAATTTGGAAACAATATAATCGAGAACTTCTGACTTATGGAAGTCGGAGGTCTGCGCGATCTGATCGGTCCAGTAACGGCGCACAATGGGGTCGGCCACTTTTGGAAGAAGCTCTTGCACATATTTAGGATCAGTTAATATACGTACAATTTCGATGAAGGTTGCGCCCGGTTCGCACATGATAGTAAGCATCGCATTCCGCACCGCGTGTTCAAAACGGGGACCAATAATACCCGTGCGTTGAGGATCATATAATTTATACATCAGGTTAATAATGGAGGAAGTGATGAAGTGTTTTTCCTGTTCTGTCTTTGCCTCAAGAAGGTTAAGACCCATAGGGCGTTCATCGTCTGAGGGATCAAAGTGAATTACATCTTCAGCCCGCTCGGGGGGGAGGAAGCGAAGCGTGTCATCAATAAGGTCTCCGTGGGGGTCGATTACACACACCCCATGACCGTCTTTTATATCTTGCTTAATCATCTCCTTCAACAACTCTGATTTTCCTACCCCTGTTTTTCCGATGATATAGGTGTGTCGCATGCGGTCGGCGGGGGCAATTGCGATGGGTCTTTTTACGCCACGGTAATATCCAAAACCCATGAATGTACCCCCCTCCTTAGGGACTTCGGCGGCCACGGGGGCCGATTTGGCCTTGAGCCATTGAATATGAGGGGTTTCAATAGTTTTATTCGGGAAATGAAAAAGGCTTGCTAGTTCATCGGTTGAAAAGATAGAAACGGATTTGAAAAAAGAAGGCTCAACTACAGGGAAAAATTTATAAATAAAATTAATCATAAAAGCTCCCTTAAACCAGATGCGTGGTTTTTTAAAAGAATTCAAGTCGGAGTTAAACTGGGAAAAAGCGGAGGAAATGTTTCTCGAGTGAACGCCGGCCATATCTTTTGTTTTTGCGGATACCACATAGCGGATGGTTGTCTCAAAACCAGAACGCGAGCACTTGTCATCAATTTTTTCAAGCATTTTTGGATCGGTTTTAAAAGTGGCTTTCTCTGGGTTTGCCTCACTTTTTTTGGTTGATGAAACATATGATTTCCCAAGTTTTTTCCAAGACGGTTTTGCGGGACGAATTAAAAATTGTACAATTGCACCTTCTCCTTCACTAATTTTTGAAAGCGCCGAAGTAAGGGCGGCCAAGGGGTCAGTCGGCAAGTCTTTATACGTTTTAATAGGCATATAGGGAAAATCTTTTTGAACAAGGGCACCATACGCAACTTTTCCCTCTTCGGAAAAAATATTAGGTTCATCTACCCGCAAAATATCGGCCTGGGGATAATATCCATAAATGGTTTTTTCTATCAAGTCAATTATTTTCGAAGGAATCGACACATAAAAACGGATATCCGCATTTCTCCCGATTATTTCAAACGCAACGACGTCATCCACATCTAGAAAGGAAAAGAACCCACCTTTTTTTAGTGTTGTCAATGCGGCAAACATCTGCTCGGCCGCGTCAATCTTTATCTCGTTGTCTTTTTGAAGCCTTACCTCAAGAGTTATCATCTCTAAAGACGCTTTTTCCCGTTTTTTCAAACGGAGAAAGACGGAAAGGAGATATACAAAAAGCCACGTGAGAACGCCCCCAAGCAGTACTGCGGCCAAGGCGAGGCCGAAGGTAATGGATCGGTCGATGAGTGGTTGTACAATGGCTTGGTCCATAAAAAAAGTATATAATAATAACACGTATTAATCGAGCCTAATATGACACCTCAAAAACCGGAAACAAAAAAAATACACCTGGGGAAACTATTTCGCAACGGCCTTTTTATTGTTCTTTTTGTTTTTGTTATCGTAAATGCGGCGGCGTCGCAGAACATTTCCCCTCTTTATTTCCGGATGATAGATGAAGAAAAACAAGTGGTGGCAACCTATCTCACCGATATTCGCAAACTCCCCCTATTTTCTCAAGAACTGATACGCTATAAAAATAAGTATGGCGCCTCAATCGAGGAGGAAGTTTTCAAAATTGAAAAAGAACGGATGAAAAACATTATAAAACTTGAAGCAGCATTAAAAGACAACCCCTCATCTCGCGATTTACTTTACAATCTATCAGTTTTATATCGTGAAGCGGGGGATGAGACGAAGGCGGGGGAATATTTGAAAAGAGCGAGGGAGATTGATCCGAGCATTAAGTAATTTGAAATTTGAAATTTTTAATTTGAAATCAAACCTAAAATATAAATGTTTAAAAGTTTAATGATTGTGACTTTGAAATTGATTTAAAATTTTAAATTTCAAATTAAAAATTATGCTCAAGCAAGTACATGCGTATATAAAAGGCGACGTCATCGGTGTCGGGTTTCGCGCATGGACAAAAATTCAAACTAAAACGATTAAAGTCACTGGATGGGTAAGAAATTCTTTTGAAAATGAACATATGTTTGGAAAAGGAGGGGGTGTTGAGGCCTTGTTTCAAGGAGAACAAGACGATGTTGAAAAAATACTAACAATGGTGAGAGAAGGTCCCCAAGTTTCTCGAGTTGATGACATTGAAGTCTACTGGCAAGAACCAAAGGAGATATTTGAAGGGTTTGAAATAAGAAAATAATTTTTTTCCTCAAAATTACATAGTCACGGCAAACCCTTCTTTAAACAATTTTTCAAAACCAGAAAGATATTCTGGAAGGGGCGTTACATATGCTTCCAAATCCGGCGAAACCCCATCTTTATAGGGCGAGTTCTTGATTCCCACGAAATCAAACAATGATTGCAACAGGGCAACACCAATTGCTGCGCTTCCCCTTGTATAGGGCATGAGTTGAAAATACCACCAACCTATTTGAGCAATTAAGGAGGCTTTTTTGTCTAGCAGTTCCTCTTTGCCAGCATTTGTCAATGCGGTTAAATCAACAAACAAACCATTAATGTGTTTCCATACATCGTCAGCCATTGATATTTCTGTGGGCCACCAACCATCGTTAAGAGTTCGAGTTAATTTTAATCTTTTAACACTATCAGTACGACCATAAGAATAACCGTAGCCCTTGGAGCTAAATTTTAATTTGGCAAGAGGCGCGACCATATACCCATCTTTGTCCGAATACTCTTGCCGGCATTTTTGAGCACGGGCGGCATATGATTGATAGGGGTTTACTGCATATTCTCCCTGAAAGGGTGTATCAAAAGCTGGCTCAAGCTCTCTTGGAGTCCCATAATGACAGACGGTTTGAGAACTATTACCACCACCTAAATCATTAACCCTAAACTCAGGGTCATTTATATGATAATAATAGTGTTCGTCTGCAAATATATAATCGGCCACATCCCTTAATGTGGGATTAGCCTCAAACCCTTTTATTTTTTCTTCGCAACCACGAAGTAGGGTGTCCTCTTGTTCTTTACCATCACCTCTTAATCGCTTTAAAATTATTGATAAATTACGGGGGCTACTAAATATGGTCTCTTTACTACCACGTCGATTTTTCATTAATTTAACAGCAACCTCTGTAGCGCTTTCCATATACTTAACCCAAAGAGGATCTTTCTTGTATCCTGGCAGAGAAACATGATAAAGACCATCCCTTACTGGTCTTAGAGATAAAACTTCACCTGTTAATGAGTCGCTACACATACATTTTTTGCTTATTTTTTTGTCTCATGTTTTTCAGTGGACCTACGGGGAATTGAACCCCGACCTAGCGCATGCCATGCGCTCGTTTTACCGTTAAACTATAGGCCCGGAACGTCTTCTATTATATCATCCCACAAAATATCCCTGTATAAAAAACCCCAGAAGTACTACATGAAGAATAAAAAATAAAACAGCAATTAATATTTTTAAATATTTATTTTTCATTTCTCCTAAAAATAAAAAGAGAGAAATTGACATGAGTGAATAGCGGGGGATAGAGGAGAAGGTGCCGGTTAGGGTGGGAAGAAGGAGATTGATGAAAGAAAATATATTCAGGGCGAGTCTTTCATAATTTTTAACCCGCCGTGTGGCGAGGCGGGTCAAATCTAAAATTAAAATGATGAAAACAAAGGAGAAAATAACAAATTCAATAAGAGAAACAAAGTATTGAAAATTCCAATTCGCGGTAAAGAATATTTTTAAATACCTAAAATATACTTGCGGTAACAGGATTATATTGGTTGATCTGTTAGCGCCAAACACGGGTTGAACATGGAAGAAAAAGAATGGATCTCCGACCGTTTTCCAGAGATATAGACAATATATTCCAAAGCCAATAAAGGGGGAAAGAAGTACTAAATTTGAAATTTTTAATTTGAAATTTTTAATCAATTTCAAATTAATAAAATGAAAAATAAACGGAACAAAGAGAAAGATTCCCATAAGTCTTGTTGCCGAGGAGAGTGCCGCAAACAATCCCGCAAGCCAATAATTTTTCTTCTTTAAAAAATAGAGAGAGCCGATACAGAGAAAGAAAAATAATCCTTCCGTATAAACTGCGCCGAAGAAAAAGGAGGTGGGGAAGAGGAGGAGAAAAATTAACACCCAAACGCGCGTTGTAATATGTTTGTGTAGAGACGGGGCATGCCCCGTCTCTACGAACATAATTACTTCCAAATATTTTTTATACAAAAATAATCCCAACACAAAAAACACATTTGAAACAAGAATCGCAGACAACATATCGTTATGTGCGCGGATTGCACCAGGAGTGGGGAAAAGAAGTGCAACCGCCTTCACCAATAAAAAATAAAGAGGAAAGTAGGCTTGAGTGTAGGTGTTGTATCCTTCGCGGACGAGAGTGAGATACTGCGCCCCATCAAAATTGGCAAATGAGGAAATAAAAGCGGGTAGCCCATACTCTTTAAAAATTTCCCCGTAGGGGAAAAATCCGAGGTAGGGGATAAAATGAGGGGTTATAATAGCGATGAGGAAGTCAAGTAGTCTCCAGATAATAAATACTACGACAATATACATATTATCATTCTATCATGGGAGACCTATTCCCATTCCATCGTAGCCGGGGGTTTGGTAGTGATATCGTAGACGACCCGAGAAACTTGTGGAACTTCGTTCACAATTCTCGTTGAAATACGTTGCAAAACGGAATAGGGAAGATCAACCCAGTCGGCTGACATTCTATCTTTTGAAGATACCACGCGCAATGCAATCACGTCTCCAAAAAAACGACCATCTCCCTTTACCGCAGTACTTTGGGAGTTAGTGAGGATAGTCCAACACTGAAAGACCTTTTCATACCATCCGGTTTTTTTCATTTCGTCAATCAGAATTTCATCAGCTTGCGTTTGTTTTTCAAGTTTTTCTTTTGTAACTTCACCAAGTATTCGTACCGCATGGCCGGGGCCGGGAAACGGTTGCTGGTGTATGACCTCTTTTGGTAAACTAAGCAAAAGCCCTATTTGCCTCACCTGATCGGTATAAAAATATTTCATGGGTTCAAGAAGTGCTAGCTTCATGTCTTTTGGTAAACCCCCTACATTGTGATGACTTTTGATATGAGCTGAATTTTTTGTCCCTTTTGAATGAATGAAGTCCGCATATGTTGTTCCCTGCATGAGGAATGTTGCACCGGGATATTTTTTTAATTCTTCTTCAAAAAGTTTTATATACAGACCTCCAATTGCTTTTCGTTTCAGTTCCGGGTCCACAACTCCCTTAAGAACCTTAAGGAATTCTTTTTTTGCCTCGATGATATTTACTTTTAATCCAAGAATTTTTGGAAAAATATTTTTTATCCGGTAAAGGACATCGTTTCTTGCAAGACCACTGTCGACATAAAAAGGAATAAATTGTTTGCCAATTGCTCGGGCAACCAGGGTACCTGCAACGACACTGTCCGTCCCCCCTGAAAACGCGCCGATGACAAGATTGTTTCCAACTTTTTCCTTGATTTGTGAAATCATTTCATCAATGTTTATTTTTTTAGGTTTGAGTGGAATCTTACAAATACGAGATGCAAAATTTTCAAAGAGAAGAGTCCCTTTTTCAGAGTGGGAAGATTCGGGATGAAACTGCACCCCAAAGATAAGTTCTGTTTTATGCTTTGCCGCGGCAAACAATACCGTTTCAGTTGAGGCAAGAGATTCAAACCCATCAGGCATTTTTACCACTGAGTCTCCATGTGATTCCCACACAGTTGAGGTTTTGGGAAAGCCATAAAATAAATCATTAAAGTTTGTGACTTCAAGATGAGCTGGACCATACTCACTTTTGACAAGAGTTACTTCACCTCCCAAGAGATGTGAGGTAAGTTGCCATCCATAACATATTCCGAGTATCGGGATACCGAGTGAAAAAATTTTTTTATCAATAGTTGGTGCTCCTTTTTCATATACCGATTTTGGCCCCCCGGAAAAAATAATTCCCTTAGGTTCTTCTTTGCCAATCATTTTTATCACATCTTTTGGATCGAAAATTTTATTTTCAATTCCCAAATCGGTAAGCCGTCGACTTATGAGGTGACATGTTTGGGAGCCGAAGTCGATGATAAAAATCATAGGATTAATTATTATTGATAATTTTTCCCTGGGTTGGTTACTAATATATCATGCGGGTGACTTTCTTTCAGCGATGCTTGAGAAATACGGATAAATTGTGATTTTTTATGTAGCTGGTTGATACGCCTACATCCAACATAATACATACCCGATTTTATTCCCCCGATTGCCTGTTCTATAAGTTCAGACACCGTGCCTTTGACAGGAACTAAACCTTCAACACCCTCTGCAATAAGCACGCGATCTGAATAAAACTTGCCATGATACTCACCCTCTGACTTAATTTTTGCACCTTGTTGCATGGCGCCAACTGAACCCATACCGCGATATGTTTTGAACATATATTTTTCTTTTTCAATCTTCAAAATATCTTTGAAACGGGGAGGAACATGTTCTTTTGCGAGGATAACTTTTTCTCCGGGAGATTCTTCACAAGAGGCAAAAAAACTTCCCATCATGACGGTTGAGGCTCCAGCCGCAAGAGCTTTTACTATGTCACCGGAATAAGTAATACCTCCATCCGCAATGATAGGTATTTTATATTTTTTTGCGACGGGGGCAATCTCAAAGAGAGCGGTGATTTGAGGGACACCCATGCCTGAAACAATACGCGTGGTACAAATAGCTCCTGGACCCATACCGACGCGTAAACCGTCAGCCCCCACCTTTATTAAAGCAAGTGCGGCTTCTTTTGTTGCAATATTACCCGCAATGATCTGTAGATGAGGATAACGGTTTTTAATCGTCGATACAGCCGCAAGAACCGTTTTTGTATATCCATGAGCCGTATCAATCACTACCACATCAACCCCGACTTTTATAAGATTTTCGATTCGTTTCTCATACATTTCCGCACCAATTGCGGCACCGACCAACAGTTTTTCTTTCTTAACTTTAGATACTTCCATTACCTGGTCTTCAATAGTAAGATTGCGGTGTATGATACCAATCCCCCCTAAGCGCGCAAGCGCAATCGCAAGAGCACTTTCAGTAACCGTGTCCATAGGAGATGAAACAAAAGGAATAGAAAGCCTAATCTTTTTTGTGAGGTGTGTTTCGAGAAGAATTTCTTGTCTTTTGAAGTCGCTGTACCCGGGACGAAGAAGAAGGTCATCAAATGTCAATCCCTCAATAAACTTTGAAGAGCTACTCCTATCCATATTCAATTGTAACAGGTTGGTTATAAAAATCAATCGGAGAATCAACATCAAGTAGAACAGGGCATAATAGTATGCTATAATTCGATAAAATAAATATGAGTGCTGAAGGTTTTAACTACAACAAAATTGATTTAAATATACAACGATTAGGATACTCTGGAGTAAATGTCAAATTGATTTTACCTCCAAGTCTAAACTTCAACAAAATTCCTAATAAATCAGTAGTAGTACCCTTCATTGAGGAAAATCTTCCTAAAGTTGTAGAAATGATCAATACAGCAAAACCTTATTCATTTCAAGAATATCTTGGATATGCGATGGTATGGGGTATAAGAGCTTTATCACAAGGTACATATGGTATTGGTGCCTTGTATATATTAAATCATGAAGGTCAGGAGTGGTTAATAGCGGGCAGAAATGGTTTAGCAACAGATATGGATACGAGTAAACATGCAGAAATGGATGCGATTGATGCAGTTGAATCTATAGCAAGAGGAGAAGATACATATAAAGATAGGGTTATCCTGAGAAGAAAAGCAAGAGATAATGGAAACAGGAAAATGATCATGACAAGTCTTGACCCATGCCCCATGTGCCGTGTGAGAATTCATAACCATAATATTCCATTAGTGGGAGTTGGAAACGAAGATACATTTGCTGGCTCAATGGTAGGAGCAAATGCAGACATGATGCCTCCTTTATGGAAGATAATAATGGATGCTCAGGGAACACAAGTTACCTTAGCAAACGACGATCCTCAAAATCTTGCATATATTGATCCACAGTATCTTCCAATTGTGAAACAGATGTTTGAATTAAATAGGGATGCCATTGATAAAGCTCTTAAAGAAGGAACACTAAGTAATGTGTCAGATATAAAGACAATTGCACTTGGGCTCATGAGGATGTTTGGAGGTGGAACAAAAAAGGATGAAATGATTTTTGATCGAGGAATAAAAGCAATTAGAAGTGCTAAGACAATAAGCCGGTAAGAATCTTCACCATTTTTCCACTTGCCTTATTTGCCTCCGCGAGGACTTCCAAATGATTGTGTTTTACAAAGGCAAGATTGGTCACAAACGAGAGTCCCAGGATATCAACTTTGAGTGAACGGGCAACCAATACCTCTGGTACGATACTCATGCCAACCACATCAGCCCCTAAAAATCTGAGGGCCATCTTGTCTGCAGGTGTCTCAAAATTCGGTCCATGATAATATACATATGTACCTTCGTGAAAAGGTATTTTATGTTTAGTTGCAACACTGATTGCTTTTTCGCGAAGTGCCTTGTCAAATACTTCGGATACATCGATGAAATTAGGTCCGAGAAGAGGGTTGTCAAGTGCTAAAAAAAGAGTAATGACGTCAGATAAAATAATAAAATCACCCACCTTGAACTTCTCATTTAGGGCTCCGCATGCCGCGGTGAGTACAAGTTGTTTCATACCTGCTTTAGCAAACGCACGAATCGGTGTGGTCGCTTGACGACTAGTATACCCCTCATAGGTATGGAAACGGCCCGCCATAAATGCCACCCGCTTTCCTTTGATTTTTGCGATGACCAATCTTCCCTCATGACCCGGTACCGTTGCACTTACCCCAAAAAGTTCCTTATATCCTATTTCCTTTTCTATTTTCGCACCATCCAGTACTTTATTCCAACCGGAACCCAAAACAACAAGAGTCTCAGGAAATTTTTTTATGTGTTTTACTACTATCTCAAATGACTGTTGATCAGTGAACATAAGTTGAATTTAAAATTATTACACGAGTTTTTCCACAAAATATTTTGGGATTTTAATCTGTAATAACTTTCTTTTGATTTGTGCAGAACTCATTCCCTCTTTTACATATTTTTTACTTAATACATCAACTGATTCTTTCATATCAAAAGGGAAGATAATCCATCGGTCTGTTGCTTTTATATAGAAATCCGGAACATGTTTTGTCCAAGTTTTAATATAGGGAGAGGCTGTGGTGATTTTTTTTACTCCAAGTTCTTTGAGATACTCGATGCCCCGCTTAAATGTTTTACCGTGATCGGATACGTCATCAACGAGTAAAATTGATTTATTATGAAGCTTGTTTCCTATTCTCATGGTGATCTCGGGAATACTTTGTTGTTTAAAATCTTTGTAAGTAGAGACGGTGAATGTGGTGATGTGAAGATTGATGAAGTCAGAAAGAATATGTGAAATAGTAAGACCTCCCCGTGCAACAGCTACGATGAGGTCAAAGTGCTGGTTTGTTTTTTTTATTTTTTCAGAAAGATGGTAGATGGTTGTATGGAGGCTTCGCCAGGAAAGAGTCAAGTATTCCATAGGGAAGTATAACAAAGAAAATTAAAAAGTAATAATGAAAAATTTACTGCAAAGAGAAGGCTGGAGTAAGGTATAATTAAATGGATCGGGACGTAGTTTTGGATGGTTTAATCGTGCGGCTGGCACATGGAAATTTGCTCGGGGTGTAGTTCAGATGGCTAGAACGTGCGGCTGGGGGTCGCAAGGTCGCGAGTTCAAGTCTCGCCACCCCGACCAAATTTCCAGTGTAAAGGGTTTATCCATATCTTCTCTAACCACAAACATGAAACGATTTTTATTCATAATAATAATTTTCTTATTCCTTCCAACCCTTGTTTTTGCCGCACAAGAAAAAGGAAATAATAAATTTGGCATTTCTCTTCTTCAACCAACCAACCTTGATATTAAAAACGCGGCGGAGATGATCAACTCACAGGGCGGAGATTATGGATATGCGACCTTGGTCATCCAAGAAAACGACCGGGACACAAAAAAATGGCAAGGGATATTTGATGAGCTTCGCAAAAACCACCTCATTCCCATCGTACGTCTTGCAACTAAGCCGGAAGGAGAAAACTGGCGCCGCCCCGAGGAGAAGGACGCCGATCAATGGGTCGCATTCCTGGATTCTCTCAACTGGATAATAAAAAAAAGATACATCATTCTTTTCAATGAACCGAATCACGCAACTGAATGGGGTGGTGAAGTTGATCCGGAAAGTTATGGAAAAACTGCCAGTATATTTGCCCAAAAACTAAAGGAAAGAAATAAAGATTTTTTTATCATGTTGGCTGGCTTTGATGCATCAGCGCCCCATTATCCACCCACATACGAAGACGAGGAAATCTTTTTACAAAAAATGTTACAAGTTACCCTTCGACAAAGCTCAGGGCAAGCACGTTACACGCTACAAGATAATATCGATGGTTGGGCAAGCCATTCTTATCCCAACCCTGGATTTTCAGGAAGCCCTTGGGATACGGGTCGGAAAAGCATCCGCGGTTATGAATGGGAGCTTTTGTTATTAAAAAATCTCGGCATCTCAAAAGAATTACCCGTATTTATTACGGAGACGGGGTGGAAAAACAATCGGTATACTGCGAACAATTTTCAAATCGCCTATGAAAATGTGTGGGGATCAGATAATCGAGTGGTTGCAGTAACACCTTTTGTTTTTAACTATCAATCAGAACCATTTTTAGGATTTTCATGGAAACATCAGGGAGAAGAATCTTTTTATCCCCAATATGACATGATAAAAGAGCTGACAAAAGAAAAAGGGGAGCCGGAAATTATTGAAAAGGGCTCATTAGAGCAAGCTTTCCCCGCCGAAATTGTTGCAAACTCAAACTATCACTTTACTCTCACTTTGAAAAATTCTGGCCAGGCAATTTGGGATGAGAAAGACGATTATCGTTTATTTCTCATGAATAACCAGCCCACCCCGTTTGAGTACTTTTTTTCAGATCTCAAAGACGGGGAGCCGAATCGAGAGGCAGAGGCGTCGATATTTATTAGAACAAGTAAAACAGCTGAAGGAACTCACGCAGTAAAAATAGCGTTAAAGAAAAACAACGAAACTATCGCCGAAACAAAACCTTGGAAGTTTGAAATCCTTCCCCTTCCTAAAATAGAGTTTGAAGCTTCTTTATTCCCCAAATTCATATCAAATAGCCGAGATATAGAGATACAAATATATGATGAGAAAGAGGGACTCATTTATAAAAAAGGAGGATTACAGATTGAAAAAAGTAAGGGAGTAGTGAATGAGGTGCAGAATATTGTGATCGGGCGAACCTATCGAATAGTCGCATTAAAGCCTTATTATCTCCCAAGACAGGCACATATTACGTTTAAAAAAGACAAGAATAAGGTTATGTTTAGGCCGTTGTTACCCTTTGATTTTAATAATGATGGGAGGTTGGGGTGGGAGGATTTGGGAGCACTAATAAATAATCCTGAATTAATTCGTTTATTGCTCCCGTAGAGACGGGGCATGCCCCGTCTCTACAGTTAGATATTCAACACGTTCTTCAAGTCTATCCGTCTTCGCCAAATAGCTCCCCGGACACAAAACATCCGGCTTATATTTGAGAGAGGTGATAATGGGAATTGTCTTCTCATTTATTGCTCCATCCAGATAAATTTTACTGCGAAAACCCATTTTTCTGAGCTGTTCTATTTTTTGTAACGCTTCAGGGATAAAAGGTTGTCCCTGAGGGCCAGGAGTAACAGTCATTATTTGAATAATAGAAATAGTGTTTAGATCATATTGTGATGCGACGACCCCAACGTCTTCTCGGGGATTTATCACTAATCCAAAAGCAAAAGAGGGGTATTTTTTACATAGCATTTGATAATCCGGTCGTAATGAAGTGTGGACTAAAATTGACTGAATGTTGAGGATTTTCTTTAGGATGTCAATCTTTTCAATTTCTTTTTCGTATTCTTTTACCATAAGATGAAAGTCGTAGACGAGATTTTTGGGAGCAGTTCTATTTAATAAATATCTTTGTATGTCAGATACAGAAAGAGTTTTATTGGGGATGTATATTCCGTCTTCAATATCGACCTGGAACTGTTGATAATAAGGTGATAATTTTTGCATGACGGCAAAAAGATCTTCAGGGATTTTCTCAACGAGGGAAGGAATAATTAACATGATGTTTAAACTCTAAATCATAAACTCTAAACCCTAAACAAATTCCAATATTCAAATCTCAAAACCTAAACGTTTTGAATTTTTTATTTGGAATTTAGGATTTGATTATGATTTAGTATTTAGAATTTGTGGTTTATTTTATCGCTGATTTTGCTTGATTCTTAATGCTTTCAATAACCCGCGCAACTTCTTCATCCGGGACCAGGTAATAATGTTTCTTCGCTTTCAAGTCTTCTCCTAATTCGTACACGAGGGGGATACAGTAGGGGACATTCACTTTCATAATTTCGTCCTTATTCAAATTATCCAAATACATAATAAGTGCACGCAGAGTATTACTGTGTAAAGACACGATAATGCTTTTTCCTTTTTTTATTTCCGGTTCGACCGTCTCTTTCCAGTAGGGAAGAAACCGTTCAATCGTATCTTTAAGCGACTCACCAGTTGGAAGAATTGCAGGATCAATATCCTTATATTTTTTATCGTTTGAGGGATGACGGGGGTCAGAAAGTCCCAGTTTGGGTGGAGCTACGTCATAACTTCTCCGCCAGATATTCACCTGTTCTTCTCCATATTTCTGTGCAACTTCTGCCTTGTTGAGGCCTTGCAAAGCTCCATAATAGCGCTCATTCATATGCCAGTCCTTGATGAGGGGTATCCACAAAAGATCCATTTCATCGAGGACGGTCCAGAGGGTACGAACAGCGCGTTTTAAATAAGAGGTGTAGGCAAGGTCAAACGAATATCCCATTTCCTTCAATCTTTTTCCATATTTTTTCGTCTCTTCAATTCCCTCGGGTATTACGTCAACATCCGTCCATCCGGTGAAGCGAGTAGCCCAGGAAGTTATGCCGTGGCGGATAAGAACAATTTTATACATATTTTCATTATAATCAAAAGAGCAAAAAAATGAAACGACTGTTTCCCAAACACATTCCTATCTTTCACCGCGTTGACCTGGGTGATACCCATTTTGGGAAACCGCCGCGGTTACAACACATTGTACTTCTCTATGCTTTTATTATCCTCGTCGGGCTTTCTTTTCTCATCCTGCTTCTTCGCCTTTTTCAACTCACCATCGTAAAAGGGACCTATTACCGGCGCCTTTCTGAGGAGAATAGAATAAGAGAAATCACGATCGAGCCCATGCGGGGAAAGATACTTGATAGAAAAGGATTTGTTCTCGTTGAAAATGAAAAAGGAAACGTGGAGACGAAGAAAGAAAGAATTATATCACCCCGAGTCTATCTTGCACGAGAGGAGATGGCGCACCTTCTTGGCTACCGGCAAAGCGCGGATGCGCAAGACCTGAAAAATGATAGCTGCATCAATAAACTCATTTCCGGGGACAAGGTAGGAAAAAAAGGTATTGAAAAGGCATATGAATGCGAACTTCGGGGGAGTGCGGGAAAAAAACTCATCGAAGTTGATGCGCACGGTAATTATTTAAAAACACTTACGATTATTCCACCCAAAGATGGTGATGCTATACAACTTGCAATCGACCACGATCTTCAAAATAAAGCTTACGAGGCAATAAAAACAAAAAAAGCCGCCGTCATCGGACTGAAACCTGCGACGGGCGAGGTGCTTGTCTTTGTGTCAACTCCTTCTTTTGACCCTCAAAAGTTTGAAGACGGAGATGTAAAAGTTGAGGACTATTTCACCGATCCGACCAAACCCCTTTTCAATCGCATAACCGAAGCCACATACCCTCCTGGATCGATTTTCAAGCTCTTTGTAGCGAGTGGGGTCTTAGAGGAGAAAAAGATGACGGAAGACACGATTATTGAGGATAATGGCAGTATTAAAGCGGGTCCTCTCTCGTTTGGCAACTGGTATTTTTTACAGTATGGAAAGACGGACGGGCCGGTTGACATGGTGAAGGCCATACGGAGATCAAACGATATTTATTTTTACAAAGCGGGGGAAGTCCTCGGGCCCGAAGGGATGAAAAAATGGGCGAGTGTGTTTGGCTTAAGCGAAAAGACAAATATCGGATTTGATGAGGCTGAGGGACTCATCCCCTCTCCCTTTTGGAAAAGTGAGGTGTTAAAAGAGCGCTGGTATTTAGGTGATACCTATAACACTGCCATTGGTCAGGGATACACCCTTCTTTCTCCTTTACAGATTGCGCGGGGAGTTCTCCCATTTGCGAATGGGGGGAATCTGTGTCAGCCAACTCTCCTGAAAAACGAGGACCCGAAATGTAAAAAGTTAAACATCTCTCCCAAAACATTCGGTATCATCCACGAAGGCATGAAGCAAGCCTGTAGCCCAGGAGGGACGGGCTGGCCGCTGTTTGATTTCACCGCATCAAACAGTGCAGGTTTAAAAACTAAAATACAGACCGGTTGCAAGACAGGTACCGCCGAATCCCACGGCAAGTCCGGCATTCCCCATGCGTGGTTTACCGTCTTTGCCCCATTTGACAATCCCGAGATCATGTTAACGGTCTTAGTTGAAGAAGGAGGTCAGGGCTCCGACGTAGCTGGGCCTATTGCGAGGGATATTTTAAAGGCGTATTTTGAGAGAAATCAATAATTGGGTTCTAATCTCTTTACTCCTTTTACTTTATCTAAATCATGGTCGTAAGAATACATCTCATCGATATTATTTTCTTCTCCATAAGCCGCTAAATAGGCATCCACCCAGTCGATGTTATATTTTTGAAATAAACTTAAGGCAAGCAGAACAAGCCTCTTATTACATTTAATTGAGGATAATTGAATTAGGGTAGATATTTTTTCAACAATTTCGTTTCTCGTGTTTTCGTAGTAAGATGACAACACCCAAACGATTTCTGAAATAGTTACATCAGTTAAAATCAATACTTCATCAGACTTAAGGAGGTGTTCAATAGCATCTGCTTTTTTCTCATCATCTTCAACCAAATATCGGATAATTACATTTGCATCAAGAATTTTGGCCATAGGAGGTCGATACTAATTTTTGTGCCTGTTTACGCATCTCTTTTATATCAAATGGCTTTTTTGACTTCACCGTTCCTTTAAAGCTAAAAAACGAAGGTAACGAAGATACGATTATTTTGCGATTTTCAAGAATAAAAGCAACCTTTGTACCCGTCTCAAGCGCCATCTTTTTGCGAATGAGGTGGGGAATGGTAACCTGACCCTTTTGTGTTACGGTGGATGTTTGTATCATATAGTATTACTTATATCATACGGTATTACCTATGTCAAGAGGTATTACTTTTGTTACAAATATTTCTCCGCCAGTGCTACAACTTCTTTCCTGAAAAAATCTTTTACTTCTTTCCAGTTAATTTTTTTGAGCATCTGTGGCATATCCGCCTCATCCGCATCAGTAAAAAACGATAAACTCTTTATCAGAGTAAATAAGTTTGGTTGAAGAAGATGATATTTTTTCTCATAAAAATCAAACATCCGTTCAATGGAGTATTTTTTTGCAAGAACAAAAAGATCAATATAATCTTTTTTTGTTGCACGATCGGTAATTGCGACCAATTTCATTGCGGCTATATCCTCAATAGAAGCCAATTTAATTCCTAGAAACCTTTTTGGTTGAGTGATAAGTGGATAGGGATAATGAAACAAGCTGAATTTTACATCATTAAATACGCCAACCATTGTCTTCGGTGTTTCATTGCTGACGGAATATTTTCCTATAGCATTGAGCGATGAATTTATTTGAGAAGAAACGAACTCTCCTTCTGAAAAAAAATCAAAATCAAGAGAAACACGATGCCCGAACTGAAGAGCCAAAGCAGACCCACCAGCCATATATGATGTCTTGAGGATACCGCTTTTACCTAATAGGGCCAAAGTGTTTTGCGCGTGGTGAGATAGGGTTCCTGGAAACATTTAAGTTTATAAAGAGGAATATGATAAATAAGTCCCCAAAACGAACCACTACGTAACGAAAAATCCCTCATATTTTCCAGTGTATATCGTATTTGTTTCGTATTAAACGTATTTTTTATCCATCGTACAGCCTCAATATTTCCCTTATCAAGAAGCCTGTTAATTACAAAGTACGCCTTCTTTTCCGGATCAAGCTTTTTTACATCCACATCCCAAAAGAAGTGATGGAGGGATTTGGGGATTTTCATAGGAATAGTATACTACAAAGTTAAAGGGGAGTTGTGGCAGGGAAAGTTTTATATTGACAGAACGAGATAACCGATCTATAATATAGAAAGTTAGAATTTCTATAAAATCATATGCAGTTGCCCCAATTTTCTACTCAAGATGAGGCGTGGATTAAAATCCTTCCAAAGGGACTTATTACCATACCAAAAAAGATAAGAGAAAAACTTGGACTTAAAGAAGGAGACGTTGCTCAAGTAAAGATCTCAGATAACACCATCGTCATTAAACCAAGAGAATCAGCGGGGTATAGGTTGTATTCTAAAGAAGAAATGGAACAATGTCAAAGACGACGAACTACCTGTCGAATTAGCTAAAAAAACGCAAACTATGTGGTCAGACATACCATGATTACCGTCTTTATCGACACATCCGTCTTGCTTTCTGCCTGTTTATCAAAAACAGGAGCCTCTGCTTTCATCTTAGGTTTCTGCCGAAAGAAAAAAATAAAAGGCATTATCTCAAAATATGTGTTGAGTGAACTAAAAAGGAATGCAGAAAAACTTGACCAATTGGGCAAACGAAGGCTCAATTTTTACATTTTGCAATCCCATCTGATTATCGTAGACAATCCAACGCTCGAAGAAACAAAAATATGTGAAAAAGTGATTAATTCAAAAGACACACCGATTCTTGCTGTAGCAATGAAAAACAAAGTAAATTATTTAGTTACACTCAACATAAAAGACTTTTTACTCCCCAAAGTCAAAAACTTCGTTAAATCCTTAATAATATTAACTCCGCGAGATTTTGTAATGCTTGTGAAATAAATTTGTAACATTCTATATGAAAATCATCAGAAAAATTTCAATTTTAGAAAAAACTCTATCAAAAAACTATCCCAAAGATATTTTTAGCAATCTTTCAGACACTTACGATTTGTTTACTAACCACAAAGAAATAGCTGAAAAGCTGATTAATAAAAATCCATATTCTGTCACCGTTATTATTGACAATCTTAATCCAAAACTTTGGCACAATAAGAAGTATGCCCAACCAATAAGAATCAATATTTTGACCAAATATACCGAGCTTTTATATAAATATTTTTTTGAAGAATGTGGTAATCGTGAGGGGAACGAAGTATACGGAAAATATTTAGAGAGGTATCGATCGGTTTGGAAGCAAGAGGGGATGAAAAAAGAAATTGATGATTATGTTATTAAACACGAGCTTGAGCCGCGCTATAGAGAAAAAATTTTAAAAAGATACAAAGACTTGAATAAGTTAAAAAAATCCCGCTGTCGAATAGAAAGAAAGCGTTATTACAATCTTCCTTTTCCCTTAAACCACGTTGATGGGAGAAATCCCTATGATAATATTTTTGTCTGGCAAGAAGGAGACAAAAAATTAATTCGTCGGGGCGGCAGTGGTTCCTCGGGGCAACGGGAAATTAATAGTCTTTTTACTTTTGGTTTTGGGCTTATTAACCAAAAACAGCCCATTTCATCTTATTTATTTCTTTATAGTGATAAAAACGAACTATTTTTTATCAAAAAATTTTCTTCTTTTTGTATTCCTTATTATGATATAGGAAGTAATTACTTTCTTTCGGAAAATGAACAAAAACAAGCCCTAAAAAACACTCTTTCTCTCAAATGGGATAGCTTTAACCAAGCAAAAGAAATGATCTGTTTTAATAACGAATATTCTCAATTACCATAAAAATTGCCCGCACTGAAAAATTTAGAACTCATTTCAATACTCAGCTAAGTGTCATTGCGAGGAGCCCCGATTTTTGTCGGGGTAAAATCATCGGACTTGCAATAACGGGTAGTTTCAAGGGGTTTGATGTGATAAGCGAAGTGTAATTATTCAACAGTCTTTGCCCCGTAGCAGGGACCTAACTTGTCCCTCGAATCCCGCGCCGTGGCGGGAGAAGGGGGATTGCGAGGGATATTCTTAAGGGCGTACCTGCCTGCCGGCAGGCAGGTTTTGAAAGAAACCAATAATTAGTTCCTAATACAGGAGGAACTAGGAACTATTTCTGATTTTTTCAAAATCATTATCAAATGAAAGAACTTCGGCCTCCTTGCTTAATGAATAATGATATAAGTAAATATCAAACAGATCAACGTTAGTATTCTGATACGCATCAATTGTGGTGATAAGCAACCCCCGAGGAGAGATTTTTAAATAGGGCGTCTTAACAAGTTTTAAAAGGATATTTACCGTCTCATTTTTTGTAAGTGAGTAAACACCCCTCAGTACATAATCAATTTCAAACAAGACCTCAGGAATGAGGCTCAATTCAATTTCTTTCTTCTTTGCCTTTTCAAAATAATTCCTTGCTTGATTGAAATATTTTTCATTATCTTTAAGTAGAAAACGGAGAATAACATTCGTATCAAGAAAGTATTTCTTCATAGGATTAGGTAACCATCTTTGAAATTGATTTCTCCTCCAGCTCAATAATTTTGTCAATATCCTCGTGCTTCTTTGATTTGTTTATGAGCACCCCCCCAAGGGACAAAAGATCAATAATAGGTTCAACAATAATCATTTTATTTTCAATTTTTACTAAAGCTTTATTATACAAGTCAAGAGAAATTGCCCGACGCATAGACGCGGGGATAGTTATCTGCCCTTGGTCGGTAATAGTGACGATTTGTTGCATATGCATTAAATATATAACATCACATTAAATTTGTCAAGAGGCATTACTTTTCTATTACACCAATATGATAATGTCATAGTTAACAAGACGAAAATGTCATACCCCTGCTTGAAGGTAATGGCGTAAAACGGTACTCTGTTTTACACCATAAAGGATACTATAGTGAACTCAAAACGAAATAGTCAAATTTGGTAGTTGAATTTTCTACTTA
>CAYITZ010000015.1:0-22893 GCA_964366485.1 uncultured Gammaproteobacteria bacterium
AAAATCTTACCCAAAAAGGCTACGATCCCCAATTTGGGGCTCGCAATTTGCAACGGATAATTGCCCAAGAATTGGAAAATAAGATCGCTCAATTAATACTTGAAAAAAAAGTTGAGGGAGGTGGTACAATTCTTCTATGAAAGTTTATTTCACTGCCGCGACGTCCTTCAATGGAGAACTTCACGAAACCTACGAAAAAATTGGCCTTTTGTTAAAACAACACCGTCTTACCCTCACATCGGGGAATCAAATAATCGATAAGTCCATTCTCGCAAAAGATAAATCATTATCATCCCAACAGATCTTTGAGCGCGAGCATAAATTGATCAAAGAATCGGACCTCCTTATCATCGAAGGATCCCGACCTTCTTTGGGAGTAGGTGCGGAGATAACCTATGCGCTTTCCATAGGAAAGCCTGTCCTCGTGCTGGTATCAACAAAATACGAAGATAAGATATCCCCTTTAGTCAAAGGTGACCCTTCAGAGAATTTATTTTTGCGCTATTACAATGACGATAATATGAAGTATAAAATCAGCGATTTTGTTTCCTATGTCCAGGCGGGTAAGAAAAGACAGGGAAAATTAATTGTCATTGATGGTGGCGATGGTTCAGGCAAAACAACACAGGCACATTTATTAGTTGAATATCTGAGAAAAAATAATATATTGGTCAAATATGTTGATTTCCCTCAATATTATCATTCCTTTCATGGTAAAACGATTGCCAAGTTCCTGCGGGGAGAGTTTGGTAGCATTGACGAAGTATCACCCTACTTAGCGTCTCTTGCCTATGCACTCGATCGGGCTACAGTGAAACGGGAGATGGATGATTTTCTGGCCAAAGGTGGATATATCATAGCTAATCGTTATGCAACGTCAAATATGGCTCACCAAGGTGCTAAACTTAAGGATGAAAAAGAACAAAAAGAGTTTCTCAAATGGGTTTATGAGCTGGAATATAAAGTGCACAAAATCCCCAAAGAGAATATGGTGATATATCTATATGTACCTTGGAAAATTGGCATAGGTCTCTCAGTATCACGAATAAAACAGGAATATTTAAAAGATAAATCGGATATCGCTGAAAAAGACATCAATCACCGAATAGAGGCGGAAAAGATGTATCTTGAGTTGGCTAAAAAATACAAGCATTGGGTGAAAGTTGACTGTGTCGAGAACGACAAATTATTGTCCAAGGAAGAAATCTTTAAGAAGATACTAAAGGTTTTATGATATTTCAATCTCATCTTCTTTTTTAAATATATTACCCAGATACCTATCTAAACTGCTGTATCTGAACTTGGAGCTTTTCTGCTTCTTTTCTTGCCACTACGGCAAAATCAGTTCCCTTTGATGCAAAGATGATACCTCGGGAAGAGTTGATGATCATCCCAGCATTTTTCGAATTTAAACCTGCCCTCATAGTCGCTTCAATATCCCCTCCTTGTGCACCGATTCCGGGTACTAGAAAGGTCATATCACCGGCAATTTTTCTAATCTGTGCCAATTCTTTTGGATAGGTTGCGCCGACGACGAGCATGCAATTTTCATTCTCATTCCACTTTTCTGCAACCTGACGTGCAACATATTTATATAACGGCACAGCGTCATTCCCGCGAAGGCGGGAATCCAGGCTAAAATATCCATTTTGGAATTCTCCTGATCCCTCATTAGAAGTCTTGCAAAGTATGATGCATCCCTTATCTTTTCTCATGAGAAATGGCTGAATAGCTTCTTTTCCTAAATAAGGGTGCAGAGTCACTGAATCAAAACCTAAATAGTCAAAAATAGACTCGACATATCCTTTATTTGTGCTTCCTATATCAGCTCGTTTAGCATCGAGAATGGTTACTACATCTGGATATTGACTGCGAAGATACTCTATTGTCATCTTGAGCTCCTTCATCCCCACCTCTCCACGTGCTTCATAAAAAGCACTATTTGGCTTATACGCGCATACCAGATCTGCCGTTGCATCAATAATGGCCTTATTAAATGCAAATTGAGGATGTGATTCACCGAGAAGATGAGGGGGAAGTTTACCCAAGTCCGAATCCAATCCAACACAAACGAGGGATTTATTTTTTGCAACAATCTTATCAAGCTTCGTATTGATTATCATATTAAAAAAATAATCGTTCTAAATCATTAATAGTATTGATTATATAAGTTGGTTGAGTTGCTTTCAACTCTTGAACCGAACCAAATCCGTACGTTACTCCGATTGAATCTATGCCATTATTATTTGCGCCAACAATATCATGCTTACGATCTCCTACCATCACAAACTCTTCTTTTTTATATTCAGGAAGATAGTTGATTGCTTGCAAAACCAGATTGGTTTTATCTGCGTTCTTTAAGTCAAGACCCGGTCCAATAACTTTGTCAAAATACATATCAAGAAGGAAATGCTCAATAATTTTATTACAGTACACTGCAGGTTTGGAAGAAACCAAAACTATTTTTTTCCCTGACGCTTTTAATTTTTTAAGAAGTTCACTCACCCCATCGTATACTTTATTCTCATATAATCCTTCTAATGAAAATCGCTCCTGATAGTATTTTACAGCTTCCCAAGACATTTTTTCAGAAAATTTATAATGAGTATTAAAGGTATGAAAAAGTGGCGGACCAATAAATTTTGCCAATTTATCAAGATTATTTTCAACAATATTCAACTTTGATAAAGCATATTGTATAGATTTCGTAATCCCCTCCTTCGGATCAGTTAAAACCCCGTCTAGATCAAATAGAATTACTTGATAATTTTTTTTTATCATAATTTACTCACCAATTCTTTGCGAAAGCATAGGAAACTCACCAAGTAATCCTGCCTGTTGCTTGGGTGTTAATTTTTGCCAAATAATTGTAATTATTTCCTCAATGGAAGCTAACGAAGTAATTGTTATTCCTTCTTGTTTAAGTATTTCTATTGTTTCGGGAGTTGCCCGATTGATACCCACTACCAAATGACTTGCTAACTTATCAGCTCCATCACCTAATCTATCACGGAGCGCATTCCTAGCAATTTTTAAACCACGTTTTAACGTCTCACCACTAGTTAAAACATCATCCACTACTACAAGAATATCTTCACCTTTAAGTATATTAGGCAATCTAACATTACGATTAGTCCCACGTTCTGCATCGGCAACTGCTTCAGGACTAACAATAATCTGACGGCAATCGTTTCTAAATGCTACTGCACCGGTCACATGAGGACTTGATTTTGATGCTAAATTAAGTAAAACAACATTTTCATTAGAGAATGAGTTTTCAATTATAGTGCCAATTGCTTCTATAAAAGGTCTTTCAGTACTTGGCTGGCACAAAGCATCGCCATGATCAATATAAATCCAAGATTCTTGACCACTTTTCAATTTAAAAAGATTATCTGAAGCTGTTGCAATTTTTATTGAACCAGCGTTAAAAAGTGCACTTATATATGCTCCTCTTCTTATTTCTAACTCTCTATTTAAGCCTACTTCGGTCATAGTTTTTTGAATTGACCCAATTTTATAGACAAATAAAGCTTGTCTTATGTTGTGATTGATTTTAAAAGTTTTTTTCGGGACTCAATGGTAAACTTCAGACATGCATCTGCAACTTTTTTTTCAATCCTCTTATTTCTTTGTAATATCTCAAAAACTTCTTTTATGTCATAAATTACATGACAATTGAAACCATTTTTTCGTAATATTTCCGGGCCACCCTGCAATCGGTCTAATAATACTACTACATCACTTACTTCCAATCCCTCAGCAGAAATAGTTTTGATTGTTTCAAGCTTACTATCACCGTTAGTAATAACATCATCGATGAGGATTGCTTTCTGTCCTTTATGATAATTTCCTTCAATTAGTTTGCCAGTTCCATAATCTTTGCGTTCTTTTCTCACAAACACCATATGTTGATTTTCACTGAGCGAAATAGAAGTTGCAATGGGAATGGCAGTATAAGGAACTCCCACAATAATATCAAAATAGAGTGTCCGCATTTTTTCCCAGAATACCTTTGCGGTAAGTTGTAAAAGATAAGGATATGAAACCAGCATTCGCAGATCAATATAATAAGGAGATATTATCCCCGATTTTAATTTGAATGATCCAAATTTGATACCATTAATTGAAAATAAATCAAGAATTAATTTTTCATATAACGAAACTTCTTTCATATCTTGCATAATTTATTAAAAATATATAATGTTTTTAATCATTTATTTCGCAAAAACTTTCCTTCTTGTTCACCAATAACTTTAAAGTTATTAACAACCATACGACCACGCAAAAATACTGTCTCTGGTCGTCCATGTAGGTTCATACCTTCGTATGCAGACCAACCACATTTACTATACAGATCTGGTTTCCTTACTTTCCACGAACTTTGAGGATCAAGAATCACTAAGTCTGCATCTTTTCCCACTTCAATAGAACCTTTCGAAGTGAACCCAAAAATACGAGCGGGGTTCAATGAACAATATTGTGACAATCTCATTAACCCCTCTTCTATAGTTTTTTTTCCAAAATGTTTCATCCAACCCGTAATAAGCGCAGGTAATGTCTCCTGAATTCCAGGAGTTCCTGCCTGTGCTTTCCACATATCCGGTTGATTTTTTGTTTCCCATTCGTGTGGTGTATGCTCGGAACAAATTACATCAATTCCGCCTGTTCGCACTAACTCCCACATTTTTGCTTGATCTTCTGGTGTTCGAAGTGCTGGTGCAACTTTTATTTTATTACCATATTTTTTATAGTCATTAATATTAAACATCAGCTGGTATCCAACCAATTCACCATAAACTTTCAGTCCTCTTTTTTTTGCGGCAGAAACAAGTGCAAATTCTTCAGGAGTTGAAAGATGAAGTAAATAGAGTTCAGTTCCATATATATCAGATAACGCTATTGCACGCGCGGCCGCCGCGGCCACTACTGAAGTTGGGCGGATATCTGACCATAATGCCGCATCAGTTCTCCCCGTTTTCTTGAAGACTTCATTGTAATAATTGATAAGCCATTGGTCTTCCGCGTGTACAGCGATCTTGATGTTTCGTTTTGCCAAGATTTGAAAAATTTTTGCCAAAGTTTTGTCGTCAGGAATAGTTGTTGGGGTTGTTTCGTGACCAGCGGTAAAAACTTTTACACCAACAATGTCTTTTCTATCAACTTTTTCAAGCTCCACCAAATGATCCTTGGAAACTCCCATGAAAAATCCGTAATCCATATATGACCTACCAGGGTAAATTTTCTTGATTTTATCTTGGAGAAGTGCGACGGTTGTTGTTGGTGGTTTTGTGTTGGGCATATCAATCACCGTTGTGAATCCTCCTGCTAAACCAGCCCGTGTACCATGGGGTATATCCTCTTTTGTCTCTAACCCTGGTTCCCGAAGGTGTCCATGTACTTCGACCAAACCTGGAAGAATATATTTATCTTTTACATCGACTATTAGATCTGCTGCGATGTGGTCTTCTTTATTATTAATAATCTTAACTATCTTCTCTCCCTCAATTAAAATATCTCCTTGAATAATTTTCTCTGAAGTAACTATTTTTCCATTCTTAATAAGTGTCTTCATCTTATTCCTTTGTCAAAACTTGATAAGCATTTTCGAGTTTTATGCCACGAGGACATACTTGGGATAATTTTTTTCCCAATTCATTGGAATATTTATTAATGCCCATTTTTTTTGCCATTGTTTTTCTATCAACACCATCTCTTGGATCTGTCACATATCGAGCAATCTTTACCAGAGCCATTGGATCCATGCAATCTGAAAATTTATATAATTCAGCTGGCGCTCCCGCAATACAACAACCACATTCGATACATTTTCTAAAAGCTTTTGATTCGTTGGATTTACTTTTTGTTATGATGACTTTATGTACCTTATCTAAATAGGGTTTTATTTTCAAATATTTTTTTAATACAGGACCCAAATCAACTATCAAATCTTTTTCAACAGGGAAATGAGCCAATGGGTCAATCTTTTGTTTTTTCAAACCTGAATCAACTTGTGTTGAACAAGACAATACGGGTTTACCATTAAACATTACTCCACAGGTTCCACAAATACCTTGCCTACATTCATAACGAAAAGCTAATGTTGGGTCTAAATGCTTGTGAATATATGCAATAACGTCGAGTACGGTCATTCCCTTGTTATAGGGGACTTTATATGAATCATATTTTGATCTATTTTTTTTCACCGAATTAAAGCGATAAACTTGAAAAATAATTTTCATATCATTATTTTGTAATTATAGGGACTATTTTTGTAACTAGCTCATTACCTACTTTCTTAATAAGAATATTTTTTTCCCATTCTTCAACCATTTCTGGATAATCAATTCGACTATGAGCCCCCCTACTCTCTTTACGTATTAATGCCGCCTCAATAACTGATTCAGCTGTTAGTAACATGTTTTCTATTTCAAGACTATCTTGTAAATCGCGATTTCTTTCTTTTATTTTTGTTCGTGTCTTCATTTTAAGAGCAATTTTTTTTAATGCTTGAATGTCTTTTTTTGCACTTGCGAGTCTCTTTTCATCTCTAAATATGCCTACTTTATCCCACATAACCTGTTTTAATTTATCTTCCACCTCATGAGGGGGAACTCCATTTTTTCTAGAAATGAATGACATAATTCGCTGTTCTTCATTTTTTATAAGATTAGTTGGTAGTGAAGATAGTTTTGTTTTTTTTGCATATTTTGCCGCAGATATTCCTGCTCTTCTTCCGAATACTTGGCCTTCAGCTATTGAATTTCCTCCTAACCGATTAGCTCCATGAACACCGCCCGCTACTTCCCCTGCCGCGTATAATCCCAAAATATTTGTTTTACCCCATTCATTAATTTTAATTCCTCCCATCATATGATGCATTGAGGGATAAATTTCCATTGGTTCTTTAGAAATATCAACACCTGCATTTTTATATTGTTCATATACATCTGGAATATGTTCTAATATTTTTTCTTTTGGCCAGTGATCAACATGTAGATAAACAGCATGATGCTTAGTCCCCCCACCTGCCGCAACTTCTTGAAAAATAGAACGACTTACTTCATCTCGTTTGGCCATCTCCATTTCTTTTGGAAAATATTTAGACATAAATCGTTCTCCTTTATTATTACGAAGAAGTCCTCCATGTGCTCTCACTTTTTCGGTAACGAGTACTCCTAAACTTGATGGAGGATATGCCATGCCTGTTGGATGAAACTGTACCATCTCCATATCAACGAGTTCTGCCCCCACTTCAAGTGCCATAGCATATCCATCACCCGTATTCGAAGCCGCGTTAGTGGTCACTCGATACATTCTCCCTGCACCTCCTGAAGCCAAAATAACTGCTTTTGCGTGAAAAACAACGAATTCACCTGTTTTAATATTTATTCCAACCGCTCCTACTACGCAATTATCCTTTTTCAGGAGTTTACTCACAAAAAATTCATCTGTATATTTTATATTTAATTTTCTCGCTTCATCAACCAAGCCCTGCATCATTTCACGTCCCGTGTAATCTCCTACGCAAACATTTAATGGATATTTTTGTTTTGGACCTGCCCAAACATAAAAATCTCCGCTTTCCAGACGATCGTAAATCACTCCATAACTTTCAAGATCGTATATGCGAGCTGGCATTTCTTCGGCAAAGACTTTGACCATTTTGTAGTTGTTGATGAAGTAACCCCCTTCAATTGTGATTTGAGCATGAAACTCTGGAGTGGCCGGTTTAACCATAGCGGCGTTCATTCCTCCCATTGCCATTCCGGTGTGTGCACATCCTAAGACTTCTTTTCCAAGAAGAATTGTATTAAGGCCGCTTTTTTTTGCTTCAATGGCCGCACGAATACCCGCACCACCTGCTCCAATAACAAGAATATCGGTTTTAATATTTTTCATAGGAACATTATATATATTCATCCCAACTTTTAATCTCCAAATCTTTTATTTTATTACGTTATTTTTAGTATTGAATCACAAAGCAAACTAATCTCAATTTTGAAAGATTTTGCTTTTGGCTTCATACCATCAATCCATTTTATGAGATCAATCATCTCCACGGGGAAATCAATCAACTTCCTTGAAACATCTAGAGGAAAAATTCCCACAGCTTTTGAGTTCACATCCAAAAATATCTTTTTCCAACCAACATTAATTTGCTGAGAAATCATTAAAATATCCACGACGTCTTTTGGTTCATCACGACTTATTAACGCGGATAATTTATTTGATAAAATATTTTCCAAATTATCAACTTTGGAATAAATTATTTTCTTTTCTAATGTACCAAATCTATACGACACATCATTCACAAAATCTACTTTTAAGATACCGTTAATCATTAAGGAAACATAACTTTCGGATCGCATGACAACTGTGACCTTACATTCATTATTTAAATTAATCAATACTGTGTCGACTAGTTTTAAAAAATGTGGCTCATTATTGACAAAGAAGTCTAAATCATCAGAATATCTATGATGAAGATAACATCTGGATAGCGCGGTTCCGCCAGTTAAATAAAATGGCGAATCAATAGTATCAATTAATTTTAATACTTTATCCTGCAATGGATACAGGGTATCGTTGTAATAGGAATTCATAGCCATTTTTAATAGCCATATTAAATAATTTTCCTTTGACATACCGCCATCTATTTTTTAAAACACTATAGGGAACGAGAACCATCGCGTCATAATAATTAAGATTTTCTAAAACTCGAGAGATCGCCCAATCTTGGTCAAATGTACCGATTTTTTTCTTCCCTAAAAGAATTGTTTTGAATTCATCAAAGGATATATGGTAATCCCAAACTAATTGTTTATATTTATCTTGTGTCATGACGATATTATACTACAAATACTCATCCCAACTTTTAATCTCCAAATCTTCAACACGATATTTATCAAGCGCGTTGACGAGCAATCTCGACGCATTCAGATCGGTGAGGAGGGCAATATTGTTATCAATTGCGGCTCGTCGAATCATGAATCCATCTGTTTTTTCTTTTTTGATAAGCCCCGGCGGTTCCCCCTCCGGTTCACTAATATTGAAAACCAAGGAAACTTTTTTTTGCTCAATAATGTCAACGACATTGGGGCGCGTCATTTCATATACTTTGCTTACCAGTTTTGTATGTACGCCTTTTGATTTAAGAAAGGCATGAGTATTGCGAGTGGCGTACAGTGTAAACCCAAGATTTTTTAATCGCCACACGGGTTCCGCAAACCGAAGTTTATTTTCCCTTCCCCCAATGGTGACAAGAGCAGACTTTTTCTTGAGGGAAAATCCTGTTGACATCAAGGCTTTGAGATATGCCTCCTCCGCATTTTTTCCAAAGCATGCCGCCTCCCCCGTCGACGCCATTTCAACCCTCAAAACAGGGTCAGCACCTTCTAAACGCGCAAATGAAAATTGAGGAGACTTCACTGCTACATAATCAGGATAGGGAATATCTACTGTTTTTGCTTTTCCAAAAAAAGCATCTACGACCATTTCAGCAAAGTTCACTCCCGTTACTTTGGATACGAAGGGAAATGTCCGGGACGCGCGAAGGTTCAATTCGATGACATAAATTTGATTGTCTTTCACCATAAATTGGATATTGAGAGGACCGCTTATGACAAGCGCGCGGGATAATTCGTTTGCAATCTCAATCATTCGTTTGCCCGAAAAATACCGTACTCGTTCAGCAGGGTAGACGATGGTCGCATCTCCCGAATGAACGCCTGCGTGTTCAATATGATTGCAAATAACATATGCTTTTAGTTCACCATTTTGTGCAACACCATCAAATTCAATTTCTCGAGCATTGGTAATGAATTTAGAAATGATGACAGGATTCTCACGGTTAATATCGATCGCTTTTTGGAGAAAATATTTCAATTCATGCTCGTTGTAACAAATATTCATGGCGGCGCCTGATAAAACATAAGAGGGACGGATGAGCACCGGATACTCAACGGATGATGCAAATATAAGCGCACTTTTATCATCGGTAAAGCTATCCCAATGGGGTTGTTTGATATCAAGCTTATCAAGAAGTACGGAAAATTTCTTACGATCCTCCGCGCGGTCAATATCTTCAGGCTTCGTGCCTAAGATGGGAATACCATACGCGTGAATATATTTCGCAATATTATTGGGGGTCTGTCCACCGACCGAGATAATAACATGCGAAGAGTGCTCGAATTCATAGATATCCGCGACTCTCTCAAAGGTGATCTCGTCGAAGTAGAGACGATCAGACATATCATAATCGGTGGATACCGTCTCGGGATTGCAATTCAAGACGATGGAAGTTTTGCCGTATTTTTTCAAGTGCCGCGCGGTATAGACACAACTCCAATCAAATTCAACCGAGGAGCCGATCCTGTAGGGACCTGACCCAAGGACCATGATACTGTTTTTTCCCGCGGGTGACACATCATGATGATTTCCATGATAGGTAAGATAGAGATAATTGGTCGCCGCCGGAACTTCCCCTGCCAACGTATCGATTTGAAAAACCGATGGCGTAATCCCCCATTTTTTTCTCATGGAACGGACCTGAAGTTCGGTTTGCTTAGTCAATGAACCAATTTTTTTATCGGAGAAACCTGCTTGTTTTAATTTTATTAATTGTTTTTTTTGTAGAGACGGGGCATGCCCCGTCTCTACAGATCGCAATACATTTTTTTCTAATTCGACAATATTTTTTATTCGGTGTAAAAACCATGGATCTATTCCTGACATTTTGTATATTTCCTCTACCGTTATACCGTAATGAAACGCAGCAGTAATGGCAAATATTCGACGGGGTGTTGGTTTTTTTATAAATGTTAGGACCTCTCCTTTTGAAGTAAACAAATGATTATCGGTTGGCCCTTCAGCTCCAGTATCAAGCATTCTCACCGCCTTTTGTAATGACTCCTCAAATGAACGACCGATAGCCATCACTTCTCCCACTGACTTCATGGAACTTCCAATTTCTTCAACGGCCCCTTTGAATTTTTCTAAATCCCAACGGGGAATTTTGGTGACGATGTAGTCTAAAGCTGGCTCAAAACACGACTGGGTAACTTTGGTAACTTGATTTTTAATTTCGGTCAAACTTTTTCCTAAGGCAAGTTTTGCCGCAACGTATGCAAGTGGATACCCTGTTGCTTTAGAAGCGAGAGCAGATGAACGTGATAAACGCGCGTTTAATTCAATGACATAATATTCGATTTTGCTTGACGGCTTTGGGTTTAGCGCAAACTGGACGTTACACTCTCCTACGATTCCCAGTGATCTGACAATATCAATCGCGGCTTTTCGAAGTGTATGATATTCAATATTCGTAAGTGTCTGACTGGGGGCAACTACGATCGATTCCCCTGTATGAATTCCCATGGGGTCCATATTTTCCATGTTGCAAACGACGATACAGTTATCATATCTATCCCTCACGATTTCATACTCCAATTCCTTATAGTGATAAAGATACTTTTCGATGAGAACTTGCGGAGCAAAAACGAAAGCTCCCTCCACAAGCTTCCTCAATTCCATATCATTATATGCGATGCCTGAATGAAGGCCACCTAAAGTGTACGCCGCGCGAGACATCACCGGATAGCCGATCAGTTTGGCTTCATAAAACGCGTCCTTAACGGTGGTAACTGCGCGACTAGGGGGAATTGGTTGATGGATTTTTTTTAGATGAGACGCGAATTTGGCTCGATCTTCAGAAAGAATAATTGCAGAAATAGGGCTTCCAAGTACGGACACTCCGTACTTTTTAAATACTCCGGATCGATAAAGAGCAACTCCGCAATTGAGTGCGGTTTGTCCCCCAAAGGAAAGAAATATTCCGTCTGGTTGTTCTTTTTTAATAACTTGTTCAACAAAATATGGCGTAACTGGTAAAAAATATACTTTATCAGCCATATTCGCAGATGTTTGGACGGTGGCAATATTAGGATTGACAAGAATGGTATAAATTTTCTCTTCTTTTAAGGCTTTGATTGCTTGCGAGCCGGAGTAATCAAATTCTCCCGCTTCACTGATTTTCAAAGCGCCCGAACCTAGTATTAATACTTTTCTCATAATGCTTTTAAAAAATAATCAAACAACCATAACGTATCCATTGGTCCCGGACATGCTTCGGGGTGAAATTGTACTGAAAAAAAGGGCAATACATCATGTCTAATTCCCTCATTCGTTCCATCGTTTGCATTTAGAAACCAAGGAGAAAAGCCTTTTGGCATTTTTCCAACTGCAAATCCGTGATTTTGAGTGGTGATATAACAGCGCTTCGTTCCCACTTCATAACATGGCTGATTTTGTCCGCGATGACCAAATTTGAGTTTGTAAGTATCTCCTCCCGCGGCAAGTGCCAAGATTTGATTACCGAGACAAATACCGAAGGTAGGTATCTTTTTCAAAAGTGCTGTTTTAACGGTTTCGATCGTTTTAATTATTACTTTTGGATCACCCGGACCGTTGGAAATAAACAGTCCGTCAAACGTCTTTATTTCGGAAAAAACATCACAGTCCCAGGGAACGGTGATGAGAGTTACGTCTCTTTTTAAGAATTCACGCTGAATATTTTTCTTTACACCGCAGTCTATCAAAACAATGTGCCTTTTCCCCTTTCCCTCCACAACTATTTTTTTCATCGAAACTTGTGCAACAAGATTGTCAGTATTGGGATCATGGAAAGGTTGCTTGTTTTTTTCATCCGCAATAATTCGAACAAGTGACGCTCCTTTATCACGTATCATTTGAGTAATAAAGCGTGTATCACTTATTTCAAGCGCGGGGATTTTCTCTTTCTTGAGCCACTGAGAAAGTGAAAAAAGACTTTGGTTATGTGAAGGTGTTTCATTGTAAGTTGAAACAATAAGTCCGGAAACCTGGATATGTATAGATTCCCAAGTTGAAGAATCCTGCACCCCATAATTACCAATGAGCGGATACGTGAGAACAAGTATCTGACCTTTGTATGAAGGATCTGTGAGACTTTCCGGATACCCGGTCATACCGGTGGCAAATGCGACTTCACCTGCGATATTTCCGTCGTATCCAAATGATCGGCCTTTAAATATTTTCCCATTTTGAAATTCCAGTTTTGCGCTATTCATATTGTTTATTCCTATACCCTAAACCCTAATCCCTATCCCCTAAAATCATTTTAAGTAAAGCCATTCTGACATACATACCATTCTTTAACTGTTCATGTAGGTAAGTTGCACGCGGGTCTACATCAACATCAATAGCTACCTCCCCCACTCGTGGTAATGGGTGCATGAGAAGGGTTCTCTTTCCTGCTCTTTTATCAACTAATTTTTTATCAAGAATAAAACGTAGTTTTAATTTTTCATATTCTTTTATATCAGTAAAACGTTCCTTCTGGACTCGCGTCCAGTACCAAAAGTGGCAATCTGCCGGTATCTCCTGAGATGAAGTTATTTCTATCAGTTTAACTCCGTGTGACTGATATTCTTTTTTATCAGTTTCTGACAGTTTAAGCTCTTTTGGAGAAAGTAAATATATGATATTGTTTTTATACTTTGAAAGTCCTTTTAATAAGGAGTGAATCGTACGACCGTTTTTTAAATCTCCAACCATGAGTCCCTTTAAATTATCAAGTTTTCTGTGTTTTCTCCAAAGGGTGTACATATCTAAAAGTGCTTGAGTGGGATGTTCACCAATACCATCGCCCGCGTTGATAACTGGTATCGTTACACAATCTGCCATTCTCTTCACGGTACCTACCTCTGCATGACGTACAATAAGGGCGTCAACATAATTTGAAAAAACATGTGCGGTATCTTCAATTGTCTCTCCCTTAACCGCAGATGATGTTTGAAGAGGGTTTTGATATTCAACTGTCTGACCACCTAGTCGCTTCATCGCCGAAGAAAAAGATGAAAAAGTACGAGATGAAGGTTCATAAAAAAGGAGAGCGGCTATTTTACCATGCAAAGTCTTTAAGAGACTTGCTGGGGAAGCTTTCCTCATCTTTTCAGCCTGCCTAAAAAATGCCATAATATTTTCTTGATCAATTTGATCAAGGGTATATAGATCTGAACCTTTCAAATTATTCATAAGGTAAAAAAAATCCCCCGCCATTGCGAGGGCAAAATATTTATAAAATAAAGTATTGGTAATCCATAATTAATCCTTAATGTTACATTATAGAGAATAAAAAATAATATTCAATATGTATTTAGCCTCTCTTGTTTGAGAATAGAACACAAATAGTTTATAATGGTCGTATGATCCTCTCTGACCGCGATATTAAAAAAGCTCTCTCGGAGAAACATATCGTTATCAAGCCCCTACCTCGTTTTGAGGAGGCACTTTCAGCATGCTCAATAGATCTCCGGCTCCATAATGAATTTGAAGTCTTTGAACATACTCAAATTCCTTTTTTTGATATAAAAAATATGCAGAGTATCGTCGAGGCGACTGAAAAAATTATAATTAAAGGAGATAAACCTTTTATTTTACAACCAGGTAAATTTGCCCTCGCGTCAACTGTGGAATGGGTCGAATTGCCTGATGATATTGCGGGACGGCTTGAAGGACGCTCATCCATAGGCCGTCTCGGTATCATCGTCCACTCAACCGCCGCTCTCATCCACCCTGGTATGAAAGGACGGATAGTGCTTGAACTTTCAAACCTTGCTCAGATTCCGGTCGCTTTATATCCAGGTATGAGAGTCTGTGCACTCTCATTTGAAACACTCTCTTCCCCCGCCGAAATCCCATACTCCAAACAAAAAACGGCAAAATATTTTAATCAACAGGGAGTAATAGGAAGCAAGATCGAGCAGGACCTGATGTGATTATAAAAGATGAAAGACCGTCAAATTTGATATAATTGAGGGTTGATTTAGAATTGGGCGAGTGGCGGAATGGCAGACGCGTAGGTCTCAAAAACCTATGAAGGCAACTTCGTGAGGGTTCGACTCCCTCTTCGCCCACTCTACCAACTCCCTCCCCCGCCGCCTCCACCTCCGCCGCCGGATGACCCCCCGGAGAATCCTGAAGAAAATCCGGATGAGGAGGAAGTAGGAGTAGCAATTGAGCGGAAAGATGAATAAGATGAGTTCATACTGCTTAATAAATATCCCGCGGTAAAAGCCCGATTGTCATAACCTTGGTACCAATCGGGGGAAGTTAACTTGATGTCTTTGAAACGGTCCGCCCACACTTTTTCCACACCAAAGGCAATAGCATAGGGAAGTAATTTCTCGAAAAAAAGTTGCTCTTTTGCCTGAAACTCAAGTTGCCGGGACTGAGATGATAAAAAATTCTTTAATGATTTTCCTACATTAGCCTGACCAACTCCAAAAAGTGTCTTTCGCGGCATAACTCTACCGAAAATAAAAGCAACGACTGCGAGAAAGAAATTACCGGTGAATAAAGCTAAACCTGCAACTACCATCCAAACCGTTCGAACAGTCTGAGGATTCTGAGCAAAAAATCCTTCAGATACGAGGTTTTTATATAGTTTATTCTTCACTGATTCTACCGTCATTGCCATATCAAGATCTTTCAGCCGCACTTCTCTTTCTTCATTTTCAAATATGCCATTCACCAATTCCCGCTCATAGGGTTGCAGTCTTACTAATTCCGTATCTTTTCGGACAAAGGAAAAATCGCCTTTTTTCTTTTCCACGATTATGAAGTGACCCTGCCGCGCAAGATCTATGATAGCCGCAAACACGTCGCGCGTATCGGCGCTTTCATCAACCAGGGTCCCCGTCTCGGCAGGCCCAAGCTGTCTTCCCTTTTGTGTTTCGGGTGGGTCAAACCAAGCGCGCACTTCGCCGGTGAGACTTCTGGGATCTCTGCCCTTTATCCACCATATAATCGGAATTGCAATTGGCAATATTAAATACCAAAACACCCCCAATATTCCCAATAACCCCAATACTATTTTCCCCCAAACAGTATCAAAAAAGTCAACTACCGGTTTTGGCTCAAGATGCGCCACTATATTCATGGGGAAGAAAACAGCAACAGTTAACCCCTCCCCTACTCCGAGAGATTCAGTTGTTGCTACAGTTATCTTTCCATCAGCAAATGTTGCAGTACAGTTTTGCTCGGTGCTCCCACTGCTCCCTGTATAACAGGTTGTTTTTACCTCCTGTTCTGAAGGCTCTGTAACAAAAGCGGCATCAAGCTCTGCCTTTTCAATTGGTACTACCCATCGATTACCCGTGATATTCCAATACAGCTCGTCATGATCGGAAAAATAAGTAATTGCTCCTCCAACTTTATAGCTAATGAGATAGGTATGTTCACCGGTTATAAGGGTATTTGCATCCCCAATTTTTATCCTCAAGATGTCTCCATCAATCCATGAAGTTTTGTATGTATACGTATTTCCATTTTCATCAACTATCCACTGAACGGAGACATTCATTTGGAATTTTTTTCCATCTTTATTTGATTTTATTGTAGGAATCTCACGATAAATCCCATGTTTTCCCACATTTCCAAAATCATAGACAATCTTTTCAATAACCTGAATTTTTCCATCCTTTTGGATAGATATCTGTGCATGAAAGTCGGTTATCTTTTCGGCTGAGACCAAGGATGGGAAGAGAAGAATAAAAAACGTAAACGTAAGAATGCTCAAATACTTTTTCATGTTATTGATATATTATATACCAATATGTTTCCTATTTTTATTATTTGTGCAATTATTCTGGCTATTATCATCCTTTTTTCCTTTCCCCAATTCTCCCCCATTCCCTACTTTCCCTCCAATATGAAAGATAGGAAAAATATTTTAAAAGCTTTTTCTTTGAAAAATAGTCAAACGATCATTGATTTGGGAGCCGGAGACGGTGTAGTTGTTTTTGAGGCCGCGCATGAAAGTTGGAAACGTAAGCTCTCCACAAAATTTATAGCCCTTGAAATTAATCCGGTACTTATGGGAATTTTATGGATGAAATGGCTTCTTCACCCGAATAGAAAAAATATAAGAATTATCTGGAGAGATATGTTTAAAATAAATTTCGATTTGGTTATAGGTGGCAGTCATGCAAGGGATCCCGACAGCGCACAGGCTCGACAGTTTATTAGTCGGCCGAGCACTGGCGGGAAAAGCATGACTGGCAGAATCTATAACCAACAAATTACCTTTTATCTGTACATCTCTCCCTGGCTTATCGAGAAAGTTATTTCTCGTATTCAAAAACATCTTCCCGGTAGTTCTTTTGTCTCCTATTTTTACCCAATAAGAAGTTTAAAAAAGAAAGAAAAAGTGTTGAGGGGAGTCCATAATACCTATTATTATCCAAGTAGTTTCAAAATTGCATCCGGCGAATCGACGATGTGAGTCGCTCCATGTTTGCGTAAACCCTCCTCATTATTAAATCCCCAAGTGACTGAGATAATATCAAGTTTAATCGCTTTGCAAGCTTCAATATCCCGTATCTCATCGCCCACATAGATGGTCTCCTCCTTTTTCATGTTATGCTCCCTCATCACGCCTTCGATGGCAGCCGATTTCCCAAATATATTCAACTCGCTGTGGATGAACTCAAAAATATTCAAATCAAATTTATTCAGAAACGATTCTATGTTTTCTTTCGGGCTTGAAGATACGATTCCCATCCGGTACCCCTTACTTTTTAACGCCAATAGAAGTTCCCTCATGCCATTGCAAAGCCCCATCTTGTCAATGTCTTTCTTGACTTCACGGCGCATCGTGGCAATGAAAAAAGGCAGTTTGAAGAGAGAAATATTACATAGTTTGACCAATTCAGGAAGTGTAGATGATCTGAGTGCCTTAAACCTCTCAGGAGATATGGGTTGAAAACCGTACTCCGAGGCGTGCTTGTTTATTTCTTTGAAAATCCAAGGAATAGAGTCAGCAATAGTCCCGTCAAAATCAAATAAGACAGCTTTTTTTTCCATAGAGTAATTATATAATGTATTTCATGCCTTATCTATTAGCATTGGACGCGCAATTGACGACTCTCTTATTTAATCTCGTTCCGCGATCTCCTTTTCTTAATGCATTTTTCTCCTTCCTCTCACTGAGCGGGGGCTTTGCAGTATGGGGAATCATTCTTATCATCTTGTTGATTTTATTTGAAGAAAAGAGCAATCATGTATTTCTTTTTTATTTCCTGCTTGGTTGCGGTTCAACATATATATTAGTAAATAATATTCTGAAAAATATTTTCATGCGTTCCCGCCCAGTCTTTGCTGATTTCAACCGATTTCAACTGATTTCAACCAATTTCTGCCCTAAGGATTTCTCTTTCCCATCGACTCACGCGGCAACCGCTTTTGCCGCCGCTACCATACTTTCATATTTTGACAAAAAAAGGGCCGGTCTTTACTATTTCGTAGCCCTTCTTATCTCCTATTCACGCATCTATTTGGGGTGTCATTATCTGTTTGACGTGGCCTTTGGGGGGCTTGTAGGATGTATAATCACTAAAATGATACTTAAAGTTAAACTATCCTATAGAAAGAAGATCGCTTCTGCTCATAAAAGTTGAACATTTGAGCTTATTTTTCGTGGCAACAACCACCTTTACCTCCGCAACAAACATTTTCATCATCTTTTTCATTCAGAGTTTTCTTATGAGACCCATCGCAAAACGGATCATTTTTTGATAACCCGCACATACAGATCCAAGCTGAATCCTTTTGAGGCTTAACTTCGAAGGGCCCATGGGCTGTTTTTATTACTGACCGTGACATAGATATAAATTTAATTAATAACTAGATGATTATACACTATATTGTTTTCTCCACCGAATAGAATTTGACGCGGTCTCCCCGGAACATGAGGTCCATCTCGCCGGTGGGACCATTGCGATGTTTGGCAATGTAAAGCTTTACCATCCGCTTTGTCTGGTCAAGAAGATCCTCGGTCTCATCTTCATAATAAAGAAACATGACCACATCTGCATCCTGCTCAATGGCTCCACTTTCACGAAGATCGGCTAGTTGGGGTTTTTTGCTTCCCCGTGCCTCAACCGCACGGTTGAGTTGAGAAAGAGCGATCACGGGAATCCGCAATTCACGTGCTAAGTTCTTTAAACCCTGTGATACGAATGAAACCTCCTGAACCCGAGAGTCAAATCGGCGCCCCGCATCTGCAAGTTGTAAATAATCTACTATGATAAGTTTGATATCATGCTCAACTTTCAATTTGCGGGCCTTGGTGCGCATCTCAAGGATGGATGCCCCGGGTGTATCATCAATAAAAATGGGGGCCTCAGATAAATCCCCCATCGCCTCGGTAAGCCGACGATAGTCGTCGTCTGAAAGTTTTCCTGTTTTGAGTCGCCACGCGTCAATGTCCGCCTGACCCACGAGTAATCGGTCTACCAGTTCTTCTTTGCTCATTTCCAATGAAAAGAAACCGACGGCCATCTTTGACTTGAGTGCAACGTTTGAGGCGATATTCAGGGCAAATGTGGTCTTTCCAATGCCCGGACGGGCCGCCAGTACAAGAAGATTGGAATCCTGCATACCCGCTAATTTATTGTCTAACTCGGTGAATGAAGTCGGGACACCTCTCAACTTTCCCCCGTTTTTCATAAACTCTTCTAACCGTTCAAAACTGGTGGCAAGAATTTCTTTGAGCTCAATAAAATCACGGTGCGCGTGCTGTTGGGCAAGGGAGAATATCTCCATCTCCGCGTTATCTAGGAGTTTTTTTACATCCCCCTTTTCGTCAAAGGCTTTTTCAATCGTGCGGCTTCCCAATTCGATGAGCTTTCTTTTTACGTAATGATTCTTCACGATTTCCGCATAATGTTCAACATAGGCTGAAGTGGGGACGCTGTTTATGAGGTCGGAAAGATAGGACGCTCCCCCTACCGCGGCAATATTTCCTTCATGTTGAAGTTGGCTTTTGAGGGTTACCACGTCAATAGGCTGTTGTTTTTCAAAAAGAGTGAGACAGGCCCGGTAAATGAGTTGGTTTTCACGGCGGTAAAAATGCTCTTCGCGGAGAAATTCGGCCACCGTATTTACGGCTGAGGAATCAATAAGAAGGGCGCCGAGTACTGATTTCTCAGCGTCCAGATCTTGGGGAGGAACTTTGAGAGCGTCTGAAGCTATTGACATAAGAATTTTAAACTTTGAGCACTACTACCTTCATCTCCTCTTCCAATCCTTCTTTTTTCACAACCAGTTTATCGAGAGGAACGTTATTTTCAACTCCCATCTTTTTGAGGAAATCACTGAGGGGTAAAAGGCCTTCGATTGCACATCCTTCAAAACTATAGTGCATGGGGACAATGATCCCCGGTTCGACTTTTTTGATGAGTTCGACCGCCTCCTCCGGCGAAATAGTATATTTGTTTCCGACGGGAACAAGAAGTACGTCTACATCCCCCACCTCATCTAAGAATGCGTCAGGTGGAATCATGCCAAGATCTCCACAATGCAAGACGGAAATACCTTCTGACTCGAATTTAAACATGACATTCTCTCCTCGTTCTGCCCCTTCTTTTTTATCATGATAAGTCCTGAAGCCCCAAACCCGTACTCCTTTAGTCTCAAACTGTCCGGGCCAGTCAAATACTTTGGGAGCACCATCTACCTGTTCAGTTTGATTGTGATCTTTATGGCCGTGCGAGACGGTGACGATGTCAGCTTCCACCTTGGGAAACTTTAAACCCACCATCTTTGAATCATAGGGGTCAGTGACAATGCGCGTATCTTTTGTTTTGATAAGAAATGAGGAATGTCCGAGGTATTTGATATCCATAGTGAACTAAAGATAACAGATACGTTTTAAATTTTCAATTTGAAATTTTTAATTTTAAATCAAATTTAAACATTCAATGTTTAATGTTTTAAATATTTGAAATTGAGAATTGATTTCAAATTCCAAATTAAAAATTTCAAATTACTTACAAATATACTCCTTAATCTTCTCCTTCTCCGCAGTAGGCAGGTTATTTATTTGTTGTAAGGCGTTGCCTACTGTCTTGTCATAAATATATTCTCTAACTGTCTCAACGGTACGAGTGGTGGTGTTGCCAACCGCGGTTGAAACTACAGAGGCCGCACTTTGTGCGGCTTCATTGGCACTTTTTTGTGCTGTCTCAACGGCCTGTTTCAACGTTTTTTCAAAAGAAGAAGTCCCGATTGGTGATGGTTGTATTTCTTCAAGCTGTGTTTTTTTACCCAAAACTTGTTCTTTTGATTTAAGTCGGGAACTGAAAAATTGATACCCAATAAAGCCCACAATGATAAGGAAGGCCAAAGCGCCTAATTTGATATATGTTATCTTCTGCATGGTGTTGGGTTTTAAAAGAGTGAGATTGGGGTGACCGACGGGTTTATCCTGTAAATTTTCACAGATAAATTTACAGGAAGTTGAACACTGTAAAGGTCAACTATCGCTTTACAGTGTAAACCCGCAACAGATAAAAAGTTAAAACATGGGGTGCTCAACGATGAGCTCCTCGAACCAATTATACAGGAAATGACTCAGTTATATAAGGTTTTTGGGCAGAAACAGTATGTCTTTGCGAGTGATGCGACGTTAATAGTATAAGTAGCAGTTATGAGTAAAATTAGTTGGTCAAAGGCATTAGCGGATTATTTGAAGGATGAGACAATAAGCTATGCTTCTATAGCAAGGAAGTATGGTGTTTCTTTGCAAGCTGTTAAAAAGAGAGGAGTTAGGGAAAAATGGCAAGACTTAAGGCAAAAAAGTATACAAAAAGTAAACCAAGAGTTACCCAAATTGATAGGTCAAAGTGTGGCTGATGTTAGCGCCAAGCACGCTCAACTAGGTCAGTTACTACAGCATGCTGCATTAAAGATAATGAAGGAAAAGGACTTAAAGCCGAAGAATTTTATTCAAGCCTTGCAAAGTATAAAAGCCGGTATTGAAATTGAGCGTAAGGCACTAGATTCAAATAAGCAAAATAACGGAACGAGCATTGCGTATATAATTGAAGCTGACAGACAAAAGTACGGACTTTAAAAGGTTAAAGACCGCTTCGATGAAGACAAAAAGAGTACTTATTTTTCATACCTTGCTGCATATCTTTGAAGGTCTTCCAAGGTATACGGCCATCTTTTTTACCTGAATTGAGCTCACGAATTTTTTCCTCATATTCATCAGCTTCTTTCTGGCAAGAGGCTTTTATCTGAGAAGGTCTTATTTGAAACCAATAGAAAGGGAATAAAAGAATGCTTAGTGAGATAAAAACAATAATTATTCTCTTATTCACTTTTCTTTGAAAACTTTGGAGCAAAGAAGAGACAAACAATAGTAGTTTTTGAAAAAAATAAATAAATATTGCCAGAAAAGAGATTACGCCAATGACAAAAACTATTAGTAAAACAATACCCCAAAAATCGCTTATAGCCCCATTAGACGAAAGTACTATGGAGAAGAAAATTAGGATACAAAATAACCAGAGATAGAAATAATTGCGGTTTAGTTTTATATCTTGGTAAAAGAATTTTTTTAAATTAGTCATTTTTAGTTGGTTGGGTATAGCTTAAAGCAATAACTAAGTTTTTCTTCTAGTCTTTGTTTTAATGGCTTGGCTAGTCTGTTAGGAAGTCCGGTACAAAGTTCATCTAAACCTTCTTCTTTGCACTTGACAGCCCATTCGAGCCTATATCTTAATTCAGAAGAATTAATACATTGATCACGGAGTTTAATTTGATTTTCTACTCTTACTTGTTTCTGCCTTTCTTTATCTGGAAGAAAGACTACAAGGTAATAAGCTAATGATAAAGAAGCAATTAGCACAGATAAACTAATTAATTTTTGAAAGGTAGTCATTTGTTTAACTAAAGCACTTTTAAAAGTTAGGACCCTTCAAGGGTGAAACATTCAATAAACTCCAACATCTTCATTTCTGAAATTTTTCTTTCACAATAAGCTGGTAGGACAGCACTTCTTGTGGC
>CAYITZ010000016.1:0-21849 GCA_964366485.1 uncultured Gammaproteobacteria bacterium
TCAAATTTTAAATTTCAAATTGAAAATTAAACTCTTCAAGTAAGTATATATCATCCGGGCCTACATTTCATATTCTTTTTCAAATATTTTGTCCCCATATGAACCGCTAAATTTCAATGTTGCCTTTATCTTCCCCACCACCTCATGATATACACATCTTCCCGAAGAACAAGTTCCGAGAGTAATCTGCTTATTAAAATCTTTTTGGTTTTCGCCCAATGTGACCGTACCCAAAACGCCTTGAAGGCCTTTTTGTTTTTCTTGGTAGGACAATTCATATTCAACCGTCTGCGTGCCCGCGGGTACTTCTTCGACTTTTAATTCGGCGTCTTTTTTACCGACTCCCGATGTAAGTTGAACTTTGACTGACGAATCGACCGTTGGTGCTACATTTTCACCTTGGTTCAAAACATTGTTTTTTTTCGGTGCGTTTTCATTCTGGCCGTTCTTCGGCATAAAGAAATAATAAGATGCCACACCCACTATCAATACAACCGCACCGCCAATCAACAGGGTTTTTTTCGAAGTTAGTAAATGCATATAAAAAAATTAAATTGATAACTTTTCCTTCATAAATGCGGATATTCTGTCAAGGTGGACCCTCTCCTGCCTCATTGAGTCACGTTCACGCACGGTTACCATCTGATCTTCAAGCGACTGATAGTCCACGGTGACACAAAATGGTGTCCCAATCTCATCCTGCCGTCGATACATTTTACCTATATTCCCTGCATTGTCATATTCTGCGGTCATATCTTTCTTGAGCGAATGAAATAAATCTTCGGCTAATTTGACTAGTTTCTCGTCTTTTTGAAGAGGAAACACTGCAACTTTAATAGGTGCAATCTTGGGGTCTAGCTTTAAATACACCCGTTCTGCATCTTTTACCTTTTCAACCGTATAGGCATCCTCAAGAATAATACCTACCATTCGAGAAAGTCCAAACGTGGGTTCAATGACATGCGGGATATACTTTTCCCCTGTTTTTGCATCAAGATATTGCAAATCTTTTCCCGAATGTTTCATGTGGTTTTTGAGGTCAAAATCAGTCCGATAGGCCAACCCGAACATTTCTTTCCAGCCGAAGGGAAATTGATACTCAATATCCATCGTTTTCTTCGAGTAGTGAGAACGTTCAAACTCCTCATGCTCCCGCCATCGCAGTTTGGAAAGAGTTATGCCCAGTGACAGGGCCCAATCCCACATTTTCTCTTTCCAATAGGCATAAGCCTCCTCCCATATTGAGGGATGGACAAAATACTCAAACTCCATGAGGTCAAATTCCATGGTGCGAAAGACTGAACGTCCCAGGGTAATCTCATTCCTGAATGCTTTTCCTTGTTGTGCTATACCAAAAGGGACTTTGACACGTAAAGAATTCAAAACATTTTTAAAATTAAGAAAGATCCCCTGGGCAATCTCTCCCCGCAAATAGAGAGTAGATTTTGCGTCTTCAACGATACCCATCTTCGTCTCAAAAAGGAGGTTGAATTTTCTAACTTCGGTAAGATCATCTTTCCCGCACTTGGGACATTTCAGTTTATGCTCTCGGATTATTTCGGTCAATTTTTCAACGGGTAACCCTTCAACTTTTATGCCTTTTACGCGGTCTTCAATAAGATGGTCAGCCCGAGTCCTGAATTTGCAGTTTCGACAGTCAACCAAAGAATCCGTAAATCCTGATACATGTCCTGAGGCTTCCCAAACCTGGGGATTTAAGAAAATACTGGCGTCCAAGCCCACCATATCAGACCGTGATAGGACAAAGGTGCGCCACCATGAATCCCGAATATTATTCTTCAGTAATGTTCCATAGTGACCAAAATCCCAGGAGTTTGCAAGCCCTCCATATATGTCTGAGGAAGGGTACAAAAAACCCCTTCTTTTACATAACGCAATAATATCATCCATACTTCAATTATATAATAAACGGGGGGATTTTTTTACCCGTTATCTCCTCAATCCGTTGTACCACCTCGGATATGCTCTCGGATTGGGAGCTATACCCGAAAAGCTCCAGGAGTTTATTGCAATAATAAGCTGTCCTGACGCGGGAAAAGTTATTTTTGGAAAGCTCAATGAGAAATTTTTTTAATAATGTATAGACTACATCTTCCCGCGCCCTCTCGGGAAGAAGTTGGTCAAGAATATACAAAAAAAAGTAAAGTTCTTTTTGCAGATGGGTATCTTTCTTTATTTGAGAAAAAAGGGAGGTGACTTCCGCACTCTGAAGATAATAATGATCCAGTCTGCGATATAAAACTACACGTATGAGATTACCTGTCATGAGCGATGAAATCCGCCGGCTTACCATGCTCCGCACCCCTTTTGCGGTTGCGGTTATCTTCCCCTCCTCTTGGGTAAACAGGGTTATGAAGGCATCCCGATTCAGAAGATACTTCCTCTTGAGCACCACCGCCTCAGTTTTAAGATGCCTTTGCATAAAGCTAATTCTTTATCTCCACGTCTTTTACTTGATCGCCATTAAACAACACTTTGCCGTTCAGGTCAACTTTGAGTTTTTGACTGATCACCCCTGGTTGCTTTTGTACATACAGCTTGTAATTTTGCGACTGGATTTTATCAGGGAGAGTATAACTTACAATAATCTTGGCAAGACCTTCGGTTGGCACTTCAAGAAACCCTTCAAATACGGTCTTTCCCAGCTCGTCATACGTTTTTACCGGTTTGGTTGAACCTTTAAACTCGATAAGTTTAGAACCTGCCGGAACATAGATTCTCACCCAGTTGCGGAGGATTGCATTCAGGCACAGAATCCGCTCTTGGTTCCTGTTGCAGTTTGAAGCGGGAGCCGGATTTTTATATTCGACGGTAACCTCTCTTTTCAGTTTGCCATTTTCATCAGTTGCGTGGGAAGTAATTGTCTCTGTCACAAAAAGATTGGATTTTGCTCCGGCAAAATTGACGTTATTTACATGGAGAAAGTCGCCATTATATTCACGGATTCGTCCTGCAAAATTGAGTTTTTCAATGGATTGCTGAATTTCTGAGTCGGTAAAATAGAGAAGGATGTGTTTTTCCTCAAGATTCCGGAACATCATTTGGACCAAGGTCCCCCAATACTTTGAAGGGGAAAAGCCGATGGCTTTATAGAACAGCTCATACATCAAACTTCCCAGGATTCCTTTTCTGTTTTCTTTTTGATAACCCACCTCTTCCCCCACAATGTTGAAGAGCTTCCAAAGAACTTGAGGACAGTTGCAGTTTTTATTTATTTCGGCCGAAAAATTAACTCCATATGCCTGGGTGTCACCAAAGATCGTCAACATGTCAACTAGGATTTTTGAGTCAAGGAAAATAATGCCGTCATAGTTCACCCGAGCGCCGCTCTTCTTGTAGAGACTGTTGAATATCTCAACTGATTTCACCAGGTCGGGTGATAGATTACTGTCCCTGATCCAGAAAGTGTTCACTCCTTTGTGGTAGGTTAATATTTCTGAAGGGACTTTGGGACGGTCATTGATGGTTGCGTCAAGCGCGTAAATATCATCAGACCGGTCTATGGTTATTTTTCCGTTTCTCATTTTAAATACAGCGAAGGCGGTTAAAAAACCTCCCGTTGCCCTTCTCTCTTTATCATTTTGAAATAGAAGAAGGTATGTTTTTTCTTTTTTTGCTCCAAAGATGGTGGGAATATTTTTTAATAAGGGCTTCGCATCAACAAATAACGATGCCATGCCGGTAAACTGGTCCTTTATGTTAGTGATTTTGCTTCTTATTTCAGTTTTACCGATTTTTTCCGGATAGCGGTGAGGATCAATCTGATCTATTTTCTCCCCCGCAATTTTAATATTGTCCGAAATTGAATCGATTTTTCCCAGTACCTTATCCAGTGTTAAAATAGCAGTCTGAAGCCTCCCTTCGGTTGATTTTTCGACAAATGAACTTTGCCCTTTTTTAAAACCGATCAGGTCGGCATAAGGAGTGATGGCCGCAATCGCGTCCTGTCCGGCTTTGATGACGTAGCTCCCCGCCTCCACTCCTCTTTTAAAATCTGCCACATAGGGAATAAATGAGGCCCAATAGACCGTCTTTGATTCATTTTCAAATTCGGTATAGGTTTGGACAAAACCCTTCATCTTAGAGTTAAGAAGGTCTATGTCATTTTTAGAAAATACCTGTTTCATATCACGGGCCGCACTCAGCACAGCGTTTCCTTTTGCCTTTATTTTCATGGCAGGAATATATGCAACAAAATAAAGAGCACCTGCAACGGCAATGATAAAGAGGAAAAAAAATAAAAGTATGGATTTTTTCATATAGCCCCGCGCCCGGTAATCATAACGAGGGGAGTTTGTAATATTATTTTGAAATCCTCCCCTAAAGATATATTATGCACGTATCGGGCATCTATTGCAATGCGTTTATCAAAATTGATTTCAGACCGGCCTGTCACTTGCCACAAACCGGTAATGCCGGGTTTGACGGATAAGGCGTCGGAAACATACTTCTTTGTATTGGGATGTTCTTTCTGTTGATTTTCGAGCTCATCAGGATAGTATGCCCGTGGCCCGACCAGACTCATCTCTCCCCGGAGCACATTGAGAAGTTGGGGTATCTCATCAAGTGAGTGTTTTCGAATAAATTTGCCAACACGGGTGATGCGGGGGTCATTTTTAAGTTTGTAACTTCCTTTTTTATATTCCTCATACAGTTCTTTAAAGCGGCGGTCCGTGCGAAGGAGAAGATGTGCGTTTTGGATCATCGATCTAAACTTATACATTTTAAACTTTCTCCCCTTTTGGCCAACCCGTTCAGGAACATCGGCAAATACGGGACCAGATGAATCAAGCTTTATGGAGACAGCCACCACCAGACATACGGGTAAAAAGAAAACAAGAAGGACGGATGAGGTGAGGATGTCGAATGCCCTTTTAAAATATGTCTTGTACATGATATCAGATAAGATCTTCGTTCTCAGTCCCTTCAAAATTTTCAACGAGGGTCTTTATCTTAGAAACAGATGACTTCTTTGCGATTAAAATCACATCATGGGTATTGACGATAATATGTTCATCAAGGTCTATACCTACTATGAGTTTTTTTTCGTCATAGTTATAAATAAGGGAGTCGCGGACGTGCTCAAGATAGGCTCTCCCCCGGATGATATTCTCATAGGGATACTGTTCAAGTGCCTCCTTTAATGCTTCCCAAGCTCCTATATCACTCCACCCGATGTCTTCCACGATGACCAATGCGTTTTTTTTATCCAGATTCTCCAGTATGGCATTGTCAAAATTAATACTTTCAACTCGTCCGTACTGCTTTTTCAATACAGAAGCATAATCTTTTTTCCCTAGATGGGATAGTATTTTTTCCGTATTTTTATATACGTTAGGGACTAGGCGCTTGAAGGATTCATAGATAAATGCCGGACTGGTTACAAAATATCCCAAATTCCACGCATAATTTCCCGCTTTAAAGAATTTTTTGGCAGTTGCCGCGTCTGGTCGGTACTTAAATCCCTCAAACGACAAAATGTCGAGTCCATGAAATGTGTGGGCCACTTTACCGGTGTGAATATATCCCAGGTTGGTACTTTCATACCGGGGTTTATGCGCAATAAAAATGATGTTATCCGGATTCTTTCGAATAAATTCCCCTGCGACTCCCAGTATTTTTTTGAAAAGCGATACTTTTTTGACCAGATGGTCGCTCCACAATATGGCAATGGGCTCGTGAGGAAATGTTCGGTATAACGTCCCCATCACGAGGGCAATGGCGGGGGCGACGTCTTTCTTTTCGGGCTCAAGAAAATTATTTTCTTCAGGAATCTGGGGAAGTTGTTTGCGTATGGTATCGATATAAAGAATATTGGTTGATATATATATATCCTGAGGCGAAAAATCGGGTGAAAGACGCTCAACCGCAAGCTGTAAAGTAGATTTATCACCCACCAGTTTTTCAAACTGTTTGGGGGATTTTTTCCTTGATAAGGGCCAAAGTCGTGTACCGGTTCCTCCTGCAAAAATAATTGCTTTCATATTATTTGTTTTAACTTTGTAACAAATTCTTCTTTTCCAAATCTCTTAGCTTGATTGTAGCCTAAGATCTGCATGTTGCGTCTAAAATTGTATGATATTTTATCAAATCTTTCAAGCGTAGCCACGAGAACGTCTGATGTCTGATGAGTGAAAAAAATACCCGTTTTTCCCTCAATTACCGTCTCAAGTACACCCCCCTTTCCATAGGCAAGTACTGGACATCCGAAAATCAACGCTTCAAGTGCGGTATATCCGAAATCTTCCTCCTGCATCATGATGAGGGCTTTTGCGTTAGCATATAGAGACGCAAGTTGAGAATCATCCAAATCCTGGAGAAAGATAACATTTTCCCGGGAAAAACTTTTATAGCCGGCTAAAAGAGATCCTTTTCCCACAATCACTAATTTACTTTGAGGTAATTGGTTAAACGCATCAATAACTAAATTAACTTTTTTGTAAGGTTCGAGTCTTGAAATTACCAGATAATAATTATCCCACCCCTTGGGTAATAACCGTGATTGAGAATTTAAAGAATTCTTCAAACTCATCCAGTGATTCACATCAAAAGGCGGATATATGACCGTGCTCTCACGGTGATAATATGTTTTGCATCGTTTTGCCACTTCATGAGATATTGCGACGATGTGATCCGGTCTTTGTGCGGCGATTTTATCCCATCGGCGCATAAAGGAAAGATAGGGGCGGAGAAGAAAAGAAAAGATACTTTTTTCAAAAGGGTGGGGATATAAAAGAAGATATCTGCTTGGGGTGAGAAGGATACAGATGTGTTTTGTTTGCGGCTTGGTAATGATGGATTTTGCAAAAGATGAGGTGACCGAAATCACCAGGTCATATTGGTCAAAGGATAACGATTCAAACGCAAAAGGATAAAAAAGGAGCGACGCAATTCTGCTTTTTTTAATAAAATTGGGAAGGTGTTGGAGAAATGAAGTTTTGATGGAAAGCTGTTTTGCCCAGGGTGCTTTTTGGAGATCGACTGCCGAGGTGAAAAAATCAGCATCAGGAAACAAGTTGTGGAGTTCCAACAAAAGCCGCTCAACTCCTCCCCACCGGTCAATCCAATCGTAAACAATTGCAGTCTTCATATCTTTTCTTTTGATTCCAAGGCGTCATGATAGAGAGACAGTGTTTGTTGCGCCATGATCTTGAATGAATATTGAGCTAATATTGATCCATAATCTGCATTGAGTGGATGGGAAATGAAGTTTGCAATTTTATTTTGAATGTCCGTGGTATCATGGGGATTAAATGAGACGTATCGACCCTTGAGGAGTTCTTGAAAAACGGGAATGTTGGAGGCAATGATAGGAAGATTAAAATAGGCGGCTTCAATGATGGGTAGCCCAAACCCCTCAGACAGGGAGGGATGAATAAGAGCTTGAGCATGTTTATAAAAGAAAACGAGATCCGGTGTCGTTGCGTTATCGACGATGATAATGCGGGCCTCTATGTTGCATTGCCTGATATATTGCAATATTGAAGTCGCAAAATAATCTCGAGGGCCGATGAGGATGAGTTGGTGCCACGTCATAACACCGGTAAAAGCTTCGACAAGTCTTTTTATGTTTTTATGCGGATAAAAATTGCCAACATAGATAAAAAAAGGTTTTTGATAACGGAACTTAAGAGATTCGTTTTCTTTGGTTTGCGCAAGTTCATACCCAATTCCTTCGTGGAGAGGAATTATTTTATCTTTTAAATGAGATCCATATACTTGAATGATTTGATTTTTGACCGTCTTTGTTGGAGTAATGATTGATACGGCGTTTTCAATTTGAGAACGTAGGATGTGCTTGAAGAAAAAGTGTTTTATGCCATAGATAAGGGGATTTTTTGTCGATGCTTTTCCTGTTTTAAATAATAGAGGGGTAAGGTCGTGGACCGTTGCAATAAATTTCCTTCTATAAAATACCGGATATCCGAAATAAGTAAAGTGCATGAGGTCAAGATGGTCATCATTGAGGATTTTTAAGAATGCACATTGTTCCGAAAAAGAATGCCATAAATACGGGGCCTTTCGTATGATAAAGTTTGAGGGTAACGGGAATAATTTTTCCTCATCGGTTGGGAGTACATATATATAAAAAGTGATGTCTTTGGGAGGATGTACTGAAAGCTCATGGATAAAATTTCTCAGGTAGGTGCCTACCCCTGTTTGAGAATAGAGTCTTGCATCTATACCGACTTTTTTCATATGAGCTTTATCTTTGTGTCTATTAAGAAATAGACAAAACGGTTAAGGAGATATGGGTACTTATGAGAATAATGCTTTTTATAAAAGATGGTCATCGCCTCATAAAAATACTTTCTGATTTTCCTCCGTATGAGGTCATTGCTCTTATTTTGTATCCCGCTTTGGCCCTTGTGATGGACTACACTATACTGAGGAACATACAGGATCTTATACCCCTCTTTTTTTATTCTGAAGGAAAGATCCAAATCCTCCCCGTACATAAAAAAATCTTCATCAAATCCCTTCACACGGTTTAATACATCGCGGGTAGTAAGATAAAATGCCCCTGTGGGGGAATCAATTTCATGAACTTTGTTCATGTCTAAATGAATGAGGTGATATCCTCCAAATATTTGATTCAAAAGAGGAATGCGTGCAAATATTTTTTCCAACCCCAAGAAATAGCAAAATGAGCGCCATAGAGTGGGAAATCCACGATGAGACGCTGGGTCAATGGATCCATTGGGAAGATTCACACGGACGGTGATCACTCCAACTTTTTCACGCTTTTTAAAATAATTTAATAGATCAGCAAAATCCAACTTTTCATTCACAAAAACATCAGAGTTTAAAAACAATACATATTCGCCTGAAGCCACTTTAAGTCCCTGATTATTCGCCTTCCCAAACCCCACATTTTTTGAATTTTGAATAATTTTGAGATTTTCGACCAAAGGTCGATCGCCCTTTGGGCGAGAAATTTCTCTTTGGGTTCCATCTCCCGACCCATTATCAACCACTATAATTTCCCAGGAAAGAGAGGTATTACCAAGACACGCGGCCAATAAGGATACACACTTGACCGTCATATCTTTGGTGTTGTAAGAGGGAATGATCACAGACAGATCTTTCATACTTACTATTATAGTATAGGAAGAGCGTTAACGCTTCGGAGACTGTTTGACACGTCTTGATTTTCCGCCCGTACCAACATGTCTTCGCTGGCGTGTGCGGGAGTCACGAGTAAGTAAACCGGCTTTCTTTAAAAGTGGCCTCATGGCATCTTTATCTGTTTTTTCTATAGCACGCGCTAAGCCGTGGACTACTGCGTCAATTTGACCGTTCTTACCCCCACCTCGTACGAGCACTGAAACGACAAAGCGTTCCTCGGTTTGGGTTATTTTGAATGGAGATATATAGAGGATCTTTTCACGAAGGGAGGGAAAAACCACCTGAATTGGTTTCTTGTTCACAACCATCTCGCCGGCTTTCATTTTAACTCCGGACACGAGGGCTGTTTTGTCTTTCCCCACAATATAAAGCCTGACCCGTGCAACAGACTCACGTCTGCGGCCAACCGCTTCATAATAGTGTATGTCTTTCGTTTTTTTTACCATAACATGATTTCAATTTTTAATCACTTTTCTTTAATTTGTGTTGATATGAGTGTTTTTCTGTTGGAAATACAAATAATCGTGCAAGCCTTCGGTCCCTCAACTTGTTTTTAGGAAGCATACCGGAAACCGCCTCTTTTATAATGCGGCACGGATTTCTTCTGAGGAGCTCCCCCGCAGTTATTTTTTTCAATCCGTCTGGATAACCTGAATAATTTGAGTATACTTTCTCCAGCATCTTGTGACCTGAGAACTTCACAAGTGAAGCATTGATCACCACTACGTTGTCACCGCTGTCAAGATAAGAAACAAAGTTTACTTTGCCTTTTCCCTGAAGAAGTGACACGATTTGCGGAGCAACTCTTCCCACAATTTTACCTTTGACGTCAACAAGGTGCCATGCGCGAACAATTGCTGTCTGGGAAACCGGTTTAGTGCTTTTTGTTAATTCTTTCATAGGGAATATTAGGCTTTTACCTCTGTCTTTTCAATAACTTCCGTCTTCACTTGTTTAACTTTTTTTATTTTTGCTTTTACAACTGCTGACACGACCGGATAAGCCCACTCTAGGCGTGCCTTCTCGGCCCCATCCGTCTGTCTGGCTCCCAGATTCACTATTTTGGTATATCCGTTTTTTGCTTGTGATAACTGCGGGGCAATCTCGGTGATGAGAATTTTCATCGTGGACTGGGCCGTAATATTTCTCAGAATAAAATTCTGATCCGCCTCAGTGTGTGTCTTTGCTTTGGTTACCAGTTTCTCAACAATGGATTGAGCCGCTTTGGCTTTTTGTTTTGTGGTGCTCATTTTCCCGCTCAACAAAAAATTAGAGGCAAGCTTGCGCATAAGCATCTTGTTCGCATCTTTTCCTCCCCTAAATTTTATTTTATGACCTCTGTTTTTCATATCATTAACTCCACTTAACCCCTAATTTTTTCAACTCATCCTTGATGAGTTCAATTGATTTTTTTCCAAGTCCTTTAAATGCAACCAGCTTTTCCTCGCCAATTTTGATGAGGTCGGCAACGGTTTCGATATTTTCCCTAAGCAGTGCATTGACAACGCGGGATGGCAGATTTAATTCATCGATAATGAGGTCAAAGAATTTTTTATCTATTTCAACGCTCCCGTCGGCATTTCTTGCCTCATTGGGTGTGCCTTCCTTTGCAGCGTCCTGAACGGCCAAAATGTGGTTGAATTGATCCGATAAAATCTTTGCAGACTGCTTTAGTGCCTCCTCAGGAGTGATACTTCCATCAGTCCAAACATCTAAAATAAGTCTATCAAAATTTGTTTTGCGTCCGACACGGGCACCTTCGAGTTTAAAATTAACCTTTCGGACGGGAGAAAATGATGAATCAACTGAAATATACCCAAATTCTTTTGTCAGTTGTTCATCAGCTAATACATAACCATATCCATCTTCAACGAGTGCTTCAATCTCAAGCTTTCCCTTTGCATCTGTTATCTCGGCAATATATACCTCTTTGTCAACTACTTCACATTCCCCTTCTATATCTTTAGCATATACTTTCCCTATGCCTTTTTTAGAAAGCTGAATTTTGAAAGTTCCTTCTCCAGACACTTTGAATTTAAGCTGTTTTAGGTTTAATACTATCTCAAGGGCTGTTTCCTTCACTCCTTTTAAAGAGCTGAAGAGATGAGGAACATCATCAATCTTGACACCCACGATGGCAGAACCTTTCAAAGAGGAAAGAAGAGTCCTTCGGAGGGCATTTCCAAAAGTCTGACCAAAGCTTGGAGCCAATGGCTCAAAAGTAAATTGGTCGCGATCGGTTGAGATGGCTAATTTTTTAGTAGTAAAATTTGGAATGAGCATAAAAATAAAATAATAAAATAATAAAAACGAATCAGCGTGAAAAATATTCAATTACTAATCTTAAAATGATTTGCTTTTCGATGAGTTCTGCCCCAGGCACTCCTGTTAATTTTCCAACCGCCCCTTTTCGTTCAAGCCAAACAGGTGCAATTGCATCCTTATTCTCAAGTGCTTTTTCAATTGCAGGAATTTTCTGAGATTCTGCTTTAGCAAATGAAACTATGTCATTAGGTCGAAGCTGTAAAGAGGCAATATTTACTAATTTATCGTTTACATTTACATGTTGATGGCAAACCAATTGGCGTGCTGAGGCCCGGGTTGGAGCAAACCCTAATCGATACACAACATTGTCCAGACGGCTCTCAAGAAACTGACACATGAAAAGACCCGTGTTTCCTGTCTTTTTGACTGCCATCTTGAAATATTTCTTCAACTGTTTTGAGGATAGTCCGAAGATGTATTTTAGTTTTTGAGTTTCGCGAAGTTGTTTTCCCCGTTCAGATACTTTCTTAATACGCCCTCCTGTGCCGTGCTGGCCGGGCGGAATATTGATTTTCTTGAGAAGATTTGCATGAGACTTTGAACCGGGGGTTTTAAGCCCGAGATCCATCGCTTCCCGCCTTGCAATCCTATTTTTTGGTCCAATGTGTCGCATAAAAGCTTAACAAAAAATGGTAAATTATACTCGTCTAATCTTCGGTGGTCTCACCCCATTATGAGGAACGGGGGTGATGTCAATAATAACGTCAATTTCAAGGTTTGATCCCTTTATCGCGCGAAGTGATGCCTCCCGCCCCGGGCCTATTCCTTTGACAAAAATAACTGCCTTTCTCATGCCGTGATCTAACATGGCTTTTTTTAGCGCTGATTCAGTCGTAACAGTTGCGGCATAGGGAGTTGATTTCCTTGTACCTGCAAATCCGTGCATACCGCTTGATCCCACAACCAACGTTTTACCTGCCTCATCCGATACGGTGACTAATGTGTTATTGAAAGTAGCCGTAACATAAATTTTGCCACTCTCAACTATCCGATTGTTTTGTTTTTTACTTGTTTTCATAATGTTTTATTTTGCACTTTTTGCGGCAGTTTTAGTCTCAACTGCTGTCTGCGTTTTTTGCTGTTCCATCTTTGCCCATACCTCTTTCTTTAATGCTCCAACTGTCTTTCGTTTTCCTTTCTTGGTACGTGAATTTGATTTGGTCCTCTGTCCTCGAGCCGGTAATCCTCTCGTGTGCCGGGAGCCACGATAGGATCCGATTTCTTTCAACCGCTTCACATTACCCGTAACTTCTTCTCGCAGATCACCTTCGACTTTATAGTTTTTTTCAATAATAGTGACGATTTTTCGGATATCCTCTTCCTTGAGCTCAGACAGTTTTTTATGACGGTCAACACCCGACGCATCGCATATTTTACCCGATGTCATCCACCCTATTCCATAGATGAGAGTCAGAGCATACTCAATCCTCTTATTGTCCGGAATTACCAAACCCATTATTCTCACCATAAAATCTAAAAAAAATAATAAATTACCCTTGTCTCTGTTTATGTCGTGGGTTATCACAGATTACATACAGCATCCCTTTGCGTTTAACCATCTTACACTTCGGACAAATTTTTTTTATTGACGATTGAATATTCATGATATTACATTCGGTAAACTATCCGTCCTCGATTAACATCGTAGGCAGTCACTTCCGCCCTCACCTTGTCTCCGGGAAGTATTTTGATATAGTTCTTTCTCATTTTTCCTGAAAGATAACACAGAATCACTTTTTCAGAGTTAAGGAGCTTAACTCGGAAAAGGGTGTTTGGCAAATTCTCAACTACTTCGCCCTCCACCACAAGAACGTTATCTTTCATAAAGATATAATTGTACCACAAAATTACGTTAAAATAAACGTATTTTTATCCGTAATTGCAACCGTGTGTTCAAAGCATGCTGAAAGGCTTTCATCAGCTGTCACAATCGACCAATTGTTACCTTTTTCATTTGCAATATGTTCTGTTCCCATTGAATAGATAACTTCAATTGCCAAGACTAAACCCGCCCGTATTTTCAAAGTTTCATTCAAATTTTTGTCTAAATAACCCTGTACAAACGGATCCTCATGAAGCTCGTGCCCTACGCCATGACCGGTTAATTGCTCAATAATATGGTATCCGTTTGAATAGATCCCATCCTCAATTACTTCCGATATATTGCCTAAGTAATTACCAACTTTCGCTTGTAGTATGGCTCTATCAAGGGTTTCTTTACCTACTCTGAGAAACTTGTCCGTCTTTGCATCCTTTGACGTTCCGACGATAAATGTCGTGGCATAATCGGTATGAAATCCCCGATAGTACGCCCCAATATCTATGGTCAACACATCGCCTTCTTTTAATATTCTCTTTCCCGGTGGGGTATGAACCACTTGCTCGTTTATCGGCAGACAAGTTGTCCATGAATATCCTTTAACTCTGTTAAATGATATTTCGGCTCCTTGAGACAAAATAAGTTCTTGTGCCTTTTTATCTATTTCCTGTGTGGTCTGTCCCGGCCTAACGGTAGGAACAAGGAGTCTTACCGCCTCGCGCAACTTGGTGCCACCCTCCTTCATAATCTGAATCTCCGTCGCATCTTTGTAATGTATCATGGGGCCGTCTTTCAATCAAGAAAAATATACCTGTCGGTATACTTCTTCCAACTTATCATGAAAATCTTTCATTGAAAAATTATTTTTTACCAGAAAATCCGAAAAAGCAATGGTGGGACCCATGTTAGTACCGATAAGTTCATTAATATCTCTCTCTTCACCATAAAGATCAGCTCGGTATGCACGCTTGGAAGACCGTTCATAACGCAGTTGCTTATTGGCATAGAGCGCCAAGATATAAACGCGTATTTTCTTCAGTTCTTTCCTTAAATAAAGATATTCTTCCCACGAACGCATTCCGTCAATGACAATGATATTTTTTGTCTTCAGTAACTCGCTAATCTTATCTTTATTCAAAACCGCAAGCGCTTCTTTTCCATATTTCTCTCTCAACTCCTCGCGGACCTTTTTATGAACTGCCTCTGTGTGACCTAGTTTATGTTTGTCAATATAGTCATTGACTATCTTCCCAAATGAAATAACCGGCAATCCCTTTTTGGTAAAAAAAGCCGCGGCTCCACTTTTACCCGCACCAGGTAAACCAACAAGGGCAATGATCGCTTTTTTATTTTGCTTCCATTCTTTCAATTGATTTTTAACCAGTTGCTTCCCCAGATTTTCAAGGATTTCCTTATTTACGTGGTTGATTGCCTTTGTCCCATCAAGTTCAATAAGTTTTCCCTGCTGTTCATAATACTCAATCACCGGTTCGGTAAATTTATGAAATAACTCAATTCTTTTTTTTAATGCAGGGAGTGTTTCATCAGCCCGTTCTTGATGCCTATTCATCAGACGCCATAGAGCTTCTTTGTCAGGAATTTTTAGATAGATAACTTTATCAACGTTGTTTGAAAACTCATGTGCTTGTTTGAGAGTACGGGGAAAACCGTCCAATATATACCCTCGAGAATACTCGGGACGGGACAAGTAGGTATTTACAATCTCAATTGTTTTATCGTCGGGAACTAAAATCCCTGCATTAATAGTTTCCTTCATATAGCGACCCAGTGATGTCTTCTCTTTTGCTATCTCTCGAAAAATATGTCCTGTTGACAGGTAAGGAATCTGAAACAAATGAGACAGCATGTTTCCCTGAGTCGATTTACCTGAACCTTGGATACCAATTAATACAAGTTTCATGAGAAAAAAATAACTATTAATCTAGTTTTTTTGTTTCTTTGTGTGCCGTATGTTTTCTACATTTGTTGCAGTATTTTTTCAGCTTGATTGCAGTGGGTGTATTCACTTTATTTTTTTCCACCACATAATTCTGCTTATTACAAATCTCGCAAATGAGTCCGATTAATACGCGCGATCCTTTCTTTGCCATATTTAAAAGATAAAATGATAATAAATTTACTTTGCAAACTTGTCATAACTTTTCATGATAAGTTGTGCTTCTATTGTTTTGAATGTTTCAAGAATGACGGAAACGACGATCAGGATGCCCGTTCCCCCAATGACCAACTCATTCATACCTGTTAATTTTGAAACCAGCGCGGGTAATACGGCTATGACACCAAGAAACAAAGCTCCCACACTGGTTATTTTATATACAATTTTTTCTAAAAACTGCTTGGTGGCAAGACCTGGCCTGATCCCTGGTATGAACCCTCCATTCTTTTGTATTTCATCAGCGATTTTTTGCGGATTAAAAACGACAACAGTATAAAAAAAAGTGAAAGCTACAACCAAAATAAAGTAAAAGAGGTTGTAAAAAAACCCTGAGGGGTTGAATGCATTAGCTAAAAAGGTGGCTATACCCGCAACAGCTGGATTTTTTACATATCTAAGAAAGTTACCGATTAATTGAGGCATAAGCACAAATGAAACCGCAAAGATGATGGGGATAACCCCGGCTTGATTGAGTTTCAAAGGCAGATAATTTGTGGCGCCTTGATACACCTTATTCCCCTTGATACGCTTGGCATAATATACTGGTATCCTTCGAATGGCTTGATTTACAAAGACAACCGTCGCAATAACTAAAACCGATAAAACAGCGAATGTACCTATGTTAAAAAAAAGTTCTTGATTTATGGTGAGTGCCGTTTTTCCCAATAGTACTGGCAGTCTACCCACGATACCGACGAATATGAGAAGAGACACTCCATTACCTAAACCGAACTCGGAAATGAGCTCCCCAAACCAGACGAGGATAAACGTACCTGCAACTAGGGTAAAAATAAAAGAGAAGAATTCAATGGGTGAGAGGTTGCCTATAACTTTTTGATTCTTAAGGAGCATAAAAATACCGATTGATTGCAATATGGTAAGGGGGACCGTCAGAAATCGTGTATATTGATTCATCTTAAATCGACCATATTCACCTTCTTTTGCCAGCTTCTCAAGTTGAGGAAAAATAGCTGATAGAAGTTGGAGGATAATGGATGCATTTATATAGGGATTGAGTCCCAAGGCCATAACGGAAAAATTAATAAGAGTACCCCCTGAAAACATGTCAAGGAGAGAAAGAAATTGATTTTGTGAAAAAAGGAGTTTCAATTTTACCAAATCAATTACGGAAACGGGCAAAAAAGCAAATATGCGGAAAAAAAGAAAAATAGCAAGGGTGAAAATGGTTTTCTTTTTGAGGGCAGGATCACGGAGGAGGAGTTGTAATTTTTCTGTTATGTCCTTCATACCGATACAACGGATCCCCCGATTTTTTCTATTGCTTCTTTCACGTTTCGGGAAATTGATAACTTAACGACCAGTTTCTTTTCCAATTTCCCTTTCATAATCAACTTTACATGAGGACTCTTTGCCTTCTTTTCAACCAAACCGACTTCCTGAAGTTTTTTTATATCAACCGTCTCTCCTTCTTTAAATTGATTGAGGTCTTTGAGATAAATGACATAATTATTGCCTTTTCTTGATTTATTTTTTCCTTTCCCCCGAAGAAGAGGGAAGCGTTTGGTAAGTCTCCCCTGTCCTCCCTCAAAGCCAAGGGGAATATTTTCCCGTGCTTTCTGATGTCGTGTGGTTCCCCGACCTGATTTTGCACCGCGACCACTGCCTAAGCCACGCCCTAAGCGCTTTTTTTTCTTGGTGCTTATCGTTTCAAGATGTGATAAAAAATTATTCATGTGCGACTTCTTGAGCAACTGGTAAATTCCTCATTTTTAATTTTTTCAGTGCCGCCATCACCAGATAGGTATTGACCGTCTGATTGCGTGAGCCGATTATCTTTCCCGATGCATTGTGAATACCGGCCAAGTCAAATATGACACGCGCCACACTTCCAATCTTGAGCCCCGTTCCCTCGGGGGCGGGTTTTAAAAATATCTTACCCGCTTTAAATTTCATTTTAATCTGGTGAGGAATGGTTGATTTGTACAATGGCACGGTGATCATGGTTTTTTTTGCCCTCAGAAGTGCTTTTTTTATCGCCTGCGGCACTTCAAGCCCTCGGCCGAGTGCAACACCCACATTTCCGTGACCATTTCCTACTGCAACAAGCGCTGAGAATGTGACATAGTTTCCTCCCGTCGTCTTTTTAGTGACTCGCTTAATCTGTAATATGCGTTCTTCTAGTTTTACTTCACCGTTTTGATCATTCATACAAAGTTCAAAATAAAATAATTAAATTTGCAATCCGCCCTCGCGCAATCCTTCTGCAACTTGCTTCACTCTTCCCAAATAGGTATATGCTCCCCGGTCAAATAATCCTTTTAATATCTTTTTTTCCTTAAGTAAAGCGGCAAGCTCTACTCCAACTTGACGGGCTGTCTTTGATTTATTCATTTTCTCCTTCGAGGTGATTTTTTTCGAAGAACAAGAACAGAGGGTGAGCCGATTCTCATCGTCTATTGCCTGGGCATAGATATACTTACTTGATCTGAAAATAGAGATACGGGGAGTGCTCGATGTCCCGTGGATATTGCGGCTCACGCGCATTTTTCTTCTTAATTTTCGGTCTACGTTGACGTGTTTCATATAATTTTAAGCTGTTGTCTTAGCTTTTTTACCGGGCTTAATTCTTAATTTTTCACCCGCATATTTGATCCCTTTTCCTTTATATACATCCGGTTTTTTAATCATCTTTACTTTAAAAGCAATCTCTCCGACCAATTGTTTATCAATTCCTTTTATGCTTACTTTATTATTTCCTTCAACAGCAAATGTAATGCCCTCAACTTTCTTAAAAACTACCGGGTGATTATATCCGACTTTAAAGACGAGGTCAGCCCCCTGTAATTTTACATTAAATCCCGTTCCCACTACTTCCAACTTTTTCTCCCAAGGAGTCTCAACTCCGGTAACTGCATTGGCGACCAGACTTCGATATAAACCGTGGAGTGATTTTTGGTGTTTTGAGTTATTTGCGCGTGAAAAGACAAGAGTATCTTTTTCTTTTGTAACAGTTACGCCTAGAGTCATGGGTATAGCGAGAGTACCACCCGCCCCTTTGACGGTTACTTTCCCCTCTGCTATATCAACAGATACAGACTGCGGAACAATAACTGGTTTTTGGCCTATTTTTGACATATTACCAAAGCGAAAATAATAACTCTCCTCCCAATTTGCTCTTTTTTGACTCTTTATCGGTCATTATACCTTTTGGCGTTGAAAGAAAGGAGTATCCCATACCACCTAAAACCGGTTTTAGTTTTTTATAAGCAATATATTCCCGTTTACCGGGGGTTGAGAATATCTGTACTCCGGTTATAGCCGGTTCTCCGTTTTTATACAGTAACGTCACGGTAATTCTTTTTTTCAAGTCTCCTACTACTTCCACTTCTTTTACAAATCCCAGTTTTTTTAATTTTTCAATCACCACCATCTTATACAAGGAATGGCTCATAGCAACTGAGTCCTTGTGAGACATATATCCGTTTTTGATGTTTATTATTAAATCTACAATTGGGTCATTCATAAGATTATTATCCTCAAATATTAAGTTTTATCCATGGTCTTCTTGGTAATTTTTCCGTGTCCTTTAAATGTGCGGGTAAAAGAAAACTCCCCCAACCGGTGTCCGACCATACCTTCTGAGATGAGGACTTCAATGTGTTTGCGCCCGTTATGTACTCCTATCTTATGTCCTACAAACTCAGGGGCTACCTGTGACACACGAGCCCACGTTTTGAGCGTCTCACGAGCTCCGTTTTGCTTCTGTTGCATGACTTTCTTCATCAAGTTTTCATCAATATAGGGACCTTTTTTCAGTGATCTGCTCATAAGTTACCAGGAAATTTTTCTAACTCCGGGAATATCCCCGGCGAGTGCACGCTCGCGAAAACATATGCGGCACAAACCAAATCTCCTCATGTAGGCACGTGCGCGCCCGCATAAACCACATCTGTTTCTATGTCTGACGGTGAATTTTTGTTTGTGGAGGAATTTAACCTCATCTGATGTTTTTGCCATATTAGGTTTTAAACGGAACTCCGAGTAATGTAAATAATTTCTTGCCTTTTTCTTTGCTTCCGGCTGTCGTCACCACCGTGACTTGCAAGCCTCTTATTTTATCAATTTTATCAAACTCTATCTCGGGAAATATGGTCTGCTCGGTAAATCCAAGATTCAAATTGCCATGTTGATCAACCGTTGTGTCGGCAATTCCCCTGAAATCACGAAGCCGGGGAATAACTATGGTGACAAGTTTCTGAACAAAGTGATACATCTGATCCCCTCTTAAAGTAACTTTCACTCCAATTGCCTGCCCCATCCTGATTTTGAACGCTGATACTGATTTCTTAGCCTTGGTAACCACTGCTTTTTGTCCCGCAATGAGGGTGATCTGTTCTTGAATTTTTTCTATAACATTTTTGTTGGAAACCGCCTCACCCGCCCCCACATTGATAACCACTTTGACCATACGAGGAACCGCCATCGGATTATTAATCTTCAACTCATCCATCAATTTTTTCTTAAGCTCTGTATGGTATTGTTCTTTAAATGTCATATACGTAAATCAATATTGATTAGAGTGCACTTTTGCATTTTTTGCATATCCTCGTTTTTTTGTTTTTTTCAACCTCGTATCCGACCCGTGTGGTGCTTTTGCACTTCGGACACACTAACATGACCTTGTTTGTGGCAAGAGGGCGGGGAATCTCAACCACTCCACCCTGGGGCATTTTTTCATTTTTCCTGATATGTTTTTTATAAAGATTGATGCCGGGAATAAGGAGGGTGTTTTGTCTTTTATATACTTTTTCAACCACACCTTCTTTTCCTTTATTCTTGCCTGAAATAATTTTTACCTTGTCTCCTTTTATAATTCTCATTAATATATCTCCTCAGCTAAACTTGCAATTTTATTAAAACCTCGGTCTTTTACTTCTTTTGCAATGGGACCGAAGATCCGTGACCCTTTGGGATCCTTCACTGCTTTTTCAAGTAATATCACACATGCGTTATCATCAAATCTTATATAGCTTCCATCTTTTCGTTTGTGTTCCTTACGTGTTCGTACTACCACGGCTGATAATTTTTCCCCTTTTTTTACTTGGCCATAGGGAATTGCCTCAATTACCGACACGTTGATTACCTCGCCAACACGCGCAATTTTCTTATTTCCCCTACCCGGCATACCAATCATGCTCACCTTTTTGGCGCCTGAGTTGTCTGCCACATTGAGCATCGATCTTAATTGCAACATATATTTTTTGTTAATCTGTAAGGACAGGTTTAAAACCTGTCCCTACCTCAAGCTTTCTTATCTAACTTTTTAATAACGATAAATTTTTTCTCTTTTGATAACGGCCTTGTTTCCTGGATGACTACATAGTCGTTCATTTTTATCCCCTTTAGTTCATTGTGTGCTTTATATTTTTTGTGCCTCAGGATGACCTTGTGATATTTGGGATGGCGGAATTTTCGCTCGACTAAGACCACCACTGTCAGGCTCATTTTTGTTGAGACTATTTTTCCGGTCAATGTTTGTGCCATGGTTATTTCCCTTTCATTTTCTTTTGAACAAGTGCGGTCAAAAGAACTGCTAATTTTTTCTTTTTTTTTGAGATACTGTTGGTGTCTTTTTGCGGGTTTACTTTGGAACTTAAGGTCATGGTCGCAATTTCCTGTCTGGCACTCTGCGCCTCTTTTTCCAACGTCTCAACCGATTTATCTTCAAATTCTTTACTGTTTTTTTTCATGGTTATATTTCCTTTGTTACAAACTTCCCCTTAACTGATAGTTTAGAACCCGCGCTTTCCAAAACATCCCGGGCTTCCTGTTGACTTATACCGTCAATCTCAAACAATATCCGCCCTGGAACTACGGATGCTACAAAATATGCAACGTCTCCCTTTCCCGCACCCATGGTGACTTCCGGTGGCTTTTTGGTAAAAGGTTTGTCGGGAAAAATCCTGATCCAGAACTTTCCTATTTTCCGTGTGGCCCGAGCCAAAATAACGCGGCACGACTCTATTTCTCGATCTTTTATCCAGCCCGATGACATCACTTTATATCCGAAGCTCCCAAAAGAAAGATTTTGCCCTTTGACCGCAATCTTTCTCCAGATTCCTCTGAATTGTTTTCTGTATTTCTGTCTTTTGGGGGCTAACATATATTTATCTACAAAGCCAAACTTTAACTCCTATATATCCTGATTTGGTAAGTGCCGGGTATCGTGCAAAATCAACAAGTTCTCGGATAGTTGAAGTGGGAATGGTTCCTTGAAAATATTTTTCCCGTCGGGATATCTCGGCTCCGTTGATACGTCCACCGATTTGGATTTTGACTCCCTTACCTCCTGCCTCCATAACCCGATTCATTGCCTGGTGGATGATGGAGCGGTGGGAAAATCCTTTTACCAATTTTT
>CAYITZ010000017.1:0-21281 GCA_964366485.1 uncultured Gammaproteobacteria bacterium
ATGAGTAGAAAATTCAACTACCAAATTTGACTATTTCGTTTTGAGTTCACTATATGTTGTAAATATTTGATCCAAAAGTAGTTGAGGCCGCAATTATTGCATAGTTAATTGCTCGTGAATAGTCGGTTGATCTGAAGCTTACACTCACCAACGCGGCAACTATTCCAAGGATCATATCGGGGAACGCGGTGCCGAGAGATTGTAAAAGCCCACCGGCTAACTTTGTGCGCTCACTCAACACTTCTGTTGTCTCTTCAATTATTTTGGCCGATGAACGAAGTAAAAAAAATGCGCCAACGAAAAGGATGACTATAATGTTTCCAAGCTGAAGAATTACACTATCATTGTTTAAAAGTGGGGTCAGAATAAATCTAACAATACTCGCCGTCCCCAACAACAGCACAAAAAAATATAGTTTATTCTTTTTCATATCCGTATTATGACAGGTTTTATCTATTCATGCTCCTCATACATTTCTTGTTTCAAAGAAAGACTGGGGACGGTTAAACTTCCTCTCACCTAAGATTTCCATTTCGTCACCTAATTTTAGATGAGATTCTCGGACTGTTATTCTTCGCTCCATTGCCTTATTATCTTTTCCATCCTTGCCAATTATGAGAAATTGCATCGGTTAATTATATATGAAATAAGATTTTATTGGCAAAAGGATGATCGGGCTGGATATTGTCTCCCCTCTCAAGCTGGACAATCTGCCCGTTTTGGCAGGCCACAAGTACTGTTTTCGGTTGAACCGATAAAAAAAATCCCGTATCAATAAGGTATGGTTTTATATCCTTGTCATTGAATAGTGTTTGTTCCATTTCTGTAGGATCTTTTATTACACCCTTCGGTTGAGCCATTAATATTCTATTTCCTAAATCAGATATAAAATCATTTGCCCCCTTATTTTCTTTTTTTATATTAACTTCGGTAAATGGATATGCCCGGAGAAGTTTTTCTTTTACTATTTCAAGCCCGTCTGGGATAACCTCGATAGGTAAATGAAATGTTTCCCCTAGACTCCATACTATCTTTGATTCGTCTACAACAAAAACTTCATGCGCAGTCATTCGGGCAATAATTTTTTCAAGTGTATGTGCTCCCCCTCCGCCTTTGATTGAATAAAATCCGGTGATTTTATTATTCTTGTCAATCAATACCTTGACTTCATCAGCTCCATCAAAACCGAAAGCGATTGTTTTTTTAAATAGCTTACCTTTCCTTATTGATTTGATGTAGAGAAGTGTAGTATCAAACGGTTCGGTATTCACTAAACCCACTTTGATTGCAAGTTCACTCAATTCTCGAGAGGTGGCAATAGCCATCATCGTATGATTGATTCTATTGGTTTTGATCAACTCTCCCATGGCTTGAACGACTTTCTTGCTCGTTGAACCTGAACCGATAGCTAGACTGGTTGGTTGAATTACTCCGATCATATCAGCCATCTGCCAGGCAACATTCATCTTCATCAGTTCTTGTGGAGATATTGACGTGTCTTTACTTTTTAATCGCTTGGAGATATCGGCGCGGGATAATAATGGGGTAATTCCTGCAATGGTCATAATGTTGAACCAATATACTGAACTGTTAGCCCCCGAATCTTCCTTCCCATTCATTAAGAAATTGCTCAACAAAGTCTTCCATTATTTTATGTCTTTGTTCAGCAAGTTTAACTCCTGTTTTTGTATTCATGTTTTTCTTCAATTTTAGTAACTTCTCATAAAAATGTGCAATTGTTGAAGTTTTATGGCTTGGATTCTCTACAAAATCGTTTGTAAAAGTTAAACTCTCTCCTGGAATATACATCGGTCTTCCATGTACCCCACCGAATGCAAATGTTCTCCCTATTCCTATTGCTCCAATTGCATCAAGATTGTCTGCATCCTGAACTACTTGGAGTTCAATTGATTTATTTTTTATCTTTTCTGTCCAATCATAAATATCATGTAGTTCAACCACACCTAGTATTGGTTTTACCTTATCTGCTGGGACGTTAGACTTATGGAGAACGCCTTCAATAATCACTAAAGCTTCTTTTCCAAAATGCAATTTTCCTGTTTTCTTCTCCCAAGGTCTACATATATCATGAACTAATGCAGCTGCACTGATAACAAATGAGTTGCCTCCTTCATATTTTTGTATATGAGAAGCATTGTTAAAAACTCGTTCAGCATGATAGAAATCATGCCCAGATGACTCATTTTCCAGAAATCTTTTTACATTGTTGGCTAGTTGATGAAATTCTTTAGTAATCATAATATGATTTATTATATCATCCAAAATTGGTCTACATTCTTACTCCACCTAATGAGTTGTGCTAAAATGTTCCTTGATTAATTATCCTCACTGTTCCATGCTTTAATAGTTGTTTAACTTTGAACCCTCTTTTTCTTAATCTCATCCAGAATTTTTCCGTCAAGTGGCCGGCAGATACAGTTTCTAGCATTGTTCAGATGCCAAACAACTCGTTGATCCAGAGTCGGGTTCTTCGGCATTCTGTTTGCCCGGTGCCAGTCGGTGCCAGGAGGCATTAATTTTCATGGCTTTTTTTCCAACCAACGATAAGAGGAAGGGTGAATGTCAAAAGATAGTATATGTAAACGTCAAGTTTGTAATACCCGTCCGCAGGTTTAAATAGCTTTACAAGGAAAAAATAATCAAAGACGATGGCAATAAGTGTCCAAGCAACTGCAAATAAAAGATAATAGTTAAAAGTTCTTTGTTGAATTTTCTTCAATAAAACCCAAAGTGTAAGAAGAACACCAATGGGCATAATTACCCAGCCAATCATCAAAGGAGGAACAATAAAGAATAAAACGATACCCAGCACATATCCGACTAACCAAAGTAAAATCCCCCATCCCAGTGCTTCTTTAAATAAAAAAGACATTTTCAATAAAAGTTATTTAAAAATATAAAAAATTACCCCCATCATTATGAGGGAAACAAGGTGATACCCTGTCTCAATAAACAAAAGACTTATTGGTTTTTTATCAGGAGAAAAAAGATGCTTGGTAAGACTTACCGCCATTACCAGTCCTATCCATGCCCACAGAGTAGTCTTTATAGATATAAAGAGAGTGAGAGAGCCGGGGGCCGCATACCATATGAAATGGAATAGTGTATATGCTGTTACGAGGGAAGTAATAAACATTATAAAATATGTTTGCCCCATGCTTTTTTTTGCTTTGATCAATTTTTCCGGTGTAAATCCAACTAACTTCTCCCATGTTTTTCCAAACAGCGGCCCATACCAGAGAAATCCAATAACCATATTCGAGATGCCACAGACTAAAACTGCCAAATAGTTAACGGGAACAAGAAAAAAGTTTCCCATATGCGCTATAAATTAATTTGTATTAATGATAAGTATAGTAGTTTTTTTAGAAGAAGAAATGAGAAAACGCCAGTGAAAAGCAGGATAAACATAATGGCTGTGAAGCATACTATGGTAGACTTTGTCTACCTTATGTTTTTGTTAGCAAAGAATGCATGGTGTATAAAAAAAGTGCACGGAAAAGGCTTTGGGGTCTTTACGAAAAAAAGCATTAAAGCTGGTTCAGTGATTAGCGATTATCTGGGGAAAGTTATAAAGACCGCAGAGTATGATCTGGATAAAGATAAACAAGGATTATATCTCATGTATCTTACTGACCGGGCATCCATTTACCCAAACCTATCAGAACCCGGACCTCATCTGATTAATCATTCCTGTACTCCTAACTGCTGGATATATATCTATCACGGGCATACGCTTTTTTTTGCGCTAAGGGATATTGATTCTGGTGAAGAGTTAACTATTTCATATTTATTGAGCCCTGATGAAGATACGTGCAAACCTTGTACTCATGTCTGCAATTGCGGTAGTAAAAATTGTAAGGGTACTTTTCACTTATCAAAAGAAAAATATAAAAGATGGCAAAAGTTTCAAGATAGTGAAAAGAAAAAAATGAAAGTGGCAAAATTTGTCTTTGGAAAAAATCTCCCCAGACTCCCCTCTTACCCTAAGATGGTTCCTGTAAATTCAATCTATAAAACAATGTGTCTGTTCTAAGTGTGTCAATATATCTAACCTCCTCAGGTGTACGATTCAACGAAGTTACTACTTTGATATAATCAAATTTATGAGATTCAATAATATTCTTCCCGAGTTATATGTCCTCGATTTCAAAAAAAGTTTACACTTTTATACTGACATCCTGGGATTTAAACTCGAATATCAACGCCCTGATCCATTGTTTGCTTTTCTTTCCTATCAGGGAAGTCAACTCATGATTCAACAAGAAGATGAGGATGAATTGTGGCATAACGGAAAGCCCGAGTATCCGTTTGGTCGCGGGATAAATTTTCAAATAGAAACGGATAATGTCCAAAAAATTATTGACTCACTTACAAAAAATAAGTATCCGTTGAAAAGAGGAATAAAAGATAGTTGGTATAATGTCAAAAATACTCTTCACGGATGCCGGGAAATCCTGGTGATGGACCCAAGTGGTTACCTCCTCCGCTTCTCCCAGGGGTTAGGAATAAAAAAAGAATAATTTTATTCCTCTTAATTATCGATTATTATTACTTCCCCATCATGAAGTGCCCGGAACTTTATCCCTGTTTTTTTGTAGTATTCTACCACCCTGCCAATGGCTTCTGTTTCCGGATGTCCTGGAGATTCAAAGTGAGGGGCGAAGGCAAAGTCAATTAAACCCAGGCCGTCCCATATCGTCTCTTTCGGATATCCCTCGCCTACTGCAATCGGGTCATCAACCAATTCAAGGCCTCTTAAAGAAGGTGAAAGAATACATACTCCCGCACTATATCCCGCATACACAAATTCGTGGTTGTTTTTTTGTTTGATAATCCACTTATCCATTCCACTTTCCTTAAATGCCCGACGAAGTACAAAAACATTGCCACCTATTACCCACACTATCCCAAATTCTGATAATTTCCGCTCTAACTCCTTGGGCTTGCCAAAGTATTTCCTTAAATCTATTTCTTCTGCTTGTAGTCCTAAATTATTTATGTCATCAATTTCTTTTTGCACCCCGGTATTTCTTCTCTCAATATCGTTTGAATAATCACGGGCATTAGGAATAACCGCAACTCTTTTATTAGTACCCGCAAGCTCCAATAATTTTTCAGGATTATTTCCTAATCTATATGAGGATAAATACATTTTCATAGATATATGTTACAACAAAAAAGCCGTTCGCATTTTGGTAAGAATTATTTTAATAAGGTTAAAATTTGATTCGTTGTTTCGTCCGGTGTTTGATGAGAATTATCGATTATCATCCCGAAATCCGGCTTGTTTATTTTTATTTTATAATGGTGCTTAATCCTCTCTTTTTCCCAACCGGTTAATGTTCTCCCCCTACCTTCTAGCACCGTCTCAATAGAAGGATTCAACGTGAATGTGTATATTTTTTCTTTGACATCCCTAAGGCCTTCAAAGAGAAAATTATAATTTTTTTTGGATAAAGGATAAGGAATAATAACGCTAAAATTATGGTTAATAAAATTCTTCGTGAGTGAAACCGCATTTTCTAAATTTATAGGGATTGCTTTATCCAGCGAAACAAACTTTATAAAGTCTCTTAATACGTCAATTTCTAAAACTATTGAATTGGGGATTTTTTCAGAAAGCCTTTTGGCAATAGTAGATTTACCGGAATTAATTGATCCATTGATAAAGATGATCATATAGGAATTATATCAAGACAGTTTTGCAGACTAGTAAAACCTCTAATGTGTAAAAGTTCTTTATGGTGGTTGATATTTTTCTCAAAACGAGATTTCAATGTTTTAAGGAGGTCTTGGTGTTCTTCTGGAGACAACGTCTTTTTATTACTTTGAGTGTTGCTCATATTTTTATGTGACTGTTTCTTTTTCTACTTTATCCTTAGCTCCCCCAAGCTGAGGTAATCAGGACCATTTTTGCATAAATCTCTTATTTTAGCCACCCCAACTCCTTATACATTTCCTTGCTTGGTGGGGTAAGTGATATTTTATTTAGTTCTTCTTTTGATACCCATTTTGCCTCTGCCAAGTCATCTCCGGGTGAAAAACTTTCATCATCGACTTCACAAAGATATTCTAAAAAATAATAGTGAGTGTCTTCGTTAAGTTTATTTTTTGTTACTGCTTCTCTTGGTGTATTCCTATATTGCGGAACAATACATTTAATATTTTTGATGGTTACTCCCAGTTCTTCCATAATTTCTCTTTGTAATTCGTCGTGAAAATATTTATTATCGTAATCTTTTTTTACAATTAGTTTTTTCGCCAAAATATTATTTTTCGCTCCACCTCCTGGTGTGTGCCATACATCAGGATATGGTTGTCTACCTTTTGATTTTTTTCCAAGAAGAACTTTGTTTTTGTGTTGAATAATCCCGCAGACGATATATCTTGTATTCATATACAAAGATTATACAGAAGATTAATTACTTATTAAAATACATTGTTTAGATTGTTGTAACAATCTAAAAAGAAGATTGCTCCCCATTCCTAGGATTAACCTAACCACTGCTTTGGATTGTATTATAAAGGCTTTTCAAAATCCAATCTGGGCGGAACAAGCAAGGGAAAGACTAAAACAAATCAAGTTGTTAACAAGGGTTGCAGCCGTTTAGTAAACCCACTCGGGTTTAATAAGCCATTCCTTAATGGGAAACATCCTAAGATCAGAAACCACAAGTGCCCCTCTAGGAGAAAACATACTTATAGACACCCTAAAGGTCTCCGAAGACCTCTTGGGTATTTTTTGACTCTGCCGTAATCCCAGTATCACTCTGTACAAAAAGAATTGGCAAATTCTTTGTAATTCATATAAATTCTTCCTCACCAACTCCACTTGATTATTGTCCCATTCGGAATAATCACCATGGGTAATTCTCCCCCGAGTATTCCATATACTTTCCTTCCCTCTAAAATATTTAGGAATTACTGGGCTACTTCTCCCAAAGACTTTCTTTAATGCGCTTTCCAAATTAATTCTTATGGAATCTACACAACCTTGTGCGAGCGTCAAGAATTCAATCGGATCTAAATCATAGTAAAGCTTAAAATATTCTTCGATACATTTCTTCGAGGCTTGAGTGCTTGTTTGTCTACCCTTCACATCAAAACCAAATTTTTTACTGGTAGGAAACTTTCCTTCTACTAATTTATTGGCCAACCCCTCGATAGCTATATGGTAGCATAGAAACTCGTTAAAAATGTTACCTGAGTTTTGCCCTCTTTGAAACCAATCAAGTGACGCATCAATGACTGGATGCTTGTACTTCTGAATCTTTGCTAAAAAAGATTCCAACAGTGGTAAATCCTTTTCATTGTGTAGGGCTGATCCCCGTTCATGACTAATAATTGTATATTTAGGAGTCCAAATTACATTCGAGTTAAAAGCAAAAGATAAAGCACTCATGGTTCTCTGTATAGAATCAAACCCTGCCTTAATCGCCCCAACAGACACATCAGATAATTCTAACCAGCCATCATAAACAGATTCATTATCGAGACCTTCTTCTTTGCTAACTCGATAGAGATGAACATTTTTGGGCAGAACTACCTCTTTTTCTCCCAAATCTATTTTTGCCTTCGCAGCAAATTCTATTACTCGATATCCCGTAAGGCGCATGTAAAACAGGACGCCCTGTATTCTTTCATCGGAGGTAGCATAAGTAGCATCTTTTTGGAAATTGCTTGTGTCGCCAGCATGTATCAGTGGCTTCCACTCTCCTGTTTTGTTATATTTTCCCGAAATTCCGACTTCATATAACTTCTTATTTCCCACCTTCCATTCGTTTGTAAGATCATCCAAACTACCAACCATAAATCCAACCCCCGTAGTATCTAAGTCAATATTAATGGCGATTGTTCCTTCCTTACTATTTCTTACATATTCAGCGTGAGAACCATTCGAAAAGTGCATTCTGAATCCGAATAAGCCCCATTTCTTCCTTGTCAGCAACTCAAGGACTTCGAACCTTGGTGCTTTGTAATATTTAGAGGCGCCATTAGCAGCCTCAAGTATGTGGCCGTAAAACTCAAAGAACCATTTCAAAAAATCTATTTGATCGTCACTTAACTCACGAGTATCAGAGGGAAATAATCGGTTCAGAAACTCTCTTATTTCGTCATTTACTTGACTCTTGGTGCTTTCTACCAAATCAGAACCGTCTTTATTGAAAAATAAATACGGATTATAGTTATTTCCACCACCAACTCTTACTAGGTTGCAGAATAAACCCCAAAAATCTTTAGAGGCTTTTAAATCTTCTAGTGTAAGTTTTTTATTAAGTAGCTTTTCGTTAAAATCAAGTAGAGGGTCTCTCTTATATGATTCAATGGGTCCAACTCTCAAAAGTGTGTATACATACTCAAGAAAATTCTCGCTAGCCTTGTCAAAAATAACCTTAATAAACTCCTTCATTGTTTGAGCAGAAAAATATGCCAACATGGTTCGGTTAAGAAAATTCAGCTCCCCCGACTGGACTCGGACCAGTAACCTTGTCGTTAACAGCGACCTGCTCTACCAATTGAGCTACAGGGGAATAAACTATCTGTTTTCAATGAACCAATTTTCAATTATATCAAGAAGGGTACTTGTTTTGAAGCTCAAAACGGCAAGGTCATCGCAGTCTCGGCTTTGCCTTGGTCTTCCATATAGCGCCCCCATTCTACGCGAATGGTTGCTTTTCCGTTCTCGGTGAGATAATTAATTTCCTTAAATTTTACTCCATACTCAAACAGTTGTTTCGTAATCATCGCATCATCCAAACAGTATTTTTTGAGTTCATCCCACTTTCCCTCTTTGTAATAGTCGATTGCCATGAGGCCGTGTCCTGATTTTTTAACTCCGAGGGTCGCGCTCGCAACATCGTTTAGCGCTAAACGCCTTCCAATTTTTTCTTTAATATAATCCAGGATGTCCAGGGTTGCAAAATGAGTTACGTCTCCCGGATAGTAGGCCTGAAGAACCTGCAAGTCAAAGCTGTTTATGTTATACCCCACTAAGTATGAGGCTTTTTCAAAAAAGGGAAACACGGTGGGAAGTTCTTTCTCGGTGAAGACATGACTTTTTTCCGAGGCATAGTCGTAAAGAGATATGACTGTTATGCCGAGCTTTTTTGCTTCATTGTATTCGCGGAAGGTATATTTTGTTTCCAAATCAAATACAACGGGGAATTTTTTCATGATTAAAATTGATTAATTGGTTTTTTTACCTCGACTTCTCTCCTTGAAGATTTCCATTTCCAGAATAGATGGTTTAACCGTACTATGTCCTTCTCTTAAGTTGAGTTTGTTGAGATCGTCCTGAAATTTTCTCTGTAAAGAATCAAAGTAGTTAAAAAAAGTGTTGCGCTGTCCCACTTTTAGCGTGGAAAATTGTGATTGGAAAAACTCATCCATCTTCCCCAGGCTCCATAAAATATTGATAAGTTCATGGTCGTTGAAATTCACCCGTGAAAAATCGCCCTGTAGAGGCTTAATCTTAAACTTCATCATTCTGATCTCACTAATCATTTCTTCAAAGGGCGGCTTGTTTTGCAACACGCTTTTTTGAAAAACCTCAAGCAGTTGCAGAGCGTCTTGTTGATTCTTTTTTTTCATATTTCGGTAAACTCAATATAAATAAGCTATAATGATTGAATGTTAAAACAAAAACTTCAAACTGATCAAATCACTGCGCTCAAATCCAGAGATCAAATTAGGCTTGATACAATCAGATACATTGTATCACAAATCAAGAACAAAGAAATTAACACCCAGAAGGAATTGACGGACGAAGAGGTCGTCTCCATACTCCAAAAGATAAAAAAAGAGTTGCACGAATCCATCGACTCCTTTACCAAAGGTGGGCGGACTGATTTAGTTTCCGAGTATCAAAAACAGCTCGATGTTCTGCTCGCCTATCTGCCGCCCGAGATGTCCGACCAGGATCTTGAACTATCGGTAAAGGAATTGATTGAAAAAAACAAGGAATTATTTGCAACCAAACCCCAGGCGCTAATCGGCATCTGTGTCAAAGAATTGAAGGCAAAAGCTGACCCCGCGCGCATCATGCAGATGTTGAAGAAGGTGTCACCAAACTAAATATGCGGATTATCCGAAGTGTCTTTTTTATCATTCTCTTTGTCTTTCTTGCTTTTTCCCTCATAAAAAACTTTTCCGGGTATCTAAAAAATATGCAGTTTTATAAGGGGTATAAAGAGACGGCTGAAGCGGAGAAAAAAAGAAATATTCAGCTCAAAACCCAGAAATTGCAGAAGACAAGCATTCGTGAGGTTGAAAAAACGATCCGCAATAAACTGGGGCTTTTACAGCCGAGTGAAATTGCGGTTATCATCCCACCCCCTTCACCCTCCCCGTCCCCCGCAATCACCCCTCAAATACCCGTATATAAGCAGTGGTGGAATGTGTTTTTTAGAGTGGATTAGAAAGCGAATCAAGATAGCCAAATATCTTTCTTAATAGGTTCACGCTTTTTCTCACTTTTATTCTGATAACTCCATGGTACTCGTCTTTATTTTCATACTCTTTTTTCCATTTTGTTTTCTGGAAGTAAGCTTTTGAAAATTGCTCCTGTGATATATTAAGTGACTTTGCCCAATATTGTTCAATTGCGTGAATTCTTTTTTTATGAGAAATGTTTGCGGTTACCCTTACAACAAGCTTCTCTTTGATGATTCCAAAGCTTTTATAAAGCCATCGGATGAAAAATCGTGCGGCTCCAGGATCGCTTGTAGCAAGCCCTACCAGGTGATCCTTTTTAAAACCCTCCCCCCAATATAGAGCTATCCCTGCAATAAATATATCTCTTTTTGATAGGTGGCCTACTTCTTTTTTTCCTTGTTCCTTTAATTGCCTTACTTTTTCATCAAACAATTTTTTTCTTTCTATTATGTATGTCCATTTTCTTCCATAAAAAGGATCTGTCATTCTTTTTTTCAGATTTTCAACCTGCTCTTTTGATAATTCAATATCGCGGCACCACACACTTACGCTCGATACTGACACAGAAAGTTTTTTTGCAATTACTTTTATACTTTCCCCCATCTTTCTTAATTGCCTTGCTTGAAGCATCTGTTTTGATTTTGCCATATGAGACCTATTGTCTATTATACCACATACAGAAATATGTTGACATTTATTCTACGATAATATATACTTCTCTGTAGATACGGGGTAGTGTACGGCTGCACAGGAGGCTCAAAAATGGGCCCTTGATAGAGTAATTTATCTAGGTATCTGGCTATAACGGTGAACCCCTCCGAATCGGAGGGTAACGCCGTGGGAAGTCCCGATTAGCATCGTGGACCCCGTAGAGACTACACGCCGGCTCCCGCTTTGCGGGATGAAGACATAGTCCAACCCTCTCAGTAATGAGAACAGGTGCATAATCTCCTAGACCATGGTTCGACTCCTGGCCCCGTAACCAGGCACAATTCTGCGCCTGGCTTTGCAAAATATGAACAACTTTTTGCTTTCCATCATTGTCCCCGTTTACAACGAGGAAAAAAATATTCACCCTTTTTTGGACCGTCTTCTCCCGGTGATTACACCTTATTCATATGAGATTATTTTCGTAAATGATGGATCAAAAGATCAGACCGTACAAATGATAAAAAAAATCGCCCTTAAAAATAAAAACATAAAACTTATTTCTCTCTATCGTAATTTCGGCCATCAGATGGCTCTCACCGCGGGGTATGAACATGCTAAAGGTGACTCTATTATTACAATAGACGCAGACCTTCAGGATCCCCCGGAAATTATCCCGAAAATGGTTGAAAAGTGGGAAAAGGGATCCAAGGTAATTTATGCCCGCCGGGAAAAAAGAGACGGCGATTCATTTTTTAAGAAAATAACCGCTTCACTTTTTTACCGGCTCATTAACTTTCTCTCTGACAGCCCCATTCCTCAGGAAGTGGGAGATTTCAGACTTTTAGATAAAGAGGTTGTTACTTTTTTAAATAAGCTCCCTGAACGATCCCGCTTTTTACGTGGCCTTGTTGCGTGGGGCGGATACCCTGCCGACTACATCTATTTTATCCGTGAAAAACGGTTTGCGGGTACAACCCACTATACTTTTTCCAAAATGCTCAACTTTGCGCTTGAAGGAATTACCACCTTTTCAACCAAACCACTCCGCCTCGCTTCATATTTGGGATTTTGCGCCGCAACGATTGGTTTTTTGGGAGTTCTTTATGCGATTTTGGGGAAAATATTTCTCCCCTCCTATTGGGTCACTGGGTGGACGGGTCTGTTCGTCGGCATCATGTTTTTGGGAGGAGTTCAACTTATTACCATCGGCATCATTGGAGAGTATATTAGTAAAATATATGTAGAGGTTCAAGGTCGTCCTCAATATCTCGTTGAGGAAAAAATAAATCTATGAAAATTGTTGGAATAGTTCTGATCGGTATGGGTCTTGCTCTTCTTCTTTTTACCATCATGGGTTTTTTTTTTGATTCAAACAAAACCATCTCTCCTGTCCCTGAAAGTCAGGGCGTAAAAGTAATATTCGTAAGTCCTACGAAGTAGATTTTTATTCCCCTATATTAAACTTGAAGATCTTTCCTTGTCCTCCTAAGAAAAGAATATCGATGACGTTAAGGATGAGAAAGGAGCTGATAAAAAATATAAAGCCGATGAGGGCATATTTGAGTGTCCCCTGCGCTTTTTTTATTTTTTCCGGGTTGCCTAAAGAGGTCAGATAGTTAAAAGACCCTATGACAAACATGATGAAAAGGGAAAGAACGATGAGGGCTGAGGCCATGAAGAGAATGTTGCCAAAGACTACTTCAAAACATTTGAGAGTGGGAACACCGCTGATCATGCAACCCCCAGGATTTGCAACTGTTTGCTCCGTCCAATCCTGAATACCGGCCGCACTCACCGTAAAAAGAGGGGACATATAAATCTATTAATTGTTTTTTAATAGTACGTAGTCTGAGAAGGTAACGGGACAGGAGATCCCCAGACAGAATTTTTTATTGAACACAAATTGCTCAAGGGTTACCATGATTGCCAAAACAAAGACGATAATAATGAGGCCAATGACTGCCGCCTGTATTTTGTCTTGCGCCTTCTTAACATTCTCTTTATCACCCGATGAAGTAACCCAGGAAAATGCACCCATCAAGAGATACAAAAGTGCCGCAAGGCCCGCAATGAAGAAAAACATCTTAATAAGAAATGAAATCATGTCAGGAAGAGAGGGGATCTGAAAATTCATTGCAACTGTTGCGTTTTGCGATGGTGCGGCATATACGGTAAAAAAAGGTAAGAATGCAAACTGCATTTTATTTCCAATATTTTTGAGGGTTTTCATGATTAGCTCAAGTATAGAAGACGGAGTAGCAGTTTGTCAAGTTATAATACATAGATAAGTAAAATCACGATGGTCACCCAGAGTAATATGGTTACAACGAGGGGTTTATCCTGGGTTATTATCTTTTCCGGCCGCTCACCTTCATCGCGTTCATAGAGAAGTTGTGCATAACGTGCTACTCCGTAAACAACAAGAGGCACCGTGACCATCATCCATTTGCGGACTTCAAGTGCCGGAAGATATGCACCCAAAAAGGTATTTACTTGGGGAATTCGTTCAACATATGTATAGGTCGCATAGGCGATGATGGTCGCCGTTGCAAACGTATTGGTGAGAAAGTCAAGAAAATGTTCTTTGTATCGGTAGAGGGACTCCCTTGTTCCTTTTTCCTGAGTGATGAGTTCCGCATGACGTTTGATAGTTGCCATGAAAAGCGAGATAAAAAATATAGTAAGTAAAAGCCAGATGGGTATGTGATACCCCGTCACCACCTCCCCGGCAAAGGCACGAATCATAAAAGAAAAAGATATCGAAAAAATATCGACCGTGGGAAATTTTTTAAGATAGAGGGAGTAAAAAAAATGGAGGAGGATAAAAAAGAGGGCTAAAAAGAAAAAGGGAAGCGATACAAAAAGCGCGAGTAAAAGAGAAATAATGGTAAGGGTAAATACCAGAAAAGTTGCGTGGGGAATGCTTATCTTCCCGGCCGCAATGGGGCGCAGTTTTTTTATGGGGTGTTTAATATCATAGGGATAGTCAATAATGTCATTAAGAAGATAAGACGTTGATGAAAGAAGACAGTAGATAAAGAATGCGGTTAAACTTAAGAGAAAGACGCGCGTGTCAAAAAGGGTTCCGGAAAAAATGATTGCGGTAAAGATGATGGAGTTTTTTATCCATTGGTTCACCCGCAAGGCCTTGAGATACACAAATATTCTACTGTGTAGGTTTTCCACTCTTGTATTATACAAGATTTTTGTATAGGATTATTATCCTTATGTCCCTCGATCTTGACCGGCCATACCTCGTCATTCCCCGCTTCATCGAACAACCCACTTGGGGGGGTTCATATATTATTTCATATAAACAAATTCAAGACGAAGAATTGCGCGCTCGCAAAATTGGCCAAAGTTATGAGTTGTATGGAGGTTCGATTTTATCCACCTCTTCATCCTCGGCTGACTCTCAATTCCAAAGCGACCTTGTTGAGTATAATAAGAGTGGTCGCTTCTCCTCTGAGTCCAGTTATATCAAACTGCAGGACCTCGTCGACCAAAACCCGTCCCAAACGCTGGGATCTTCTTTTCCCCACAAAACCATGCCCCTTCTTATCAAGTTTACCCAGGCCTTGGGTAATTCGTTTCAAATTCATGTAAAAAAATCGCAAAAACAATCGCGATGGAAACCTAAGCCGGAATCATGGTATTACCTGGAGGATGGTGTTATCACTTATGGGATAAAAAAAGGCGCGGGCATGGAGGAGTTTAAACGAGTGTGTCTTGCGATTGAGGAAAAAATGATCGCCTTATCAACTTCGCTAAAAATTGGCGCTCTTTCTTATGGCCGTGCAAAAGAAAAAGCTGAATCTTTTATTAAAAGTGTTAATCCGTGGCGCTTTGTAAACACACACAGAGTAAAAAAACATAGCATCGTTGATTTGAGTCCTGGGGCAATACAGCACTCCTGGGAAGAAGATCCGGTTAACCTCCCGCAAGGAAATATTCTTTACGAAGTACAACTTGATGTAACCGATGACGAGTCAACCATCCGCGCTTTTGACAAAGGAAAAATACAATCCGATGGAACCATTCGCAAAATACATGTGGAAGATTACTTTGCATATATTGATACCAATCCCGAACACAACGACCTTGACCTTGCCATGAGGAAAAGAGAGGGACAGTCACTTCTCCATACTTCTCATTATTCGCTGGATGTTGCCACCATTCAAAAAGAGGTGGTGGTGGAAAATCCGTCGTCATTTATTCATGTCTTTGTTCTTGAGGGCGAGCTTCGGGTTGAAACGCCCACTCGCACTCTGTCTGTTGAAAAGGGTTACTCCTGTTTTATCCCCCGCGCAGTCAAGACATTTGCCCTTTCCCCCACACAGGAAAAAACAAGCATATTAAAGACATATATAAAATAGTGGCTGTTTATTAAAACCACCCTCAGAGGCATACCGTAGATTCTTTGCGGAGAAAGAGTTTGACTTCTTCCATCCTCTTACCCCCATTGTTTATCAGAAGGGTCCTTATTTCATTTGTTCAGATGGACTTAAATGCTCTTTATATGTTCAAAGAAAGGAAAGATAAACGTATCTGTTACACTGCGCTTGGAGAACCAACTGGAAAACACGTACTTGCAAAAAGCAAACCATTTTATTTACCACTGCCCGCAGATGAACTTCTTTCTAAACTTCTTTCCAGTTTCGCTTGACTACTACTACTACTACTACTACTACTACTACTACTACTACTATGATAAAAGATAGTGAGAGTTTAAGGCATTATTAATTATTTTTTTCAAACGTATGAAAACAGACAAAATCTGTATAAGTAAGAAGGTTTCCTTCTTTGTAGTGGGTGGGATTATTCTTATCTCATTTATTCTTTTAGCCTCATTCATTGGAAAAACACAAACATCAAGTAATACAAGGGCAGCCACACCTCAATGTATTTATGAAACTATGCAAGACTGTAAAGCAGATGGATGCACAGGGCTTTGCACAAAGGGTGGTTGTGATGGAGGGATGTTATATCAATGCAAGGCTGTGACAGTGAACCCTACAACTACCGCGCAGGTGGTCTCTCCTTCTCCTTCTAATTCCACAAATGAAACATGTGTCTTGTATGGAGCCAAATTTTTGACCACATCAAAAGGAATTTGTTGGAGTATTGGAAGTAAGCCATATACTTGGTATAAAGATAATCCTCATACAAAAACCAAAGTTAGAATGTTTAGCTGTTTAAATGAGCTTGCTAAAAATGAAGATGAATCAAAATGTCCTGCGCCAACATTCTGTGACAGTACATACACCGATGGAAAACCTGCACCGTGGAATACTTTTTTAATGGAGACGTATATAGGTGGAACAAGTTGTTCAGGAAGAGGAATAGAAGTATCTGGTACAGAATACGGATTTGGATGTAACATTATTGGTCCAGAAAGCATGGTTGACAATGCTCAATGCAATCTCGATACGTATAGCTGTGATGGAAAATATGAAATTGTCGAAGGCAAATGTTACAACTTAAAAAGCAGAAAATGTTCGTATATGAATAGTGGGTTTGAAACTCCTGCTTGTTGTAGTGATGTTATAAATATGTCATTCTGTCTGTAAATAACAAAATAAATTTATTCGTTATTTCCAAAACAGAGGGCTTAAAAACCCTCTGTTTTTTTATAAACATAGATTTGTCTGCGTAAACAACTAACTAATCCTGAGCAAGATAGATTGAGCCTTGAAGAGTTCTTGAACTTCACCGTAAATGAAGAAAAAGTAGTGTCATATCGGCTCAAAGAGCCATTCGCTACCCTCCTCAAAAATCGTTCTTCCCTATCAAGTCGGGACGTCGAGACTTGAACTCGCGACCTCATACTCCTTCACACTTGAAAAAATTGGTCGGAGCGGCCGGACTTGAACCGGCGACCTCATACTCCCAAAGTATGCGTTCTAGCCATCTGAACTACGCTCCGACAAATTTTTTCAATGTGCAAAGTATGTGTTCTACGCACTAGAAAATTTTTGATGAAATTTTCCAGTGTAAACCATCTGAACTACGTCCCGAATGATGAATTACAACTCTTCATTATACCAGACCAGCCACTTCTTTCCCCAGCCTTACCGCATAATTTGTCCCCCTGTCATACGGGTAGGTCATGTCCAGATTTGCGATAAATAAATTTTTTACGGGGGTTACAAAGCGCGGCATACGTGAGGGAAATTCTCGATCAAACAGGGGTTGCGCAAAGGGTGCTTTAAACACATGGGCCTGAAAAATATTTTGGTTATTGCTTGTTATTTTTTGAATATAGGGAAGGTGGTATTTCATTATTTCTTCTTGTGACATGGTCCAGAGCGGGTGTTCCTTTTCTACATAGTTTGCACAGTAGAGAATATGTTTGCTGTTGTAGTGTTTCTTGTCAATAAAGTTTGTGTGTTGGACCAACACCATCATGGGTGCTTTTTTATCACACATGTTTACCCAATATTCTTTCTTAAAAAAGGGTTGATCCGTTTCCAAAATAAGGTTGACCGCGTTTAAATATTTTATTTGACTTAATTGATTTTTATATGCGGCGGGGGGCATCTCTCCCATGACGTTTAAATAAATGGGCGTCGGGAGCGTTGAGATAACAACATCAAAAAATGTTCCGTCTTTATTTCCCGAGTGGTAAACGTTAAACCCTCCCCTACTTTTCATAACCCTTTCAATGGTTGTTTGTGTTTTTATGATCACTCCCCTGCTCTTGTTTTTTTCCGCCACAAAGTTTATAAATTTCTGAAATCCCCCATCTGGATATCCGAGAGTCTTGGTTCGTTTTTTTATTCGCGCCCAAATAAATGAAGCAAGTATGTTTTCCGCATTTTTACCGAACTTTTTCCGAAAAAGCTCTTCCCACAACACTTCCCACACCCTATCACCCATCGATGTGCGCAAAAATTTTTCTGCGGTTTGTTTTTCAAACAGGGACAAGAAGGGAGAAAGTTTTAAAAAGACAACAACCATACCTGCTCTTATTTTTTCAGGATAGGTTAAGAGGGGGAAAGAGAGAAAATCCTGCGGAGTATCTACAGAAAATGTGCGGTAATTACTTGGGTGGCTTCCTTCATACAATGCCGCCGTCACTGGCTCCTTGAACGAAAAGCCCTTAAACCCTACTTCTTTTGCCAAGGAAAGAATATCCTGATCGTTTGAAAATATGTGATGATATGCCCTCTCCAGATACCAACCCCATCCCGCTTCTTTAAAACCACTTGCAAGTCCGCCCAGCGACTCATTTCCTTCAAAGAGCGTAACTTCGTGGTGCCGTCCGGATAGGTGATACGCCGCGGTAAGCCCCGTGAGCCCGCCCCCTAATACCACGATTTTCATTTTATTTACCGCGAATTTACCGAATTATTACCGCGCTCTTTTCTTTGTTTTTTAATTTCAGTAAGAAGTGTTTCTAAGAATAGGGCGAGGGGAATGGCTAAAATCATTCCCAACACCCCAAAGAGCTGTCCTCCGATTATGAGGGCAATGAGGGTTACGATGGGGCTGAGACCAACAGCCTTTTTCATTACGTAGGGGACAATGAGATGATTTTCAAGTTGTTGCACCGTAAAGTAAAGCGCGATTGCTACAAACCCTAAAAAGGGTGATTGAGCTATTCCCACGATAATGGCGGGAATCGTTGAGAAAACGGGACCGATATTGGGAACCACTTCAAGTAGGCCGGCAATGATGGATAGGGGAAGGGCGTATCTGAACCCAAGGAGGGTAAGGCCCAGATAGGTCATACACCCAATTACCACCATGAGGGTAAACTCGCCAAGCAACCATCCACCAAGTCTTTTTTCTGTTTTTTCAAGAAGAATAGCCACGCGGAGTGCGTCTTTTTCACTCAAAAAATAACTTAGTGTATTTTTTATAAATCCCTCCTCGAGGGTGAGATAAAAACTGAAGAAAAGGGTAGTAACCACAAACATGATGTTTGAAAAAATCATGCGAATAATATTAAAAACTTGGTTTGTTATGTTTGGTGCGTACTGAGAAAGCGAATCTATGTTTACATACCCTCCAATCAAGGGATTTAGTGACTTGATCATTGCGGGGAGGTGCTTTATAAGAAGCGCTGTTTCCTGCACAAAGGGAGGGATAACCCAGACCAGTATAAAGACAAAGAAAAAAATGATGGTGATAAATATTCCCACAACCGCAAGCCGTCGGGGGGCTCCTTTTCTTACAAAAAAGGATATAAGCGGTCGTACCGCACTCATGATAATGAAGGCAACAAAAAGAGAAAGGAGAAGATTTTTTACCGCCCAAAGGAGTGCGAGGATGAGAATAAATATGGTTGTGTATACAACCGTTTTTGGCGAGACTTCAATCTTATACGTTTTATTGTCCTGCATACTACTATGATATCAGCTACGTTAGCCCTTGGCAACGGAGAAAACATACACTTTCTCAACGCCTCCCTCTTTGAGGGTTTTTGCCGCCTCTTTGACCGTTGATCCCGATGTCACCACGTCATCCACAAGCAGTATCTCTTTTATACCTTTAAACCCCCCAATTAAAGAAAAAGCGCCATGCACATTTTCTCTTCTTTTTTGTTTGCTTTTTATCTTTGCCTGTATTTCGGTGTTTTTGTGCCTTTTTATGAGCCCAACTTGTTTAACATTGGTGAGAAATAGAAGCGTGTCAGCTATTAACTTGGCCTGATTAAAGCCGCGGGCTTGTTGTTTTTCCTTCGAAAGGGGAACGGGCTGGATAAAAAGACCTGTTCTTTTTTTATAGTAAATCAGGGGCGCCTGTCCGTGTTTTGCGACGAGATAAAATAAGTCGTTCCGGGCCGCGGTGACGAAGGAATACTTAATCCCCTTGATGATTTTTTTGAGAAGGTTGTCATAGTGGAAAAGCGAGATGTGTCCATCCACCCCTTCGTGCCGGTGGCACGCAGGGTGAGTTAAACCATAAAGGCTCGGCTTATTGCAATATATGCAGGCCTGGTTTTCGAGAGGGTGGAGTAGTTTTTCACACGAAGGACAAATATATACCCCCAAATACCCGCACCCGAAGCATTTTGCAGGAAAAAATAGATCCAACAAAAACATAGGTTCATTATAACGAAAAAACCCTTCGACTTAGCTCAGGGTAAATACCCCTTGCAAAATCGTGTACATATGTTTATTATTTGTGGATAAGTTATCCACATGTGTAATTCAGACCTATGTTGCCATCTCTCTGGAACGGTTTTCTAAACAGCTTTGCAAAAGTAAACGGCGAGGTTCCGGTTATTGTCTCCATTCTTAAACAGCTGTACCCCATTGAGCTTACTGAGGGCGGGTTGGTCTTGGGGTGCGGAAACATTGGGGTAAAGATGTATGCTGAAAAAAGGATGAAAGAGCTTGAGGGCCTCCTTTCTCTTCATCTTAAGTCAAAGATTAAGGTCACCGTCGTCGTCCAGCCAAAAAAACAAAAGGCCACCGCCCCCGATGCCCCCCTTCTCACCTTTCAGCCGAGCATGGATGATGTTTTTACCAAGGCGGGCCTGCATGCAAAGTACCGTTTTGAAAACTTTGCTGTATCCTCAACCAATAATGTGGCGTTTGCGGCCGCGCAGGCCGTGTCAAAAAATATTGGCGCTTCATATAACCCCCTTTTCCTATATGGCGGTGTCGGAGTAGGGAAGACTCACTTGGCCCAGTCTGTTGCGCGGGTGGCTCTTGAAAAAAACCCAAACCATAAAGTATATTTTTGCCCGGGGGACCGGTTTACGAACGAACTCATTGAGTCATTTCAAGACAAGAGCACGGTCCGCTTCCGCAAAAAATACCGCAACCTCAATATATTGGCAATTGACGATATTCAATTTATTGCGGGTAAACAGGCCGTCCAGGAAGAGTTTTTTCACACCTTCAACACCATCGTCTCCTCCGGCGGACAGGTAATACTTACCTCGGACCGCCCCCCAAGCGAAATAAAAAACCTGGAAGACCGTCTCCGCTCGCGCTTTTCGGGCGGTCTTATTGTTGACATCCAGTCTCCCGATTTTGAGCTCCGCACCGCCATCCTCCTCATCAAAGCCCGCGAGAAAGAGATTGAGTTGTCAATTGATGCCGCAAAAGTCATTGCCGAGCAAATTTCAGACACGCGCGCCCTTGAGGGGACGCTCCTTTCCATCTATGCAAAGACGTTGGGTAAAAAGGAGGGGATTGATCTGGAAGATATTGAGG
>CAYITZ010000018.1:0-20919 GCA_964366485.1 uncultured Gammaproteobacteria bacterium
GGGATAAACCATATACAAAAAATCAATTTATAAAGTTTTTGCGCAAGTCAGGAATTTTAAACTATAAACTTTTTGAAATTTGAGTTTTTTGCGCTATTTGATTAGGATTTGGAGTTTAGGGTTTAGAGTTTATTCTCTATTCTATCGTTTCTTCTCCGTCGAAGGAGACGTCGGAGTCGGAGGAACCACCGGAGTCGGCAGTTTTTTCGGGAGCGGAAAATGCGAAAGAGGAAATAATTTTATTGTTTACTTCATTCCAAAAATTTACATTCCCCCCCGAGGAGACGGTAAGAGTAAATAAAACGCCTTTATCAAGGGCAAGGGTGACGATATTACCTTTTTCCGCATATTGTTTGGCATCAAGGTCTGCAAGTTTGACGTCGGTAACAAACGTCTTCGATTTAATCATATTGTCCAAAGCAACCAATTCACTTGAGACTGCGTCAATGGTCATCTTCCCCGGAGTCTTAGATGATGCAACTACGAGTGAGGAATACACATTGATATCTGATGTGTCTTTTGAGGAAACGGTGACGGTGTCAGGGTAATTAAATTTAAATCCTGCAGGGTCAGAGTATTCTTGAGTTGTCTGTGAGGTGGCAGATTCAGGTGCCTGGGATGCGGAGAGGGAATTTATTTTTACTGAGGGGGAGGGTCTATAGCTTTTGTTTTGGATAATGACAATAGACACTACCAGGACGATGAGAACTCCAAGACCGATAAAAATTGTTTTTGTGTTCATATCTATGAAAGGGTTTGATAAATCAAACCCCTACATTTTTAATTATATTTTGACACGATACCGTTTTATTATTTTTTTACCTGATGCTAATTCGATGGTAACTTCAAGCCTCATATTGGAAATGCCTTGATGGTATGTGCAGACACTGGTTGAACAGGTACCGAAAAGGAGTTCGCGGGTGGTATTGCCTGAGGCTACATCGACCGATCCCATGGCCCCCTGGTCTGAATCATTCCCCCGGTAGGTAAGAATATAGGAGACGCTACGGGCTTTAGATAGGTTGGCGAAATAGACGTTGAGTGCTCTCCTATCCCCTCTCAATTTAGGTGATACTACCACACTTCCGCCGCCAGATCCCCCACCATTTCGAGCAGGAGTTGAAAATCTAGGTAACAATTTTGCCTCAACAGGAAGGACAAGGAATAAGGAAATGAGGAGAAGGGCGAATAGTTTCTTTGACATAGGTATATTATAGCAAAAAATCGAATAGTCAAATAAACAAATAAACAAATCCACAAATCAAACTCTAAACTCTAAATCCTAAACACTAAACAAACTCTAAATCATAAATCCTAAATTATATTCAAACTCTAAATTTTAAACTCTAAACACTAAACAAACTCTAAATTCTAAATCATAAACATTTCCGAAATTTGGGATTTTGTATTATTTGTTTAGGTTTTATGGTTTAGGGTTTAGGATTTTGATATCTCGTAGCGAGGAAGGCTCCCAGATAGGAGGAGGCAACGAGTGCGGCGAATACGATGTTAGTCCACATGAGATACACAAGAGTTTTGGGGAGGAAGAAAAGAATTATCAAGTAAAAAGGCAGGAGGATGGCGAGGATGAGGGCGTAGCGGCTTTTTTTGGCGAGGAAATAGGTGTTTAAAAAACTGATGGCGGCATAAAACATACCGAAGATGGCGGCAAGCCCCAAATACGGCACCACTTCCATAAATGCATTCCCAAACAACGAAGAGATAAAAAAAGTTCCCAGGTAAGTATATCCGGCATATCCTCCCACACCAACCAATGCCAGTACCCCAAGGGTTATCAGAAGCACCTGGTCCTGCAGGTGTTTTTTACTGTTACTTGCAAAAAAAACAAAGGAAATTTGGGTCAAAGGAGCAACTACATACAAAATAATCTTTGCAAAAAGCGACCATGAACTGTAAATTCCAGTCTCACCGGATGAAAAGAATTTCTTTACAAACATAATGTCAACATTGCTAAGCATAGTAAATGAAAGTACTGAAAATAAAGTGATGATAAATTGGTGGCCGGTTAAAAGTCTTTGCAATTTGATAAAAGAAGATGATACTTGTTTTGAACTAAAACCACGAAGAAGTTTAGATAGGATCATAAAGGATATAAAAACGAGAAAGGTGCTGACGATAAACTGAAAAATCAAAACCTCATTGAGACCACCATATTTGAGAACCGGTATAACGATACTGACGAGTTTCAACACAACGCCCGCCACACTGAGAAGTGAAAAAAGAAAAAAAAGTTTGAGACCCTGATATAGCGATGTATAAAAACTTGAAATCAGCCCAAGCAAGATGGCAGGAATAAGCAAATATGAGACCACCGGTGACAGATTGGTAATACGACTGATAAAAGGTATTCCCAGCAAGCTTAATCCGATGAAAGGAAGAAGGCAAAATAGTATGTGTTTGAATTGAGTAGCAAATGAGCTGGCATAGGCATAGGGATTCTCGGCGCGGGAGCTAATCCGTTGGATGATAATATGAGAAAAAACAGCCATGGGAACCGAAAAAAGTGCAATATACGAATAAAAAGCGGTGAGCTCACCGTAACCCGCGGGGCCAAGCACGCGGGCGGCAAAAAAATTAAATACATAGCTGAGAGCGTTCGCTATAAAAGAAGCTACCGTCAGGAAAACTCCCCCTTGGACATATTCGTTAGACCAATAAAGTTGGATATGGCGGCGCATGAAGGAATTATACTAGATTAAACCCTAAACTCTAAATCCTAAACTCTAAGCAAATCATAAATTTTAAAAATTTTAAATTCAAAACGTATTTGAGATTTGGGATTTTGAATTATTTGAATAGAATTTAGTGTTTATGATTTAGTTATGTAATTTGGTACAATGGAGAGTATGAGCGCGATTTCTTTCCAAAAAGTCAATAAATATTTCTATTTTCAACATCAAAAAACAGTGAAGGAGCTGGTGCAAGCTCTTTTTAATAGAAAGAAAACTTTGGAGCGTGTTCATGCGTTATGCGATGTATCATTTGAGATTAACCTCGGAGAAACGGTCGGTATCATCGGTAAAAATGGAGCAGGGAAATCCACATTACTGAAGCTCATCGCCGGTGTGTCATCACCAACTGAGGGGAACATCGTCATTGGGGGAAAAGTTGCTCCCCTCATTGAACTGGGCGCAGGATTTCATTATGAGTTGACAGGAAGAGAAAATATATTTTTAAACGGAGTCATCATGGGGCTCAAGGAAAAATATATACAGAAAAAGTTTCATGACATCGTCGCGTTTGCCGAGGTAAAAGAATTTATTGATACCCCTTTAAAATATTATTCCTCGGGTATGCAAATGAGACTAGCTTTTGCGGTTGCTGTGTTTACGAATCCTGAAATATTATTGGTGGATGAAATCCTGGCGGTCGGAGATGAAGGATTTCAAAAAAAATGCTTGGATAAAATGAATGAGTTTAAAAAAAATGGAACAACCATCATCTACGTCTCCCACGCCATGAACACCGTCGCCGAATTTTGTGATAGGGTCATTTACTTAGAACATGGGAAGGTGAAGTTCGACGGAGAGGCGGAGGAGGGAGTTAATTTGTATAGAAAAAATTTATGATCATTATTAAACACTGGGAGTTGATAAAGCACCTCACCCAAAAGGAGATAAAGGCGCGGTATAAGCAATCCTTTTTGGGATTTTTTTGGGTGGTCCTCAGTCCTTTTTTCCAGATGCTCATCATGAGTTTTATCTTTTCAAAAGTCATGCGGGTGAATGATCTGGGGGTCCCCTACCCGGTGTATCTTTACGCCGGTCTCCTTCCCTGGTTGTTCTTTTCTAATTCATTACAGAACGCAACCGAGGAACTTGTTGAAAATGCATCACTCATAAAAAAAATATATTTTCCCCGTGAGATTCTCGTCCTTTCCGCGCTTTTGGCTAAGACGTTTGATTTTGCCCTCTCAACACTTATATTTTTGTTACTGATGATGTGGTACCGGATTCCTTTCACCCCCTATATGTTGTTATTTCTTCCCCTTTTTGCTCTGCAGTTTCTCTTTACGTATGGTGTATCGTTATTTCTTGCCGCGACGAATTTGTTTTACCGTGACGTGCGGTATTTGTTGAGTCTCGTCATCACTTTATGGTTTTATTTGACTCCTGTTATCTACGCCACCGAATTCTTTCCTCCACAGTACCGTTGGATTTTCCAAGTGAATCCGATGTCCGTCTTCATCAATGCGTACCGGCAGATTTTACTCACAAATGGTTTACCCAATTTTCCGAGCTTGGCTGTTGGCGTATTGGTCAGTGTAATCATCTTCACTATTTCATTACATATATTCCGACGACTTGAGGGAATGTTTGCGGATGTAGCCTGAATATGCTATATTAACGTTCGATGAAAGCATCAACACTCACCTATAAGATAAAAGAGAAGCGTTTTGAGGTATGGCGGATGAAGGAAAAACTTTATTTGAATGACGGGCAGATATTCCGACTCATCTGGAATGAAATACGATTTATTTACGACGACTTTGAATCATTTATTCTCCGAAATAAAACAAATGATAATCGTAGCGAGCTTGAAGAGTTACATTTATTTCTCAGCCATCTCAGGCGATTGTCCCGGTCTCCTTTTATCATCTTAGTTTGGTGCGTGAGAGGACTGATGGGGATCCGGTCGCGGTTTAAACTTCCTGAACTTTCCTCACCGGCCAAGCGGAAACACATCGGTAAGATGGATATCATCATTTTCAGTGATGCACGATTTGATACGAGGCCACGTAAAACGACTTACATAACACGAGTGCTTGCGTCAAAAGGTCATAGGGTTTTTTTTATTGAACCAAACTTTTTTACAGACGGGTCTCCCTATTCGCTTACAAAATCGGACCCAAACATTTTCGTCATAAATTTGAGATCCACAAAAGAATTTGATATTTCTTTTCATAAGGTTTCAAAAGGAGAAATAAAGAAGATTAAGAAATCGTTTAATGCCTTTTGTAAAGAGATTGAGTTTTCAAAAAATACTTCAATATTAATTGGTCACCCATTTTGGAAAAAAATACTCTCCTCTTGTAAATATCCGAAAGAAATAATTCCAGAGGATACGGGGACTGATTATAACCATTTTTCTCCGGCTTCGGTGAAGACGGATACATGTGCGGTGGGTTTGTGTTGGATAAAACAGCCTGTCCTGGGGATGCTTGGAGGATCAGATAGTAACGTCGATCCAAAACTTCTTGATACGATTGCGACTATATTTTCTACCGCATCGGTGGTGATTGAAGGAAGAATCGAGTCAAAAGCACTACTTGATATAATAAAGAAACACCCAAATATCTTTCCCGTGGGTGAAAAGCCATATCACCTATTGCCCAAATTTCTTCAAACATATCATGTATGCATAATGCCCGCTACAAAAGGCACATCTCATTCAGATTCTCAAGAAATATATGATTATTTATCCGCGGGAAAAGCAACCATTACCTCATGCAAACAACATAATAAGAAAATTGCAAAGCTTATTTATGTATCTAAAAATGAACTAGAATTTATTTCAAACATTAAAAAAGCATTGACGGAAAAAGGAAAAAAACAAATAAAGAAAAGACAGTTATTTGCCGCAAGTCAGACATGGGAACGGCGGGTGAGAAAAGTAGAGAAAATATTGCGAAGAGGTCTTTCAATGTAGGTGTGGAATAAAACAGAACACATGACGGTAATAGCTATTACCGGAGCGATACTTAATCCAACCGTCGTCGGATTTGAAATCTTCAAAAAATCAGATAGAAAAATCGCAATAAAAGAAATGAGTGTTGCATGTATGAGAAATAACGGATAGGATATGTCCCCTCCTACAAGAAGTAAATGCGGAATGTTTAGGTTTTGTCTTTTTTCAATCCAAACCGAGGAAAGTGAGAGGAGTGCAAAGGGAATTCCGAAAGTGAAAGGCCTGAGATAGGCCGGCCACAATCGAAATAATAGTCAAGTAAAAAAATAATTGAATATATATTTTTGATACATTTATTTTTGTTGTTGCCATATGTCCTGCAAGAGCACCGAACAGAAACTCTAACATGAAATGATCAAGCGGGATGTAAAAGGGAGGAAGACGGATGGAAAAGTTTATTCCCATGAGCAGAACTATATAGAGGAGAAAAAAAACAAGGGTTTGTTTTTTGGTTAACCACATCAGGCAACAGCCAAAGAGAATATAGAAAAATATCTCATAACTTAAACTCCAGACGGGGGCAATCATAACCGGCCATTGAGGAAAAAGAGTAATGGTCTTGAGAATATAAGAGACATCCATCCCAAATGATTTTATTACATTTTTTCCGAACACCGTGTAGATGAGAGTAATTATAAGAACAACTGACCAGTAAGGCGGGTAAACGCGGATAAACCGTTTGATAAAATAATCTTTTACTTTTTGGAAATTTTTAAAATCATCCTGATATGACAAAAATAAGATAAACCCCGAAAAAACAAATAAAAAATCAACCCCCACAAATCCTCCTTTAAAAATATTGAAGAGTATCCGGTAATGAAATTTTTCCCCATACACCAGAGTAAGATGAAAAAGAGCAACTGAAATAGCGGCAATCCCACGATAGACATGAAGGAGTTTAAATTTTTTCATTGATAATTGTATTGTAATATGTTATATTATTTTCACGCCTAAATATCAAGAGTGGCAGATAGACAAAAAGTCTGTAAGTAACGGCTTACCATTCTGCCCGGCAACCGTGCCAGGATACCATTCGGTACCTGGTTAGATCGGTGCTACGTCCGTCCTTCGTTTCACTCAGGACAAGTCCCTCGGAGGGATTTATCCCGAGCAACGCGAGGGAAAGATAGGCCATTATAATTTAATGGAAATACACTATGTTGTACTCTTCTTTCACATCCGAGTCCGTGTGCGCCGGACACCCCGATAAAATTTGCGACCAGATCTCAGACAGCATTCTTGATGTTGCTCTTTCCCAGGATAAATACGCGCGTGTTGCGGTTGAGTCCCTCGTTACCAAAGACTTTGTATGTCTGGCGGGTGAAGTGACAGTCAAGGGAAAAATGCAGTATAAAAAAATTGCACGGGAGGTCATAAAAAAATTGGGATACACTGATAAAAAATTAGGGTTCACCTATCAATCTCCCATCGTAACTAAAATTCACACCCAATCATCAGAAATCGCACAAGGCGTTGACGCACAGGGAGCAGGAGACCAGGGTATGATGTTTGGGTACGCATGTACCGAAACCCCTTCATATATGCCTCTTCCTATCATGCTTTCCCACGAACTTGCACAAAGAGTAGACGAAGTACGCGAATCGGGGATCCTATCCTATCTTCGCCCAGACGGAAAGACTCAGGTGAGCGTAGGATATGACAAAGGCCTTCCTAAAACCATTGAACAAGTGGTCCTTGCAGTCCCCCATCGTGAGGATATATCCTTAACCCAAGTGAAAGAGGAATTATATAAACACGTTGTGACACCAGTTCTCACAAAATATGGATATGAAGTGACTCTTTCAGATTTGATTGTGAATGGTACGGGAGTTTGGCACATCGGTGGACCTGCTTCAGACACCGGAGTAACCGGTCGGAAAATCATTGTTGATGCTTATGGCGGCATGGCGCGGGTTGGGGGCGGTGCTTTTTCTGGGAAGGATCCGACCAAAGTGGATAGATCAGGTGCTTATGCGGCACGATACTTGGCAAAGAATATTGTTGCGGCTGGCTTGGCAACTCGGTGTGAAGTACGACTTGCATATTTCATCGGCGCAAAGAAGCCGGTCATGCAGGAGGCCGAGACATTTGGCACATCAAAAAAATCAGAAAAAGTAATAAAAGATTTTATGAATAAAATATTTGATACCTCGGTCAAGGGAATCCTCGAGGGGCTACAGTTACGGAAACCGATTTATTTTAAAACCGCAAGTTATGGACACTTCGGGCGGGATATATTTCCCTGGGAGAAAATCGTTTGCAATAGTTAAAAAAAGGTGTCATAATGAGCCCTTGATGAAAAGATATAGTTCAATCATCGTGACCGGCTCTATGTCCTGGGATACCATCATGGACTTCCCCAGCCGTTTCATGGACTTCCTCGCACCCGAAAAACTTCATCAAATCAACGTGTCATTTGTCGTAGATAATCTGGAGAAACAAATGGGAGGGACGGCTACCAACATTGCGTATGCGGCGAGTCAAACTGCTACTATTTTAGCAATGACAAATTACAAATCTCAAATAACAAATCAAAAGAAAAAAATTCAAAGTTCAAATCCACAAATATCCATTTTAGGAGGAATTGGAAAAGATGGGATGGAGCATTTAAGTTTTTTCAAGAAGCATAAAATTGACACACGTGGTATCGTCGTTGATAAAAAAATATTCAGTGCGAATGGGTCGGTCATCACCGATGTAAAAGATAATCAAATTTGGGGATTTTATTATGGTGCATGTGAGAGAGGGAAGGATGTAGATTTTCCAAACTTTGTTAAGAAAGATAGTCTCATGATAATATCGGCAAATCATCCTGAAGCATTTTTAGCGGCACAAAAATATGCAGTGCAAAATAACATAGATTATTTATATGACGCGGGAATGACACTCACTTGGATAACTGATCATGATTTAAAACAAGGAGTTATAAGTACAAAGTATCTCATCGGTAATGATTATGAAATTGCGATGATAACGAAGAGAATTAAAATGGAGGTAAAAGAGTTGGTGAAGAAAGGAATTGAGGTGATTACAACTTTAGGAGAGGAAGGGGTTAAATATGAGAGAAACCCTAAATCCCAAATCCTAAAATCTATACAAATATTAAATTCTAAATCACAAAAAGAAAAAAACGTACACGTTCCGGCAGTAAAAGTTCGTAAGGTGGTGGATCCGACGGGGGCGGGAGACGGGTTTCGGGGGGGATTTATGGTTGCATTAGCTAACGGGTGTGATATGATAGATTGTTTGAGAGTAGGGAATGTGGTGGCGAGCTTTGCGATTGAAAAATATGGAACGGTGAATTATAAAATCAGTAAGGATGAATTTAAAAAAAGGTTAAAGTTACTTAATAGTTAGCGCTCCGATTATGTCATTTTTTGCTCAATGGGAGCCCTTTAATTCCCAACTCGCAAAAACGCCACAATCTACGCGCAGACATTTATCATTATGAAATACGACGTAAAAGACATAAGTCTCGCATCAGAGGGTAAAAAGTTAATCGAGTGGGCTGGGCGGGATATGCCGGTCTTAAAGCTTATCCGAGAGCGCTTTATCAAGGAAAAAACCTTGAAAGGTGTCCGTTTGGGTGCTTGTTTACATGTTACATCCGAAACCGCAAATCTTGCCATAACTTTAAAGGCCGGAGGAGCCGAAGTCTTTCTTTGTGCAAGCAATCCTCTTTCCACCAATGATGCAGTGGCGGCGTCCCTCGTGAAGGATTTTAATATTCCCACTTATGCCATAAAAGGAGAAGATAATAAGACATACTACAAACACTTAAACATGGTTTTGGACGCAAAGCCAAATCAAACTATGGACGATGGCGCTGATCTCGTCGGACTCATTCATAGTAAAAGACAAGAACTTCTTAAAATAGTTGTTGGATCGACTGAGGAAACAACCACGGGAGTCATTCGACTTCGAGCAATGGAAAAAGATCATGCTTTAAAAATCCCGGTCGTTGCCGTGAATGACAATCTGACGAAGCATTTATTTGATAATCGGTATGGTACCGGTCAGTCAACGATTGACGGTATTATCCGAGCAACAAATATTCTTCTTGCCGGTCGCACGTTTGTGGTGGTGGGTTACGGATGGTGTGGGCGGGGTTTGGCAAGCCGTGCACGGGGGATGGGTGCACATGTAGTTGTAACTGAAATTGATCCGGTGAAGGCGCTTGAGGCACGCATGGATGGATTTGTGGTTGAGCCCATGAAGCAAGCCATTGCACACGCGGACATTGTGGTTACCGTCACGGGCAACAAACACGTGATTGACATGGAACACATGAAAGTTGCAAAAGACGGGTTGATTATGGCAAATTCAGGACATTTTGATGTAGAAATTAACAAAGAAGCTCTTAAAAAATTAGCAAAGAAAGTTAAAACCCTCAGACCATTTGTCGAAGAGTATGATTTAGGGAAAAAGAAGATATATTTATTGGCCGAGGGACGCTTGGTAAATCTGGCATCAGCCGAGGGACATCCGGCCTCAGTCATGGATATGAGTTTTGCAGGACAAGCTTTGGCCTCTGAGTTTATGTGGAATAACCGTGGGAAACTGACCGGAAAAGTGTACCAACTTCCTGAGAAATTGGATAAACAGATAGCGGCATTAAAACTGAAGGCGGAGGGGGTAAGCATTGACACATTAACTGCTGAGCAAAAAAAGTATTTGGAGTCCTGGAAAGAAGGAACGTAATTCTGCTATAATGAGCTTCTATGGATAAGTTGACAAAGATTGTTGCAACAATCGGTCCTTCGTGTGACTCATCGGAGATGATTGAAAAACTAATTTTGGGCGGGGTGAATATATTTCGCTTCAATTTTAAACACAATGTTCTTGAGTGGCATAGTGACCGCATACAGAGAGTAAATAAAATTGCGGTAAAACTGGGAGTACCGGTGGGGACACTCATTGACTTGCAAGGTCCTGAGATCCGTATCAATATGTCCCATGATCAAATTAACCTGAAAGAGGACGACCTTCTTTCTTTTGGTGAAGGGCAAGATTTATCCATCTCCCATCCTCAAATCATCCAGCATTTAATCACAGGGCAAAAAATTTTGGCCGACAGCGGATCATTTTCTTTTACCGTTGAAAAAAAAGACGGGAAAATATATTTGAGATCTCATTCATCGGGCGTCCTAAAAAATAAAAAAGCTCTCAATATACCCGGGGCCGATTTCCCCTTCCCCGTTATGGTTGACCGCGATTTTGAAGGATTGAAGGTGGCTTCACGAAATGAAGTGGATTTCGTAGCCCTTTCCTTTGTACGAACGGCCGATGACATCCATGTTGTGAGGCGTGAAATGAAAAAATATAACGTGAATGCAAGGCTTATTGCAAAAATTGAGACAGAAAAATCTTTGAAAAATCTGGACGAGATCATTGATATCAGTGATGGGATTATGGTAGCCCGCGGAGACCTGGGGGTTGAGCTACCGCTTGAGGAAGTTCCTTATTATCAAAAAATTATCATAAAAAAAAGTATCAAAAAGGGAATCCCTGTGATCACGGCTACTCAAATGTTGGAAAGCATGATTGAAAAACCATATCCCACACGCGCTGAAGTATCGGATATTGCCAATGCAACCTACGATCTGACCGACGCGGTTATGTTATCCGGCGAGACTGCGACGGGTGCACATCCGGCTGAGGCGGTGAAGGTTATGAGTAAAACGCTTGCCTTCAACGAGTTAAAAAATATGGTAGACAGCCGTAAACGGTTTGATTTTCAAGTAGATGATCAAAACGCTATGCTTTGCGATGCCGCCTATGGTCTCTATTTAGCTTACCGAAACCGAAAAGAGAATGTTGCCGGGTTTCTCGTATTTACTCACACCGGGAAAACAGTGCGCCTTCTCTCTCGGTACAGACCCCTTATTCCTATCTTTGCTTTTGACCCGACCGAAACAATAAGCGATAGCCTGACTCTTCAATACGGGGTTATGCCTTTTTCGTTTAAAACCTCTTTGAAAAAAACAGAGGTTGAAAAAGAGGACATATTGAGAGCGGTTACTTTTTTGCAAAAAAATAAATTGACGAAAAAAGGAGATATATTAATCGTACTTCATGGTGAGTATTGGGCGTCGGAGGGAAAAACTTCGACCGTCAAAATCCTGAAAGCTGAGTAATTCTTATGCACGACACATCCAAAATTCGAAACTTTGCCATTATTGCTCACGTAGATCACGGAAAGTCGACGTTGGCGGATCGATTTTTAGAGCTGACGGGTGTGGTAAAGGCAGGCGGGCATGAGGAACAATTCCTGGACCGGAATCCCATATCGCGAGAACGTGGAATCACTATTAAGTTAGCGCCGGTGACGATGAGATATGAAAAGTACATTCTGAATTTGATCGACACCCCCGGGCATGTGGATTTTTCGTATGAAGTGGATCGGACATTGGCTTGCGTTGAAGGCGTCATATTACTTGTTGATTGCACGCAAGGAGTGCAGGCACAGACGATAGCCAACGCGTATAAGGCGATTGAAAAAAACCTGGTGATTATTCCCGTTGTCAATAAAGTTGACATGGCAAATGCCCAGGTGGAAAAGACAAAAAAACAACTGAAGGCTTTTTTAGGGATTAATGAAGAAGAGATTTTTGAAGTATCCGCAAAGACGGGGTTGAATGTTGAGAAATTATTGAGAACGGTTGTGGAGAAGATACCCGCTCCGGCTCCTCGCAATGACAAACTTCGCGCTCTCATTTTCGACTCATATTATGATTCGCATAAAGGAGTCATTGCCTTCATCCGCGTGATAAGCGGAAGTATCAAAAAAGGAAAAGAAATAAAAATGGTTCATACCGAAGAAACATTCAAAGTTCTTGAAACAGGAAAATTCAGTCCGGAACTTTATCCCATAGATGAACTTTCTTATGGTGATATAGGCTATGTTGCCACCAATTTAAAAGATATTCATAAGGTTGAAATTGGAGATACGATGGGTGAGGCGCGCACAGTGACGGAACCTCTCCCCGGATATAAAAAAGTTAAGCCGATGGTATATGCCTCGGTTTTTCCCACAGATACACATGACTATCTCAATTTAAAGAAGGCTCTCGAAAAATTATATTTGAATGATTCAGCTCTTCAGTTTTCATCCATCTTCAGCAAGGCACTCGGGGCTGGATTCCGGGTTGGATTCTTGGGCCTTCTTCATGCCGATGTTGTGAGGGAACGGCTTGAACGAGAATATGAGTTATCAATCGTTCTTACACCTCCGCAAGTGGAATATAAGATTGAAAACGGAGAGTTTTATGAACCTTACGCAAAGATTCTTATTCTCACTCCTGAAGAATACATGGGAGCTATCATGAAATTATGTGATGGTTACCGCGCAACATTCATCACAATGGATAATAAAAATCAGGTCTCTTTGACCTATGAAATTCCCATGTCTGAGATGATATCTGACTTTTTTGATAATTTAAAAAGTGTAACAAGCGGCTATGCATCACTTGATTGGGAACTTTCACGTTATCAACATGTGGACGCGGACAAACTAGAATTGTTACTCAATATGGAACCCATTGAGGAGTTTTCAGAAATGGTGGTAAAGGAGCGCGCTATGAAACGGGGAGCGGAACTTACCAAAAAATTACATGGCGTTATCCCCCGCCAACAGTTTGAAATACGTATACAGGCTCGATATAAGGGTAAGATATTAGCAAGTGAGCGCATTGCGCCATTCCGTAAGGATGTACTCATGCATAAGGGAAAATTGGTGGGCGGAGGAGATTTTTCACGGAAAAGAAAACTTCTTGAACAGCAAAAAGAAGGAAAGAAATTGATGAAATCGGTTGGAACCGTTGAGATCCCCAAGGAGGCCTTTATGAAGATGTTTAAGAAGACTTAGATAATTTTTAATTTGAAATTCGAAATTTTTAATCAAATCAAAATATTTAATTTCAAAAAATTTAAACATTATTATTAATTATTGATTTAAAATTGAAAATTTCAAATTTCAAATTACTCTCCATGAGATGTGTGGGTCTTTTTTCATGAACGTGAGTTGGCGCTTGGTATACTGAAATTCTTTTCTCGTCCATTCATCAATTGCCTGCTGTTTCGTCATCTCCCCTATTAAATATTGTATGATTTGTTGATAGCCAATCGTCTTCATCCCCGGATCATGTTCACCATACCCTTCGTCTAACAACTTCTTTACTTCGTCGATAGCTCCTTCCTTGAGCCTCTTATCAACTCTTATTTTAATGGCCTTGAGGATATCACCCCGATTTTTGAAAGCTAAACCTATAAATTCAATATCTTTATCCTTAAAAAAATCACTAAAAAGGAATTTCATTTTAACAGGAACTTTTGCGCCCTTTTTTTTGTAAAAAGAGGCGATTTCAATTTTCCGGATAAGTCTTTGTGGGTTTTGTATGTCACTTTCATTTAAGCTTTCAAATAATTTTTGGTCAATTTTTTTTAGTTTTTGCTGGAGTATCGAAACAACCTTACCGTTTAATTTTTCACGAAGATCATTATTTGGAGGGATATTTTCTGTCTCTATTTTATAGAGGAGATGATAGAGGTAGAGATAAGTTCCTCCAACTAAAATTGGGACTTTTTTTCTAACGATTATATCCTTTATAATGGTTATAGCTTGTTTGACGTAGTCGAAGGACGAGAAGTATTCCTTGGGGTCGACGAGATCATATAACCATATAGAATTTGAAATTTGAAATTTGAAATTTGAAATTATTCCCTTGTCTTTCCCCGTTATGATATCAAGTTTTTTGTAGATTTGGCGAGAGTCGAAGTTGACGAGTTCGCCATTATATTTTTCAGCGTACTGTAGTGCGAGACCTGTTTTACCTGTTGCAGAGGGGCCGGTGATTACGATTATTTTCATTGCATCTTGGCTGCGTCGATGAGATTTTTGTAGAGGTATAGCACATCAAGAGGGCCAACACCGCCGGGAGTTTCGGTGTAAAATCCGGCTACATCTTTTACGTCTTTTTCATCATAGTCCCCTTTTAATTTCCCCCCCTCATGACGGAGCCCCATGTTTACCAGGACTACTCCATTTTTAAGCATATCTGCCGTAACCACTTTTTTTCCAACCGCAGTTAGGATGATATCTGCCTCTTTGTAATACTCTGTTGGATTAATGGTTTGGGTGTTGGTTGAAACAAAATTTATTTTGGCATTTGTCAACACTTTCCCTACCGGTTTTCCTCCTGTTTCACCGCGCCCGATGATAACAATTTTTTTGTGTTTCAGTGATTTTTTCAAAGCATTTATATCTTTTTTCATGTCAACAAAAAGATTTTTGTCAATCTTGGGATTTATATATAAATATCTGAATATGGTGAGAACCGCAAGTCCCAAGGGGGAGAAAAACTCAGTTTTTCTGCGATGCCCTTCAATCTCCTTTTTAATATCAATAAAGTCATACACGCTGTCAGTGCTTAATTGGGCAGGGAGAGGCTGTTGGATAATAATACCGGTTGTCTCGGGGTTATGGGAAGTTTCCTTTATGAGGCGGACAAACTTTTCAAAAGGAGGGGTTTCCTTGATATTAATAAACTCAAACTTGACTCCGATGCGTGAGGCTATCGCTTTTTTAATTTTAACAAATGAGAGCTGATCTGAGGCGGTGCCGACGAGAAATACAACCAATTTGATGGATTTTTTCTTCTTTTTCAGCGCAAGCACTTCTTTTTTAAGCTCTTTCTCCAACTCCTGTGCGATTTTTTTGCAAGGAATGATCATGTTTGCCTATTATATCAAACTAAGGTCGCGCTTACAACCTCATCCCCCTTCTGGGAAAAGCGCATAAGGATGACTCCCTTTGCCGAACGGGAGCGCGGAGGAATCGAGGCTAAAGGGATTTTCACTACCTGACCATGACCGCTGGTTATGATAACGGTAGAGTCCGTTGCGTTGATGATCTGCACGAATATAATTTGCCCGATTTTTTCATCAACTGAGGCGACTTTAACTCCTTTACCCCCTCGGTGTTGGCCTTTAAATAGAGATAGGTTTGTCTTTTTTCCTACTCCTTTTTTCCCGATGACGAATATATTTTTCTTGAAATCGGCGTTTGCGAAGACATCGGATGAGGCAATCTCATCCCCGTCTTTGAGCTCGATACCGCGTACTCCAATTGAAGCCCGGCCAGTCGGTCTGACTTCTGACTCTTTGAAAATAATGGCCTTTCCATGACGGGTAGTAAGAAGGACGTTCATATTACCGTCTGTCATCTTGACCCAGAGAAGTTCATCATTCCCTTCAAGTTTAATTGAGATAATGCCGTTGGTTCGAATATTGGCAAAATCCGCAAAAGGTGTCTTTTTCACCGTACCATGTTTGGTTGCCATAAAGACAAACTTCTGGCCCAGTGTACCATTCAAATCAACTTGATAGGTTAAGAGCGATGTGACTTTTTCTTCAGGGCGAAGGGTCAATAGATTCACAATAGCTTTCCCCTTTGAGATACGGGAGCCCTGCGGGATATCCCAAACTCTATTTTGAAAGATGCGCCCCATGTTGGTAAAAAAGAGGATGGAGTCATGAGTCATGGCGGTTGTGATGTGGTACACATTATCAGTATCTTTTGTCTCAATCCCGGATACTCCTTTCCCCCCCCTATTTTGTATTCTGAATGTCTCACGAGGAACCTGCTTGATGTATCCTTCTTTGGTCAAAACCACGATGACTTCTTTATTTTCAATGAGTTGTTCATCAGTTATCTCTCCCGGGCGGGCTTTGATGACTTTTGTTTTTCGTTCATCACCGTATTTTTCCTTTAAATAAAGGAGCTCGGTTTTTATTACTTTGAGTATTTTTAAAATGTCTTTAAGAAGCGCCTCAAGATAAGCAATAGTTTCCTTCAACATCGCAAGTTCATCTTCGATCTTTGACCTTTCAAGTCCCGTAAGTCGTCTCAGTTGCATTTCAAGAATTGCTTGAGTCTGAAGTTCTGAAAGACCGAATTTTTGCATGAGTTTAGCCTTGGCTTCCGGTTCGTCTTTTGCCTGTTTAATGACCTTAATGACTGCATCAATATTATCAAGCGCTATAAGATAACCATCAAGAATATGTGCTCTTTTTTTAGCTTCCCGTAACTCAAATTCAGACCTGCGTGTGACCATGTGCACCCGGTGTTTAAGGTACAGTTCGAGTATCGTTTTCAGAGAAAGCGTCTGTGGAATTCCGTCAACAAGTGCGACCATGTTTACCGGAAAGGAAGTCTGCAGTTCGGTAAATTTAAATAAATTATTCAAGACTTTTTTGTAGGAGGCGTCACGTTTCAACTCGATTACAACACGTATACCGTCGCGATCTGACTCATCACGGAGATCTGAAATGCCAACGATTTTTTTATCATTGACCAGATGGGCAATCTTTTCAACGAGGTTTGATTTATTTACCTGATAGGGCAACTCGCGCACAATCATGGCCATTTTGCCTTTTCCCATGTCTTCTTCTTCGATCTTGGCACGGATTAATACCTTACCTTTTCCCGTTAAATACGCTTGTTTTATATCCGCGGCTCCGTAGATGATGCCACACGTAGGGAAATCGGGGCCTTTCACATATTCAAAAAGGTCCTCGGAGGTTACATTAAAAAGGAGATGTTTTTTCTCATCTTTCTTTGTTTCTTCAATCTTTGCCTTATCTATCATGTAAACAATGGCATCAACTAATTCATTTAAGTTATGCGGAGGTATCTTGGTCGCCATACCAACTGCGATTCCCTCGGCCCCCATAAGAAGTAAGTTGGGAAGTTTTCCGGGCAGATAAAAAGGTTCCTTGAGAGTTGCGTCAAAATTATCTCCCCATTCAACCGTTTCTTTGTCTATATCAAAAAGAAGTTCATCCGCAATTTTTGCAAGTTTAACCTCGGTGTAACGCATGGCGGCTGGAGGGTCTCCATCAACCGATCCGAAATTACCCTGACCTTTGATGAGAGGGTAGCGCATCGTGAAATCTTGTGCCATACGGGCCATAGCCTCATAGACAGGCGCGTCACCGTGAGGATGATACTTCCCCAACACTTCTCCGACCACTTTTGCCGATTTTGAAAAACGGGCGCTTGATGATAAGCCCAACTTATGCATCGCATAGAGGATGCGTCGGTGAACGGGTTTCAATCCGTCCTTCACATCAGGAAGTGCGCGGGATACGATGACAGACATCGCATAGTTTAAATATGCCCGCTTCATCTCCGCTGTTATCTCAGTGGTGACGAGTTTGGGGTTGATCGGAGTCGGAACTATGTTAACGTCTGCCATATAATCGTTATAATTATTATAATTGTTATATCAAACCATTCCCTTTTTGATCGCGGCAAGAGCATCTTTCTTAGGTAAAAAGTTTCTCGTTTTTACCCACTTTCCTTTTTCAAGTTCTTTATAATGATTAAAAAAATGCTGTATTTTTTGTTTGACTGTTTCATTTAAATCGTCGATATCTTCAACGTCAGAATAAAAAGGGTCAACTTTTTTTGTGGGCACTGCTAGAATTTTGGTATCAATCCCCTCTTCATCCTCCATCTCAAGCATACCGATGGGACGGGCTGGAATGACAGTTCCTGGGTGGACAGGATAGGTTGAAATAACCAAGACGTCTACTGCATCTCCATCTTCGGCATGCGTGCCAGGAATAAATCCATAGTTAAATGGATAGACCATGGTGGTGAACGCAAACCGGTCTACCATGACATATCCAGATTCTTTATCCACTTCATATTTTATGGCTGAACCTTGAGGAATTTCAACCAATACATTAACTTCCGAAGGGGGGTTTTTGCCGACTGAGAGTTTTGACAGATTCATAAGAATTATAAAAATAATAATGGTTATAACCGTTATAACGGTTATATATCCAAATTTGCCAATTTCGCATGAGTAACGATAAATTTTTTCCTTGGGGGGACTTCGTCGCCCATGAGCATCGCAAATACATGATCGGTTTCCTGCATATCCGCAATGGTGACCTGCTTTAAAATACGATTATCAGGATTCATGGTCGTTTCCCATAATTGATCAGGATTCATCTCTCCCAGACCTTTATAACGTTGGACATTTGGGGTGATTTGGGATTTTTGGGAGGTTAGTGATTTTAAGATTGATACTTTTTCTTCCTCAGAATACGAGTACTGCACTTTTTTCCCCTGTTGTATCTTATAGAGAGGAGGTTGTGCCACGTATAAATGTCCGTTTTGGATGATTTGGGGCATGTGGCGAAAGAAAAAAGTCAAAAGAAGGGTGCGGATATGCTCTCCGTCGACATCCGCGTCAGTCATGATAGCGACTTTATGATAGCGGAGCTTCTTATAGTCTATAGTTTCCCCGATTCCCATGCCGAGGGCGATGACAAGATCCTTGATTTCTTTGAATGCCAAAACTTTATCAAGATATGCACGTTCCGTATTTAGTACTTTTCCGCGAAGGGGCAAAATGGCTTGAAATCTACGGTTTCGACCCTGTTTCGCAGTACCTCCTGCCGAGTTACCCTCAACAAGAAACAATTCTGAAAGGGCAGGGTCTTTTTCCGAACAATCCGCAAGCTTACCAGGAAGGGTGGCACCCTCAAGGGCTCCTTTGCGTAAAACAGCCTCACGAGCGGCCTTTGCGGCCAGGCGGGCCTTTTGTGCCAGAAGTATCTTTCCCAAAATTTCACGTCCTACTTTCGGATTCTCTTCAAAATAGACGTCCAGATACTCAGATACAGCCTGTTGCACGATTGCCTGTACTTCATTATTCCCCAATTTCGTCTTAGTTTGTCCTTCAAATTGGAGATTAGTTGACGGCATCTTTACGTAGACGATGGCAGTCAGTCCTTCCTTGACATCTTCTCCGGTGAGTGGGTCGCCCGCATCTTTTTCACTCAACTCACGACGTGCGTAGGTGTTTATGGCTTTGGTTAAGGCAATACGGAAACCGGTGAGATGAGCTCCTCCCTCATGGGTGTTAATGACGTTGACGAATGAATATACATTTTCATTTATGGAGTCGTTGTATTGGATGACCACTTCAACCTCTTTGTCTTCAACTGATTTTAGGATATAAATAGGATCATGGAAGGTCTTTTTACCTCGATTCAGATCATTCAACAGTGAAATAATACCTCCGTCGAAGAAATAAGATGTTCTGTCTTTTGTCTTTTTATTTTCAATCTTAAAATCCACATTTTTTATGAGGTATGCTCTTTCTTTGAGCTGTTTTTTGAGAGTTGCATAATTTATCTCAACTGTTTCCGTAAAAATGGATTTATCAGGAAAAAAGGAGACCGCGGTACCCTGTTTGAAGGGAAAATTCAATAGTGATTCCTTAACTTGTTTGACTTTATATTCCGGAATCCCTTTTTTATATTCTTGGCGGTAAAATTTATTATTTCTTCTGACCTCGACGATAAAATGGTCAGAAAGGGCGTTCACAACCGATGCACCCACACCATGGAGTCCTCCTGATATCTTGTAAGCACCCTGGTTGAATTTGCCTCCGGCGTGAAGCTTGGTCATGACCAGCTCCAAGGCACTTGTTTTATATTTGGGAACCACTTCAACCGGAATACCACGGCCATCATCAAACACGGTCATATACCCATTTTCCTCGAGGGTGATAAATACATTTTTGCAAAATCCAGCTAGGGATTCATCAATGGAATTGTCTACAATCTCATTGAGGAGGTGATTCACTCCCTCTTGAGATGTAGTGCCTATATACATGCCTGGTCGCTTGCGAACCGGTTCAAGTCCTTCGAGGACAACAATAGACTCTGCACCGTAATCATCGGATTTTGACATAAGGATTCATTATAGCTAACATTTTTCGTTTAGTAAAGATGTATTACTGTATCAAGATATATCTGTATTTATTTGAATAATTAATTACTACAAGCACCATACAAATATTCATTCTTCCTATAATTAGCCTTAAAATATGAGTTTATTGTATAAATAGTACTTATAGTATTTACAAATAGGTTATAGTGTGGTATAATCACTTCTATTATTATTTCTCAATAATATATGGGTTTATTTACGGAAGGAGTATCTAAAATCTTAAAAGAAGGTTTAATTCTTGCATTTAGAGATATGGGTGGCGCAACTGATACTGATGATAACGCTACTGCAATGGAAAAATTAAAAAAGAAAATTGGAGATAAGAGCAAGAAAATTGTAAAAAGCAGCATATATGCCAATTAGTACTGCTATTTACCCAACTATAAGACTTTCTATCA
>CAYITZ010000019.1:0-20654 GCA_964366485.1 uncultured Gammaproteobacteria bacterium
TAGGACATCTGGTTTTCAGCCAGAGAATCTGGGGTTCGAATCCCCATGGGATCACCAAAAATCACTCATTTCAAAATTAACTAATAAACTTTTACACGAAATTGAATATCAAGAAATATCAACTCCGAAACATTTTTTCATCAATGTTTTATTTAGACCAAAAGTGATCGCAAACAGTAAACGATCTCTTGTTCCTTTGACTGTATTTGGGTTTTTATCTCCCAGTTTCAGTAGGGCAAGATCCTGAATAACTAATCCTACAGTCCCGTTTCTTCGTTCAATAACTATGTTGGAAATCTCAGGAGCAATCTTACTCCCCTTGACAAGCGACATCGCACATTTCTCTATACCTTCTTTTCCAAGGAAATCTAAACAAATTTGTTCCTCCCAAACCAATCTTTGATTTATGTTAATTAATTCTAAAAATTGACCTCGAACTTCTTGCATGTTTTGTGGTGTTATATTTTTAAAGTTACGTAATCTCCGTTGAACTAAAAGGTAATTGAGCTTGTCTTGACTGGTGATGATTTCAGACTCTAGAGTATTTTCTGGAAAGTGTCTTTTTATCGTGTCAAAATCAGCAATTTTTTGCTCAGGAGTGTGCGGATGATGATGAATTCTTCTGGGGACCTTGAGTACCTGATCAATTCCATATGCATAAACTGTATGGCTCCATTCCTCCCCCCAATTGTGCTCCGATTTTAACCATTTCTACTTAAGGAAACTGACTCACAGATAATCTATCGAGTATGTTTATCCCATGCCTTATTTGCATCCCTTCAAGTATTCCCATCACTATTGATTATATAGGAGAAGTGAGTGCTATTTTTTATAAAGTATATTAACAAGTATATGTTATTTTAGTCTGCTAAGACAATAAGAAATACACTCTAAGCTGTTGGTACTATAGCATTATATATATTTCCTTGTAGCTGATATAATATTTAAATGAGCGAACTTCCTAGACCAGACTGGCTTACTGCTGTACAAGTTGGTCTTAATCCAGTTGCATTACCACTTAAAGAGAAAACCTATTTTTATACTCTTGTAAAAGCAAATCTTGAAAAAAGATTACCCTATACAGTTGGCAGTCATATAGTTGACAATTCACTTTTTATTTCGGAAGACGTACCTGTAGATTTTCGCCCATTTATTTTAAGACATGAAATATTTCATGATACAACTCTTAGAGATACACCTCCTGAAAATGCTTGTCTTGAGGCTCTTAAGCTGGAATTAAAAGAGGCAAGAGAGGCGTTCTGTGATAGATTCCCTTTATATTTATATGGAAAAAAAGAAGTTGATGGATTTACTTGAAGAATTGAGTTTTTTAATGCATTAGTTGAACTATATAAAGACCCTGCACAAGCTACTGCCAGAGGTCCTGCGTTTGTTGAAGGTGTAAGGCGTGCAAGTGAGTATTTGAATGGTTTGAATCCTTAAGCGTACATGGTTTGAAGGAAGTTCTTATCTTGTCCGAAGCTAGAATACCAATCTAATACCTCAGTCACAATCGGCCTCAGCTTTGGTTCGGTTGCGGTTATCAATGGGTCACCAATTTAAAACTGAAGCTAACTTTTTTACTGTTCAAAATACTTCATCAAAAAATGAGTCTAAAAGGGTTTACACTGAAAATTCGTTTAATTTTCATGTGTTCCAATCCCTGTGGGTTGTTTTTAGTATAATCTACCTATACAGACAAATTAGTTTCATATAAAATTGAGTAAAATACAGAAGTATTAGTTTATATTGAAATGTTTATATGCCTGACCCAAATACAACTGAATCGTTAATAAGCCCCAGACAATGGAGAGATGGTCTTTATCATGTTTCTTTGCCTGAGTTTAGAAAAGATCCTTTATGGGCAAATATGATGGAAAGTGCTACTCAAGCAGCTGTTCAAATAATGAAGGAGGGTGTTGGAAATAAGGACGTATTACTAAATAGCGAGCGAAATCTTTCTATGCTTATTAGAAGACTGGTAAAGACTGTTGGTCTTGATAAGCAAGATATACTTTTACAAGCTATTCAGGGAAAAGTTGAGGAGTTTATTTCTCATCCAACTTTAAGAGATATTGCAGATTATGTTCTTGCCGATGCTCAATACAATTATCACATTGAAAATCCAGAATTTAAATCGATTACAAATGAATTAGGTGTTACAGCACGTACGATATGTAATTATGGTACCCCTAGGGAATTAGAGCCGACTTTTGATACTCCTTTTTCTGGTAAATATCAGGTAAATCCCTACAAAGATTATGATAAACGAGCAAGAGAATGTAAAGATAAATATTCAGATACAAAAAGGTGTATGCATGCTCAGCTAACCAAATTAGTTATTTCTCCACAAGGTGATTATAATTTTGATGAAACAAACAATGACGAAGTAACATTGACAAAAACAACAAATTCTTCATGGTGGCATACGGATGTTTCAAACTTTGACAAAATATGGAATCACATAAATACTCTTTATGGAGATTTATCTACTCTTGTTAGTACCGACACACAAAATCTATTAGCTGAAGCTAAAACTTTATTAATATCTCAAATTGGTTGGTGGTATTTTCAAGCGATGCCGTATACCCGTGGGAGTTCAGCTGCAGGTATTTCATTAATTCAGTCTTTATTTGATTATTCGGGAATAAAAAACTCTCCCTATAAAGATGGAGTTGCTCCTGATTTAGAAGCGCTTGTTACTCCTTTGCCAATGTATTCAAAAAACTTTGTAGGATTTTTTCAACAAGCGCTTGAACCGATTAAAGATACATCTTCCGGTTTAAATACCTAAGTGGTATATTGCTGAAGCAATTGTTTATTCTGACTATTATCAAAATATCTAAGTACTTTATGAACAAATTCATTAAAAGCTTCCCAAAACGAAACAGAAAGTGGTTCCAAATTTGTCGCCATGGGCTCACTTTACCATATACGTTCTTGCAGCGAAGTCGTATTGAGTAATGAAGATCTTTTTAAAAGGAACAAGTGAGTTTACTTCATAAAATACCAACATAGCTTCTCTATATTCATTTTCTTCTACGCTTCGATAGGATAAGGGAGCGAGTCCGTAAGCTAAAAGAATTGCATTTGCCATTAAACGAGCTGTTCGTTTATTTCCATCTTCAAATGGTTGCAAATAACTTATGCCAAGAACTGCAAGTAGTGCTTTTGCATAGGGAGAGTCAATCCGATCAATCGCGCGTGATAGGCTCTCCACTCCCTCAGTTATTTGGTAGATATTATCAAGCGGCTGATATTAGAGCCAATCACTCCAACTGGTTTACCTCGTAGGCCAAAGCCCACACTTAACCCACTAACAAGAAGTTTATGAAGTTGTTCGAGATTGCTTTTTGTCAATTTTTTATATTCATTAGCATTATTTCTGATAAATAAAAAAGCATCTTTATGACTTAAGATCATGCGAGCTTCATCTTTATTATGTCCAATCGCTTCTTTGTTTTCTAAAATCAGTTTTTCTGTGTCAAGAAGAGTATAGGTATTTCCTTCTATACGGGACGATTTCCAAGATAATTCAATAATAAGCCGTTCTAGTTCTTTTTTTTCAATAGTAGGGGAGATATTTGTTATACGTTTTTTATACTCAACTGTTGCCTTATCAAATATTGCTTGTTCTGCTTCCGTAAACAAAGGGTTGTTCATTGAATTATATAGTTCAAAGTTATAGGAGGATAATCCATATCGCTTATCAGGATCAATCTTACAATACTCAAAAGCATTTATTTCAACGAACATTCTTCCTTTTATTGATATTTTGTAAGCAGTAGATCTTCCTATACCTTTTATCTGCAGATATCCTTCTGAGGTTAGTTCAGAAAGTTCTCTTTTTATGGTAATAAGAGATGTTTCTTCTCCACCAGTGAGTAATAATTCAAGTATCTTTGATGATTGTAATAGACCATTTTGAGTTACTAAAAGAAGGATTTTTTGCTGTCTTGGTGTTGGTTCCATAGCTTTACGTATCATTTTAGCATACTTTGCGTATCAAAATGATACGAGAAATTGAATCATGTCTTTGGTTCATTTACACCGTAAAAGGAAGCAACTTTTACGGTGAATCACTGCAAATGAGAAATTTACAGTATAAACCCCATGGGATCACAAGTCATAAATTAGAGTTTTGTAACGGTCTAAAGTAATATCATAACTAACGTTAGATAAGGTTAAGAATTAAAGTTATAGATGTTTTGTCATCTGAGTTAATGCTTTACCCAATCTTTCATTTGCCAACCTACCAACTCTTTGAACCTCTTCATCTGTAGCTGGATGAACGGTCTTAAATTCCCATGGGTATTTGCATCTCAATTCCTGAACTGAAATTGATTTCCTTGTTCTATATGGAAATGGATTAATATAAACTAATTCAACTGTATTAGTAACAACAGCAATACCCATAAACCTACCAATATTTTCTAATCCACCTATAAACTCTTTTTCATAAGAGTATGACATACCAACTACTTGCCCATTATTTACAGCAACATCATAAATCGATGCTCTGTCTTTAAAACTCAGTGTTGAAGGACTTGTTACATAGTATACGGATGGTGGCTCTTTTTTTTCTCCTGTTTCAACCATACTTCGTTTAAACATGGACATAAGATCACTATCCGCATCTTTCAAACCAATGAAATCCCCTCGTTTCACTTTATAATGATCCATGGGAGGTGAGGGATATGCTTTATTTAAATCTGCACCAATAAGACTTATTACAGGAAGATTACTTTCTTCAAAGGGCCTTACTTCATCATCATGTAAGGGATGATTTATTCCATCAGCAACACAGGTTAAAATCATATTCTCTACTCCTATTTCATTTAGCATTGCCAAATAACCTGTAGCTAATTCCATTCTTTCCAGATTTCCCCATCGCTTAGTTGCTATCCCACCTTCGGGAATATCATATGCACGCGTCCTTCCATTTACTATGATAACTTTTTTACCTTCAGAAGTTATTCCTGCAATGATTTCTTTTTTATGTTTTTGATTTTGAGCAATGGGTAAGCCTATATTTTCATAAGGAATATGTCGTATATCGTTAAGTTTTAAAAAATCTAGAACTGAAGACGCATCCGATTCTATTGTGATTGATAAATCAGCGGCTCCTTCAAAAGGAAGCTCTTTTCTTAAAATTTTTGCACCATTTTCAACCCACCGCCTGTAACCTAGGCTTCTCATCTCAGGAACCACTATTTTTTCTGGTTTTCTTATACGAATCTCAGCCATAAGACAATCTATATTGTATATAATACTCTTAAAGTAGTCAAATTTTACCTCATTCTTAGTATTTTTTAATTCTATTAAGTAACAACTAATGTTGTTTTACACTCTTTAAACGTCACTGTTGGTTTGAATCCCTAAACGGAGAAGTGTTGAAGGAATTGAGGAGTAGAGTTGAAGCTGGAATACCAATCAACCATTTCTGACACAATTAGCCTTAGCCTTGGTTCGGTTGTGATCATCAATGAATCACAAATTGGCATTTACACTTTTATTTTACTTTCCCAAGAGGGGAAGTAGCTGAGCAACTCCTCCACTCTCACAATCTGGAATGATTAATTCTGCCATCTCTAATATAGAAGGCTTCGCATTTGCTACTGCAACTTTCAGTCCACAAGCATCAAGCATAGGAAAATCATTATCGCTATCACCTATACCTATTACTAAATCTCTCTTTATCTCAAGTATCCTTAATACCTCAAAGACACCATTATATTTTGTTGCATGACTATTCGTAATGTCGAGTGTAAATGTCCCTGGCTTATGAGCAGCCTTAGATCTAAAATAGGAAATATCAGAAAAGCAACTCAACTTCTCTAAAATATTTTCCATCATAGATTCAGTTAAATCCTGAAGCCCAATTTTTGTAGTCCTAGATTCATTAGTAATGCTATCAAAATTGTGTAACTTTCCTCCAATCACAACTTTCTTCCATATATCAAAAGTGCCCAAATATTCCATAAGTTGTGTAACAACATCTCCGTCTAATTGATATTGACTGACGATATTAAGTTCTGGAGTAAGAATTGATGCTCCATTTTCTAAGATTAATGGGGAACGAAACCGTATATTGGCTATTCCCCCTATTTCTAATACTTCTTCCAAACATCGAGCAGTAGTTATACTAAATCCAACACCTGGTCTCAAATTATTTATCGATTCCACTACTAAAGTTGGTATTTCCAATCGTTTTTCTATAAAAGTTGCAATAGTGTGGTCAATATCACAAAAAACATGTCTATACTTAGAAAAGTCTTTGATTGTTCCATCATTCCCAAGGTGTTTTTCTGTCATATGTGAGATTCTCCAGTTTAATTTAATCAATTATACATACTCCTCTTAGAACTAGACACTTAAAGTAGTAGTGGTATTAAAATACTCCAATTCCAGAAGTTAGCCTTGAGGGGGTTCTAAATCCAGTGCTAGGAGTTCACTTCGAAAAACAGCTCGGTTCATCCGAGCTTTTTTTTGAAGAAATCTCTAAAGGTTTGAATCGCCGGTTCGTTCACACCGAAAAATTTACGAAGTAAATTTGTTTGGTGAACTCCCATGGGATCCCATCAGTAATAATGTAAACGTCTTTTGTTCACTTTAAACTCTTCTAACAACCTAAAATACACCTCTAAGGTGCGAAATTGTATAAATTATTTATATGCCAATGAATAGAAAACGCTTTTTTCAAGCGTGGGAATTAAAACAACAAGGATTTACTTGTAAAGAAATTGGTCAAAAAATGGGCTTCTCCTTGAGTAGAGCTTCACAATTAGTACGATTTGTAAATAGGTAGGCACAAAACAAAAGAAAACCACAGAAGCTCTGAGAGCTTATGAATAAGTATGGCATTAAGGAATCGAAAACTAAAAAGATTTACTGATGAATAGTAAATTTAAGCCTATAGACTATACAAATATATACTTATAGGTCTAATAAATAACAATTTTAATCTTTCTGAAGCTAAACAACGTCGTAAACTTCTCTAATTTACGACGTTAATCAATCTATTCTTCTTCTTTAACTTTAGGAGTGCTATATAAGGCAGTTTGTAGCTCTGTTTTAAGTTCATTACATCTATTTTTTATTCTACTAACATCGTGGTCTGTATAAAATTTGAAAGCGCTTTTTTTTGAAAAAGATGCAATGTGAAAATTATCTCCAACACCATCATCTTGTGAATTTGTCTCCAAAATACAGAATGCTCCAAGCCCAGCAACTACATTTTCCTCCTCCTCTTTATAAAATCTGTATAAAAGGTATTGCGCTATTGAAGTAATTCCTATTGTACTGAAATTCACTGTACAAATCGTAGGGGAAAAACGACGATAACTGGTCATTTCAATTATTTTTCTTTTAGATGGTTTTCCTTTTTCGTCATTGTCAAAACCTGCCAATAACACCCTGAAGTGTGGGATTACATCATTCTTAACATTAGAAACCCATTCACTCATGCTCATGTCCTTATACCATTTAGTATAGTGATCAACGGCTACTTTTCTAAATAATTCAGCAATTTCTGTCACAGGTAGCACTTTAGTGTTTTTACGCTTTAAGTCGAGTTCCAATTCTTTCAAGAAAACCTCAATGATTGCAGTAGCTGCTCCTGCATCACCCGCTATAGTTAATCCACATTTATCAGTAACTTTATGGATTTTTTGAACCATATCTCCATGAGCAGACATCGCATAACTACCCTCAGTTACTCGTTTATCTGAAATAAGAATTATTCTATCGTCTTTTGCATATAAAACTATTCCAAGAGTCATATTAGTTTGTATTAACCTCTATTATATTTCCATCAGGTAGGGTTAAATTACATTTAGGTGAAAAATGCGTATATAGTGTCCGCACGCAATTTTTTCTATTAGCTTCATCAGGCACAAGTGCATATTTAAAATAACATTGAAGATTTGTTAAAAAAGTTTTTATACACTCATTATTAGTATTCTTGCTTTGTATATCGTTTAATGCAGTTCTTAAGGCAGAAGCATCACCAATAAAAAATACGTATATATTACCGTCTGCGGACTTATATGAAAGCCTATAGATACCAGCCTCATCGGGAACATTTTTTATATTATCTATGGTAAAAAGCTGTAATTTAGTCCATTCAATTGTCAACTGAGGCATATATATATAGAATATCAAGAATAATAAAAAAAGTAAAACAATTATATCAATTTTAAACTAAATTTACACATTATATATAAAGAGACTATCTTGGTTTGAATACTTAAGCGTACATTGCTTGAAGGAAGTTCTTATCTTGTCCAAAGCTAGAATACCAATCCAATACCTCAGTCACAATTGGCCTCAGCTTTGGTTCGGTTGCGGTCATCAATGGATCACTATCTTTCGCTAAAGCTACAGATAGCAGGCAATTAAAAGCCAGATAATGACATGTTTTATACTTATATTTTGAGAAACTATAGAACCTCTCGATACTATATTGATTATACAAATGATTTGAAAAATCGCTTAAAAGAACATTTGAGTGGTAACGTTTAGTCTACAAAATCAGATTTACATTACGAGCTTGAGTGGTACTGTGCGTTTAAAGCCGAAAAACAAGCAGTGATTTTTGAGAAATGCCTGAAAACAGGAAGCGGAATAGCATTTATGAAAAAACGATTTTTCAAATCTACTATAGCTTTAGCAAAAGATAAATAATCAGGGATGTCTTGCTGTCCGAAGCCTTGTGCGAAGGGCAGAATCCCCTGGTATCTGAAGTTTTACCGAAAGATACCGATGGGATCACAAGCTTGACTATACAAATTATAGCAGCAAAAACAATCTTTTCTATTCAAGAGGCTTCATAAAAGTGTAAACAGGATGAGGATATTTTTTTGTTATACTCATGGTACTTGCAAAACCACTTCGCCGCCCAATTTGCAATAATGTATTAAAGCTAGATATTGCCGCATCTGTTGGAACTGTTGGAGCAAACATTGCAATACCCCCTGGGTTAAGTAGATCTAATAAAATGGGACCGTCCTCAAGCACTGTTCCACTCACTTCAAGTGCACCTATACTTACAGCTAAATCAAACTGTTTTGGTATATCTCTCGCCGGACATATGTAGATTCTGTCTTTTAGCAAATAATTAGATCCAGCTACTGGAGGGTAGTAGCTTAATGTGCACCCATAAATATCTAAGTTTGGTGCAAATTGCGCCATTCCAGCAGCTGCGTTTCCTGTTCCACAACCAACATCCATCACAACGGAACCTTCTGTAAGTGTCTGTAATATATTTGGTAGGTCGGGAAGCCACAATGAATAAAAACCGAAGTCGGCATTTGCTCCACCGGCATATTTACGACCTTCAATAAGTATTTTCTCCTGATTTTGCATCGAATGTATTAAATGGTCATAGTCTGACATAATCGTGTTTTATTTTTACATTTCGGTTTTGAATATGCACTTATTATACCTATCGACCTATTGAATGTGGAGATTTCATTGCACTTATTATATTTAATCTTTAGGAATGCTTCTCTTTGGTTATGTATTGTACTAAAATAATACAGACAAACAAATGATGAATATATTCGAATATATTTCAATACATTTGGTTTGAATCTCTGAGCGTAGAACGATTGAAGGAAAGACTTATATTGCCCAAAGCTAGAATACCAGTCTAATATTTCAGTCACAATCGGCCTCAGCTTTGGTTCGGTTGCGGTCATCAATGGCTCACTCTCAAACAAAACTCGGTTCACCCGAGTTTTTTTTGTAGAGATCTCTAGAGGTTCTAATCATCGGTTCGTTTACGCCGTAAAAAGAAGTAATTTTTACGGTGAATTACTGCAAATGACGAATTTACAGTATAAACCCCATGGGACCACTCACTATCTAGTAATCAACAAACATTGTTCAAAACGTTTAGTTTTGACATTAACTGGGATTGGGGGTAAAGTATTAGTATGCGTATGATTTGCATTAAAAAGAAACACACCTTGATAGCTTCTATCATTTTATTCACACTGGTTCTGTTCTTTTTTTCAAATAAGATATATCAATCAAAAACATCTTATAATAGCCGTGCTTCCGAAGTTAAAGATGGAGATAAACCCCCCACCCTTCAAAGGGGCTTCTGTTATAACGACATGAACAGAAAAACTACCACCCAATGCAATACTTCATACCCTGAAAGGATTAGCTATAGTGTTGTTGGAATTCCCTTTAGCTATGACGCGATGGTTTACCGTTTTTGTCCTGAAAGTGATGAGGAAGAATTTTGTCAGTATATGTGTGTAGACGAATTTAAGACAAGCGATCTTTCTGATGATAGAATCAGACAATGTTGGACAGGTCAAACAAATCGGGTGGACAACAACAGTAGCGTCTTGATATATAACACTTCTGATGAAAGAATAAAAATTAATCGTATAAGAGATACAACGCTTTGGCAGGCCGTCACTCATGCAGAAGAGGTGCCTTCGAATATTTTAACAGTTGATCCTAAGTCATTTAAAAGATATAGACTAAAGTACGGAAATAAATTTCTCGAATGTCAAGCCTTAGCTAAAAATGTGATTTCGCTTGATATAGACGTTCATTATCAGGACATGACGGAAAAGTACAAGGAGAAAGTTGCCACAGCTCATGTTGTAAACCTATGCCAAAGTGTTACCTTCAACGGTGTAACTTATCTCTCTATTCCTTAACGTTCTTTCATTTAGGAAGATTTAGGAGTTATATTCGCAATTTTAAGCGCTTCCTGATAAAAACTATCTATTGCCTCGAGGCTTTTGGGAATGTATATATATTTTCCCATTAGATCCTCCGCACTTGGAAACGTTATTTTCCCACCCGCTAATTTATTTAAAACCTCTACCGTATCAATACCAATCTCTTTATTCATTAAAACAACCGTGGCATATTTTCTAGCCGCACCTGAGGCGAGGGATTTATCATCATCAAGATTATAATTATTCCAACCGGTTATATGCCCGGCTTTTGATAAAGTTTCTATCCTATCTAACGCTCCTTTCTCACTCTTGCTTATTAATGTTTCGTTATTTTTATCAACTCGTTGCAATAATTTATTTCTTAAGGACATATCATTCTCTGGAACTGTTTTCAACGTCGCTAAATCATGTAAGACACTATATAAAATCCTTCTTCGCTCTAACATACTCCCTATTCCACCTTCACCCGTCGAAACATTGCAGGCTTCACAGGCCGCCTTCGATAAAGCAGATAATTGGAATGCAGTAGTTAAATCTCTCTGCAGTTTTGTCCTATTCTGTGTGTCCGAATACCTTTCAGTAGCAATATATTTTGCCATAACTGACTCACACAGCCTGTCTACAAGCACATCCCTCATGGCGCCTTCAAGTGATTCTTTCTTAAGACGACGCGCTAACAGTCCATCTGCTCCGTCTAATATATTAGTTAGAAGATATTCTCGATTAAATCCCTTGTATAATCCCCGTTTTGAAAGAGTATTGCAAATTTGTACTGTTATTTCCAACTGCGATAAAGTTAGGTCATCTGGTAATACTCGTCTTTCTAACAAAGCTCTCTCAATGGCAGTGTTTTTAAAAAAATGCGCTCGATTAAGCGCCCAAATTGAAGGTTCAACCAGGGGCGAAAACATGCTTTGTGCCAGTCTTGCTACAGGATTTCTTGAACTTGCCTCTTTTGACATATGGTAAACTTAATGACTTATAGTATATATTAATGGAGAGATAAATTCAAGGAGAAGCTTCAGGCCTAACCCACTTTCTTTCTATACAAATTCTCAAAATGTACGTACCCATTTTTCTTATAGAACTCATTTGACTTCATTTAGAATGCCAATAGATAATTTCTGCTATAATTAGCCTCAGATTTAATTCGGGTGAAGTGGTTACATCGGACTACAATATTTTGATCTTAATGTATCGTAATAAAATATGATCATCACAGAACTGTCTTTTACACATAAAGATGTTTCATCTCCACTAAGTAATGTAAAAAATTTCTTACTTGACAGAAGTACTGTTGGTATGACGATTAAGGAACGAATGACCATACTTGAACATGAAAGTAAATATAGAGGAAGCGGAGTGCAAATGGTAATTCTGGTAGGACCACCTGCCGTAGGCAAAACTCAAATATTACGCTCTATATCAGCGCAAGGAGATGTAAATATTTTGCCACTTATATCAACTCGCCAAGCCGTACCAGGAGAAGGTGTGTCTATTGATAGAACTTTTATAGCTCCAGAAGAGTTTAACCTTATGAAAGAAAGAAATGAACTCCTAGCGATCTCTACTAAATCTGGTGTGCAAGGAAAATACCATATGGCGGTAAGGAAGGACACTCTACGTAATTTATTGCAAGATAATAGGCCGGCCATTATAGACAAGACATTTGCTGGGTGGACTAAGTTATTATCAGAAATAGATTACGACCCTAGTCTTGCACCAGTTAAAAATAAAATCCTGGCCTCACATCAGTTTATTTTTTTATTGCCACCCAGTATGCTCACTTTGATTCGAAGACTTGCTCATAGAAATCGTATGGCAAATTCTCAACCATCAAGAGAAGAAAGAAGAGAGGAATTAAAAAGAGCAAAAGAGTTTGAGATGCTACTAAATGACAGCCTATTTCCCAATATTTCCTATATTGTAAATGATGATATTAATCGTGTAATTACTGAAATACGACGTATACTCAGTAAACCATAGCTACTACGAAAAGGAGTACTATTGTATTTTCTTATCGACCCTATTTTTTTCTGGGCTATCATTTTTTTCTACACCATGATAAAGATTAGTGCAGGCCTTTATGAGAGTCTGTTGATTAAATCCTGAACGGACCTAAGCCAAGAATTTGGATGTCCAACTTTCGATTGGAATTTTATTTTCGTCATAAGGTAAAAACTACAGTGGGGATGCATCAGGCCTAAACCACTTTTTTCCTATACAAATTCTCAAAATGAACATACCCATTCTTCTTGTAAAACTCATTTGATTTCATATTCGTCCCCGTCGCTACTTTGACATATAAAATTCCCTTTTCTTTAGCAATATTTTCAACTTCTTTCAGAAAAGCTGAGCCAATCCCTTTTCCCTGATGTTTCTCATCAATTATTAGTTCATAAGCCTCTATTCTATTTCTTCCCTCGGTTATCTTTGGAGTCTCAACTGCCATGCAAAAACCAATTATTTCATCTTTCTCTTTGGCAACAAGAAGATGTATGTCAGGACGATTAAGTAAGGTCAAAAGGTACTCTTCAGATTTGGGATCCAGTAATTGTGCAGGTAGTGGATAATTCATCTCCAAATAAGCAGATTTTCTCAGTTGTCCAGCCAGTTCCAATATCTTTTCTGCATCGCTAAGGCTTGCATTATGAATAAGCATACGTAATTATAACAGCAGTGATAAGTTTATTATGCGCTGGTCATCATCAATTATGTTGTGCCATAAATTGCTGTTTCAAAATATGAAGGACCCTGATCAGGATTCTGTCGAAGAACTTCACAGAGATTTTGATATGTAGTAATATCTTCCCTTTTAATTAATTCGAGCATGTTAATGGTCAATCCACCAGATTGTAAAATGTGGACGATTGGAATGCTCGACAAAGTTCTCTCATCGGTAATTTTAAGAGTGCCAATTTTGTAGGCAGACTCAAGTAGTTTTTGATCTAGAAGTGTAGTCCAACTGTCTGGGTGAATAATTGTCGAAGTCTTAAAATCAATACCTCGACCAACTTGGTCAATAAATTGACCTATAACAGTATGCGCATAGCGTTTTCCAATATTGGGGCGAGTAGTGATATATAACAATTCAGTCAGCAAGGGAGACATACGATAATGGAATTCTCCTAACTTGCTTTTACCGATTTTTACAATGCCTTCATAGGCTCCATCAAAAGCTTCAGATTGTCTGACATTACATTCAATTGCCATGCGGTAATTATAGCAAATTTTTAAGCATAGTTGTTACTATAGGTTATATATTTTAATTCGATATTGTATAAAATCGAATACTCGGAAAGCTAAATTTAGTAGGATTTATTTTGAAGGTTTTCTTGAATTCATGTGGGATATAAAAGATTTAACATAAAGAATAAATATATACTAATTATAAGAAAATAATTGTGGTGAAATGATATAAATATCCCCTAAATTGATGAACTGTCCGTAACAATATTTGGGATTACTTGCTCAACTTGCTTTGCAAGAAATGATCCGGGACCAAATTGTACCGCCGCGTCAATTCTTAAGTTTGCCATCAAATGCATACAGCCCAACCAATCTACCATATTTGTGTGATTTGCAATAAGAGCTTCCCTTACTTCTTCCTTTCTGTAAGCTACTTGACGAGTTGCATTCATAAGGATGGGTGTTTCAGGGTGTTTCAGGGTCTTTCCAGTTAAGCGACTCTAATACGCCCCTCATCCTTCTAGCAATTCGATGCATCGTCGGTGTATCCGCGTGAAACGCTGTGGGAATATTAAGTTTTATCATTCTTATTCCAAGTGTCTTAAGGGCATTCTCAAATGTGCTTAAATTCATATCCTCAGACCATATAACAAAATCGTTTTTGCCATTGATAAGGGAAATGTGCGATTTAATTTCAGGAATATTATTAATCTCTGATAGTTCGATAGGAGTATTCTTCCTCTTTAATGAAAACATTGAAGTTTGAGGCTCATTTAGTTCTATAGATCTTTGAACTTCCTCCTGAGTTATTCTACCCCTCGCAATTATGAGCTCTAGCGTGGAATCTAAATCCAAACAGTTTTCGGCAAGTGCAGAATACTCCCCTGCGCTGTAACCTGCAAGAAGAATTGGCTTGACGTCAAGCCCTTTTTCAAGTACATGTTTTGATAATATACTCAGAATTACTAATAGAGGTTGAGCTATTGCTGTTTGGGAAATATCACTTTCAGTGCCTTTTTCAATTATATCTTTAAAACTGAAATCAACTCCTTTTTCGGGATTCCATTTATGAAATATCTCACTAGCTTTATCAAAAAAATGTGACACATAAGGGTCGTCCTTCATTTCTAAAAACCGTAAACCCATCTGTGGTTTGAGCTCACCTTGTCCTGACATTAAGCCTATGAGATTATTCCCTTTCAATAATTCTCCATTCTTAAATATTGATCTTGAATGAGCAAGTAAATTTAAATTTTGTAGTTGAAGATTATCAATAACCATAAATCAATGATTTGTTTTAAGCAACAGTGTGATTTTCCTTTGCCATTTATTTTTTTCCGCCTCTGGTAAAAAAGTGGCATTTATCCCATTATGAATTAATTTTACAATCATATCAGTCGAAAAATTCAATTTCTTGTACAGGAGTATGTATTCCTTCGTTATATCTGTATTAAAAATGAGTGGATCATCGGAGTTTATGGTCACCATAAGTCCCTTCGTAATATATTCCTCTATAGGATGGGACTCAATTGAGTCAACATAAGCCCGAGTAATGGTTGAGCTCGTTAGACAGATCTCAAGTGGAATTTGCGTCTTATGTAAATATTCAATTAAGTTTTTATCCAAATATGCGCTTGTGGCATGACCAATTCGCTCAACCCTCAAATCCCGTATCGCGCTCCAAATTGACTCAGGGCCCACTTCCTCTCCTGCATGAGCTACTACATGAAGGTTATTTTCTCTCGCCCTTTTGAATACTTGGGAAAAATTACTTGCTGGATAACCTTTTTCTTTACCTCCCAAATCGATGCCGATAATATAGGGACTCCTGCATTTTAAGATTACGTTGATAATATTCATTGTATTCTCAGCCCCAAACATGCGGGATACTCCGATCAGTAGTCTTAGTTTTCTTGTTTTACTTTCCTTACTTTTAATCTTTTGATCAAATATTTTTAATATCTTTATGAGGTTAAGACCATTATGCAAAAAAGAAGAAGGATCAAAGAATAGCTCGGTATAAAATAAGTTGTGTTTTTGCATATAATTAAACGCGTCTATGATGAGGTAACTTAGGTCTTCTTCTTTTTTGAAGAACGAAACAATAAAGAAAAAAACTCTATCATCTGACTCAAATTTTGTATTTTATTGCTTTGAGACATTTGAATCTCAAATTTATTATGTGAGTAGAGAGAGTACTTCTCATTTAACAAATTTATGGTTCTATAGCTCGCCAATGCAACGATATGATTATGTATTTCAGTTTTTGGGATTGATTGTATAAATTTTATTATATCCATTGTGGGTCCCAACATACTTATAAAGTCCTCTAAATAAAGTTGATTTAACTTTATACCTCTTGTTAACCAATTTAAATTTTCCTTTCAAAATTTCATCGTTTAGCTTCTCGTATGATGAGTGAGTTAGAAGTAAAGAAGAATTCAGCTTAATGCATAGTTTCTCAATTCGATAGGCCTCCACAACATTACCAACTAAAAGAGGAGTTTGATGTTTGGCGTGAATGATTTTTTTTTATACTAATCGGTAGGGTCCATAATTCATGCCACCCGTGATGGTAACATGCAGTTTATCCTCAACTTGCTTTTTAACATCAAAAAATATATTAATAAGTCTTTCACCAGTATTGTCAGTATGATAAACAGTCAATCCATCTCCTAATGATGAAAGTATTTGACCTTGATAACGGTCTACAATTGCAGTGACGATAGAATAATAACTGGAGATAAGTTCCAAATAATTATCGAGACGATACTGTTTAGAAAGGAGTACCGAATTTACCATGTCCAACCATAATATGTGTGATTGAGGGTTTGGCATGGACTATAGTATACAATTTATCTTTGTTATAATCTAATCATGAAGCTCATCTCCCTCAACGTAGCAGTATTTGAAAAGAACAACCCTCAACTCAAGGATTTTTTTAAAAAATACCCGAGCGATTTTGTTTGCCTGCAAGAGGTAACTAAACGAGTTGGCGACGATGCAATCGAGGATTATCTTTCAAAAGATCCAATCGACGGTACAACGAAACAACTGAAATATTCTTTTTTTGGTCCCCTATGGATAAAAAAAGGTTTTTCTATGAATAATTTTCACGGAAAGGAAAAGTTTGAATTCAGTTATGGGGGAAATATTGAATTTGGAAACTATGTAAAAAGTAAGTATGAAATGGTGAAGGGACAAAATATATTTGTTCAGAATCATTTTACCTATGTAACCGACTGGTCCAATTGGCCTGAGGAAGATTATCGTGCAGTGCAAGTAGTTGATATATTAATCACAGAAAATAAAAAGCTGAGACTAATCAACTACCGCGGCATTTGGACTCAACATAAGCAAGGGAATGATCTCACGCTAAAAGCCTGTAAAACAATCGAAAGACTTGCCTTGGAAGTTGATTACCCGGTAATCATTTCCGGAGATTTCAATCTTTTTCCCAATACCCCATCAGTTAAATTGTTTGAAAACAATTTCATCAATTTGCCAAATAAATACAACATAAAGACTACAAGACCATCGTCTAATGAATTAAGTGGAAAAGGTAGAAATGTTGTCGACTATATTTTTGTTTCTAAAAATATAAAGGTAAATAAATTCGAGGTTATTAAATCCAATGTCTCAGATCATCTTCCCCTCATGCTAGATTTTGATTTATCCTAAGAAATTATTTTAAATTGTCCTTTAATATCTGCCCAATAATTCTTACCCCCCTCTCAATATTCTCCTCCGTTTGGTTGGTGAAATTGAGGCGCATGGAGAAGGGGGCGCCATGCTTGCGGGCGAAGAATGCACTTCCCGGGACAAAACCTACCTTTTGAGAAATAGCTTCTTCAAGAACTTTTTTTATGTCAAGCTTTTTCTCTTGCTTAGACGTACCTTCTTTTAAAGAAACCCAAATAAACATACCACCTTCGGGTGATGTATGCTGAAAAATAGACGGAAAGTGAGTATCAATCGCATTCACCATACGATCTCTTCGAGGCTTGTAAAGTGCAACTATTTCTTTGATATGTGGGTTTAAATAATTCCCAGAAAGATACTCTGCCACCATTGCCTGGTCATGATTGCTACTGCAGAGATCGAGGCCCTGTTTTATCATAACTGCGGCATTCCGAATATCAGGCGGCGCAACTATACCACCCAGACGAAAATCGGGAGCAAACGTCTTTGAAAAAGTGAAGAGATGAACTACATGCTCGGGAGCAAAAGATTGGATGGAAGGCACGGGGACTCCTTCATATCTCAGCTCGCTGTAAGGATCGTCCTCAATTGCAATAACATCATGTTTTACCAATAATTTTGCAATTTTCTTTCTTCTTTCAAGAGGTATAGTCTTTCCTGTTGGGTTTTGAAAAGTTGATACGGTATAAATAAATTTGATCGACGGATGGATGGTAAGAAGATTGTCTAATTTATTAGGAATTATTCCTCCCTCATCCGTATCCATTTCAATATAAGTAGGCAAAAAGGGATTAAACGCTTGTAACGCTCCCAGGTAGGTAGGGGATTCAACCGCGACCAGGTCTCCGGGGTCGATAAACAACATTCCCAGCATCGTCAGCGCCTGCTGTGAACCGGTTGTGATTGCTATCGTATCAGGTGTAGCGCTCACTTTTCTATTTGGTCTTTGAAAAAATTGTGGAAGTATCTGTAGTAGTGGGTCAAAACCTTCCGTCTTCCCATATTGATATATTCCTATTCCATATTTTTTCTTTACCCTATCATAAAGTGCATCAAACAAATATTCTGGAAAGCTTTTAGGGTCTGGATACCCTCCACCACATGAGATAAACCCGGGTTTGCCAGCTTGTTTTAACAAATCACGGATAGCACTTCCTCCCATATTCTCCAATCGTTTTGAAAAGAGATTAGTTGCATTAAATGTTGCCATGTATTGTTAAGGAAAAGTGATAACAGTTTGCTTGATGCTTTTTTCAGTCATTTCCAGTTTATTTTGGAACTCCTCAGACCCGGGGCGTCTCATACTTGCGTCAATAAATTGCCGGCTTTCCGTGACGGCAGGCTGGTCAAAGACGTTTTTCAACCCGATATACTCTCCCAAATATAAGATTACCATTTCAAACAAAGCAATCAGTTCCCCCATCGTCTTCTCGTCAAATTTTGAGACGATGAGTTGAGCCGAAGGGCGGTTATAATTTTTTAGCGTAAGCTGAGTGTTCCGGCATGAGGCATTCGTAATGTGAGAAAGTTTTTTTCCATCAAGATGATTCAATTCAGTAATTCCTCTATTCTCAACAAATATTTCTTCATCATATGACGACTGTGATATGAATAGAAACGTACTGAACCAATGGCCGTCATTGAAAGTCTGGAGAACTGAGTGCTGGTCTTTAGGCCCCATTGCAGGATATAATATAAGGCCTTTTTTCTCTTTACCCAAAGACTCTCCCCACATTTCCCGAAGCCAAATATTAAACTCCTCAAGGCGGGAGATATATAACATCGTAACGAATTGGTTAATTCCATACATCCTCTGATAAATATATTGATAGACAGCCATATTCCATGCGATATTTTTATCTTGGGAACTTTTTGAAATATGATCAAACATAAGTGCACCCCCTGCAAGAAACTTCTCTGCGTCTATTCCCATCACTACCGCAGGCAGAAGGCCGAGTGAAGAAAAAGGGGCAAAACGATCCCCCACAATAGAGGTTGGAATATGGGTTAAACCATTTTCTTTTGCCTCCTTCACGAGAATTCCTTCATGTTCTGCAGTCACAAAAAGAAAGTGCTTTTTCCATGACTCTTTCAGTTTATCCTGCAAAAAATCCCGGAAATAAAGATATCCCGCGCCGACCTCGACCGTAGTACCTGATTTGGAAAGAACGACGACTGTCGTGCATTCTTCATGACCTTCGATTTCAGCCCTCAAGCGCAAAAACTCATCGGGATCCGTATAGTCACCAACAAAATATACTTCCAGTTTTTTATTTGTACGACCGAATGCATAATAAAGCATCTTTGCAGTTTGTGATCCTCCTCCAATGCCAACAAAAATTACTTTCTTAGTGAAGGAGCTATATGACCGCCATGTTTTTTCACATAATGACAATGTCTCTCTGTCATAACACAAGTTGGCAAAGTCAAATTGCTTATTTTGAAGCCGCTCAGAAATATTTTTGTATTGAAGGAGATACTCTTTATTTATTTGATTTATTTTTTCATTTCGAATTCCCCGCGCTCCCATATTCTCACTTCTCATGAGCGAATCATCATAGCTTAAGTTTGGGGTATGCATATGAAAAAGTATATCAAATTTGCGATGTTATAATGACTACATGAGATTTAGACGAATACTCCTCGTAAACCCCCCTAAAGTGGATCAAGGAGGCTATAAACCCAGCCCTTTGGGCTTACTCTATTTAGGAGCTTATTTAAAAAAGAATTGCAAAGGAATTGAAGTTCGTATGGTCGACGGTGCAATTGAAGGAGAGTGGGCAGTGATTAAAGCTTTGAAAGATTTTAAACCGGACTTAGTTGGTGTTGGTGCGCTTACTCCCGGCCGTCACCAGGGTCTTTGGGTAGCTCGAACCTCCAAACGGCTTATTCCCGGCGTAGCTACAGTTTTTGGTAACGTTCATCCTACACTTATGTGGAGACAAATGTTAGAGCATTATCCCGAGGTTGACTATATAGTTCGCGGTGAAGGTGAAATAACCCTTTTTGAGCTGGTGAAAGGTTTGCCCCTTTCTCAAATACAAGGACTAGCATGGC
>CAYITZ010000020.1:0-10647 GCA_964366485.1 uncultured Gammaproteobacteria bacterium
TATGCTGTTAAAAATTGAGAAGGAATATGTTTAAAAGTTTTCAAACAGGCTCTAAACAAACTCTGACTATTGGAGATGCCAACACTGGTAATATTGTCTTTGGTCAATCAATTACTTCTGGCACCTGGAATGGGACGGTGATTTCTCCCGTGTATGGAGGAACCGGAGTAGCTAATAATGTTGCATCAACTCTGACTATTTCGGGTAATTATGCCACCACTTTGACGGTCACGGGAACCACTGGAGTTACTTTACCAACTACAGGTACCTTAGCTACTCTAGCTCAAACTGAAACCCTTTCTAACAAGACTCTGACTGCTCCCAAGTTTGCTGATCTTGGTTTTATTGCAGACCCCTCTGGTAATGAATACTTAATCTTTGATTCAGTGGCTTCAGCGGTGAATGAATTTACCATGACTAATTCTGCAACTGGTGCCTCTCCTTCCCTTTCTGCGACCGGCGGAGATACCAATATCGGTCTCAACCTCAACTCTAAAGGAACAGGAACTATTACTCTCACTTCAGCGGCAACTACCGGGACAGCAACAAATATTGTTGCCGACGCCCTCACAACCGGCACCGGTCTTTATCTATCTTCCACCTCGACCGCCCTTTCCTCCGGATCGCTCTTCTCCATGTATTGGAATCCCGGTTCATCAACCACCGCCACTGGCAATTTATTCAATATTAACGTCGGGTCTAACGCGCTCATCTCAGGTAATATTTTTGGCATTCAAAATAACGGGTCAAACTTATTCACCGTCAACCAAACCCAGATCACAAGCGCTCTCCCTCACGCCTTTACTGCATCCGGCGACGTGAACCTAGCCTACGACCTTATATTCACCAATCAAACCACAGGAAACATCCAGTCCTACGGACCTCTCAATATCACGGCAGGAGAAAGCTTTGAAAGTAACGATATTGTATTGTCTACTTATAACCAGGGTGCCGTCGTGGTGGACCGCGTCTTTAACGGTTCTGCGGTGACCAATTATGGCTTGTATATGTCTCCTTCGGATAGTACGAGTAACACCAATACCAATTATGGTATATACTCATCTATCACCCACTCCGGCAACGCCGCAAAAACAGGTACGGGGCTCTACTCCGCCCTTTCTACCTCATCAACCACCGCTGATACCCTCATCGCCGCTGACCTTCTCACCTCCACCTCCGGCATCATAACAACCGGCACAAGGAATATGTACGGGTTACGAAGCCAGCCAGCAAGTACTGGAGCATCAACGGGCGGCACAACTAATGTCTATGGCGGATATTTAAAATCAGGAGGGGTCGTCGGGGCTGGAGGAACAATCAACAGTTATGGTTTATACATCGCCAACGGTACTATGGACACCACCGGCACCAGCACCAACACCGGACTCTATGTAGAAACCCCAACCGGTGCCGATACTAACTATGCGGCAATCTTCGCAGGCGGCAACGTCGGCATCGGGACGACGGGACCAGGGGCACAATTAGATATTCTACCTTCCTCCAGTAGTATCACTGGATTAAAAATAACCCCTGCTACTTCGCAGAGCGTTCCGTTGGTTTCTATCTTTGGTACTAACGGTTATCAAGGATTTTATGTTGCCTCAGGTGGGCACAGTATTGGTTTTTCAGATACAGGGGGAATGTCTCTTGGTGATTCACAGAGCGATGGTAGCCAATTTCTTAATATCAGGGCAGATAAAACTTTCACCATTCAATCTAACACAGGAAGTGCATGGCAAGGAATTACTGTGCTGGGTGGTACTAGTCAAGCACAACCGTTACTAGTACTTAAAAACGGGTCGTCACAAACAGGAGATTTACTTCAATGGCAAAACAGCTCAGGAACTGGCCTGGGAGTGATTACAAATTCCGGCAACGTCGGCATCGGGACGACTTCACCATTATCAAGACTAGATGTAAGGATGAATGGGACGACGCCGGTGGCCAGTATTTCCGGCACCACCAGCTTTGCCACATTGCATGTGGATAATACCTTGGGCGACCTGTTTACCGCCTCATCGTCCGGTACCACCCGTTTTGTGATTACCCAAAATGGGGGGGTGGGGATCGGCACAACCAAGCCGGGATATCTGCTTCAAGTAGGTTCGGCAGGCGACGGCACTGAGGCACGGGCCAACGCTTGGAATGCACTATCTGATCTCAGATTTAAACAAAATGTCACGTCCATCGGCAGTTCGCTTGATAAAATCCTCAAACTTGATGGTATATCTTTTGACTGGAAATCGAACAGCAAGACAAACTTAGGTTTTATTGCTCAGGATGTACAAAAAATATTTCCCGAGCTCGTTTCAACCGATCAAAACGGCATTCTATCTCTTAATTATGGCGGACTTACCGCCCCAATCCTGAATGCTATCAAAGAACAACAGGAACAACTTAAAAATTTCAAATTCCAAATTTCAAATTTAGATCAAAAGTATGCATCCATTTCCGCCCAGCTTGATCGTCTTGTGTCATTGCGAGGAACGAGCGTAGCGAGTGACGAAGCAATCTTAACGAGCAATGATATGGGTGCTTCTATCTCAGCCTTTCTTGACGGCCCCACCGCAACCATTTCTTCTCTTCTGGTAACTGATAAAGCCAGTATAAATAATCTCTTTGTTGGCGGGACATTTACCAATGGTCTCCTTTCCATTAATGGAATAGACAACGGTATCGCCTCAATCGATTCACTCACTCTGCCTTTGAAAATCCAGAATAACAGCATGGCAAGTATTGATTTTATGGGGGGAAAAGTCACTATAGATACAAAAGGCAATATAAATATCGCAGAAGGCGATGTGAACGTGTTGAAAGGCAAAATTCTCGGGAACGATTCATTCCGAGCCGCCGAGACAATCAAGTCCGGAGAAACAACCGTTACCGTCACCAAAAGCTGGAGTTCTGCTCCGGTTTCCGTCACCGCATCCGCATCGTATGATACCTATGTCTGGATTACCAATATTACCCAAAATGGATTTACGCTGAACGTGAAGAATGCGTCACTTCAGGAAAGTAAAATATATTGGACAGCCATATGGTAATATGAAAAAATTACGCCGACTCCATAAATCTAAAGGCCGTAGAATTTTACTTTATACCTTTGTAGCAGTCATTTTCATCGCAAGTTCTATTCTCATTCTCAGACTTGGTAAAAGTGCCCAGGCCGCGTGGTGGCAAAATCAGGAAAACGGAGGCACTTGGGCCCAGAGGAAGCAACTCACCGTCACTAACAACTCCGGTGATTCTCTGGCCGCCACAACGACTGTGGCCATCTCGGTAGACACCCGGTCTCTCTTTGCCTCCCGCCAGACCCAAGGTGACTGCGATGATATCCGTATCGTCTACCAGCCCAACGCCACTACCTTTACCGAGCTATCCCGCTATGTTGTCAATGCCTCCTCCTGCGCCACCTCAGGCGCCACCAAGGTTAACTTCCCTCTGCAGACTACTTTAGCTAACGGCTCCTCCTCTACCGACTACTATCTTTACTATGCTAACTCCCAGGCCGCGGCTCCAAGTAACCCCGATGCCGCCTTCAACATCGGTTCAAAAACCGCTCTTCTGGTCTGCCCTTTTGATGGCTCCACTACCTGCGCCGCCGGCGAAACCCCCTCGACCGCCACCGGCGCCATCCGCTACAGTGGCTCCAAGAGTGCAATGAGTTTTGATGGGGTAAATGACACTGTCACAAACACAATGGCCTTCACATCGGGCAGCCAAATTACAGTCGAACTGTGGTTCAAAGCACCAGATATTACTTTCTACGATGCCACAAGCACTCAAAGAAGCTTTCTCCGTGCCTACAACACGGGCAACATGAATTTAAATATATACAACGGTTCTGGAGGATCATCAAATAGAATTTTTCAGTTCAACGTCAACACCAGCAATGGTAGCCAAACAGCTTCATGCAGTGTCGCCTCTCTAACCTCCAATGTCTGGTACCATATTGCTGGAGTCTACAACGGATCCAATATTCAAATCTACCTAAATGGGTCAAGCCTCTGCTCTCAACCACACACCGGAACCCTTAGTATCTCTTCACAGGCATTTTCGATCGGGGGTCAACCTTCTTACAGTCCTGTTGCCTTTCAAGGACAAATAGACGAAATGCGTATCTCTGACTCTGCTCGATATTCAGCAAGCTTTACTGCTCCAACTGCTCCTTTCGTCCGCGATGCCAACACCAAACTCCTCCTCCACTTCGACGAAAACGGGGATGACCCAAGAAATACGGGTAAGGCTATTGATGATTCGGGCAACGGCAACCACGGAACTATCACCGGCGCTAAATATGTAGCTGGTTTAGTTGGCGTGGATGCCAGTACCACCGATACTGGGAAGATCAATCATCAATCCTATGCCGATCACGAAGGTATTTTTATTGAAGAAGGCACCACTAATAAAATAACTAATCCTAGTTTTGAAAACTCCACACTATTTTCAACCAATTGGGCCACCAGTTCCGGAGTGTTAAATTACGACTCTACTGCCGATACTTTTACAGCAGGTATGTCCAAGCGCAATTCCGCTGGTCCCTTTGCGGCGGGAGTGACGTTGCAAGGAAAACATAATGCAACCGGTGGGTCTACAGGAGATACAATAGCTGCTTCTGCTGGTACTCAGATCAACGGAGATTTTTATCAAACTACTGATGGCAACCAGGGTACTTTTGTCTTCTGGGTTACCCCAGAATGGAACGGGAATGATGGACTTGCTCACGTCCTTGTTCTCAACGGTTATGTATCAATAATCAAAAATACAACAAACTATTTATCCTTCCAAAAGGCGGCATCCCCATGGACAATCTATGATCTAGTGGATGTATCCTCATGGACTGCAGGAACAACATATTTAGTCGTTGCTAGGTGGGATCAAAATAATACTTTAGATGGAACGAATCATCTTTCTATATCGGTTAACGACGTTGCAACTTTTGGTCAATCTGGAGCAATAAGTTGGTCAAAAAATGGGGACAATGCTATCGGTCACGCAACTTACCCCGCCAACGCCATCATCGAAGGTCTCACCATCTACCGCAGGCCTTTGTATGACGGGGCGTACGGTTCCAATGTAGGTAATGGAGATGAGATAAACCTAATCTACAACTCCGGCACGGGGAAAGACCCGACTTTAGTAACAGGTAGCTGGGATGTGGTTTTTGCCCTGCCCACCAATTCCACCGTGGGCGCGTTGGTCACTGGCACCGGTGAAGCCTGGAGCCATCCCCACGCCTCAAATTTACTTTACACTTCAACCACAAATACCGGAGGATTCATGATGAACGGGACGTATACCAGTGATGGGTGGCAAGACGAGGGTACTCCCTCGTCGATAGCCGCGCTCAGCGCGGGCGAAAAAATCTTTGCCGGCGGCTATAAATTTGTCTCCGATGCTGCCAATGAAGGAATTTACTACGACAAAACCGTGGTGGCGGGAAACAACTGGGCAGTCCGCGCCCTGGCCCACTCCGACGGCACATCCGTCCCAAAAATAATTTTGTATGACCAGACCAATGGTGCTGAAATTGGGTCATTGATAGGCACAACAACCAGCACCCGAACTTCCCCAAATGTGTTTATTTTTGCGGGCAAAGCTCCGGCAGGCATGACCACGCTCAGAGTCAAACTCATTAACACCGCTTCCTCCGGCACCATGTATTGGCATCAGGTAGAGGTGTTGACAAACTCAGTAGTGAGCCCAAATATAGAAACAGGCAGCGGAGATCCATGGCTTCCGACTGGATGGGATGTAGCAGGAACAATTGGTGCTGGAGAATCGACGCAAGAAACTACCATCGTTCACAGTGGAAGTTCAGCTGTTAAACTCACTGCCAATGCAGTAAACGAAGGTATAACGTATACAACCGGTGGAGGCGGAGCAACGGGAGATTTTTGGACTTTTGGTGGATGGACGTACACCACGTTAAACGGATCATCCGCAACAATAAGAGAACCTGGTGGAAGGTTATATAAACAAACTGATACTACCAGTGCCGGTACAGCGTCAATTATTTTGTCAGACGGAACTGCAACTTGGCAACATAGGCCAATGGTTGGCAGACAACAGGGAGGATTTAAACCATACTTCAATTTTACAAACAGATCGACAGCAGCTCAAACTAATTATTTGGATGATGCTTACCTTTTCCCTCTCACTGCCGTCTCCCTCACCGTCACGCCGGCGAGCGAGGCAAATAGTGGAGAAACGAGTGGATTGAGGGTGGATGGGAAAGATACTCTAACTCAAACTATCACCCAGCTTGCAGCTAAGTCAGGAACAATAGAATTTAAATTTACTCCAAGACATTCAAATGCAATAGAAGAGAAATTTGGGTCTACAACCCCAGCCATCGCTCAAATTGGCAGTGGAAACGATACGATTCGCATTTACTCAAATGCCGGTGGTGGCCTCCTCACCTTTCTTGCTCTTTTTAACGGAACTCAAATTCAAGCTTATAGCATTAATCAAACGTTTACAGCAGGTACAACTTATACCATAAAAATCACTTATCAAGCAGGCGGAAACATGATATTTTATGTTAATGGTAGTGCGGTTTCAACAGTAACAGGCGTTCCTAGTGGTGGTTTTGGAACAGTGCCTACCACCATCTATCTTGGTACTGACTCCAATGGAGTAAACCAATACGATGCTACTTTTGACACAGCCATTGTTTCCGGACCAACTGTGGCTGTCAATACTACCGCTCCGTATGTAAAATTTGGGGTAAACTCTGTTTCTTACGTCGCCGTTGACCCCTCAAACTATCAAATTTCTATTAATCCAGGAAATACCAATACCCACACCCTCTCGGCCTATGTATACAATGGCACTTCCGGCGCAGTCGGAGGAACGGTTGACGGAACGGTGGCGAGTTTACTTTGGGAAGGGGCGGTCAAGACAACAACCTACACTGACATGGGTGGCGGCTGGTGGCGATTAACGTACACCGCGGCCACAACCGACGCTTCCAATCTCTACGGCGTTTATGTTACCTCCGGTAAAACCATCTACGTTGATGGCGTTCAGCTGGAAGCCCTGGCCTACGCCACTACTTACACCGACGGCACCCTTGGCACGGGCTATGCTTGGACTGGGACGGCGAATAATAGTACGAGTACGAGAACAGTATCTCAACTTTCGTATAGTGCCACAAATAATATAAATGGCTCGTCTGGTACTGTAAGTTTATGGACAAAAATTCCATATCACTGGAACGGTACTGGGAAACCCTGGAGTATTGCTGGGGGAATCATTACAACAAACCCAACTTCCGGTAACGATTTAAGGGTCTATTCCAGCTCAACTACTGGCACCTCCACGGCCCTGATCTGCGAAATAACTGGAACGGATAATGGAACTGTTCAACTTGGAAATGTAACACCTGGAAATTGGTACCACATTGTGGCGGTGTGGAATGGAAGTAACCTTACCTGTTACATAAATAACACAGACAAAGGTACAGATACCTATTCAAACGCCCCCTCAGGATCAATTATACTTGGTAGATCTAACAATTCATATGGCACGGAAACCATCTCCGATCTGCGCATCTATGACTCCGCGCTAACTTCAACTGAAGTCGGAGACCTGTATTATGCAGGCCTAGTTTCCCATTCGGAAGGCATCATTATAGACCGGTTTAGCAACACCAAAGGCCAAAACTCTAGTGCCATTTGGCACTTTGATGAGGGGTATGGTACTTCTACCTACGATTCTTCCAGATATGGTAATACCGGTACAATTAGTGGCGCCACTTGGCAAACCAGCGATCTGTGTATCACCGGAAAATGTCTCAAATTTAATGGGACAAGTGATGTGGTCACGGTCGCCAATACCGTTTCCGAAGTTTCCAGTGTAGGCTTTTGGGTCAAACCTACTTCGACTACAGCATCTATGCTTGCTCTCAATGCCAGTGCATACATTTCTGCAACCTCCGGGGTGATTTCAGCCACGGGCTTTACTTCCCCCACTATTTATGTCAATGGGGTGGTTTCCACGACTCTGACTGATAACGTTTGGCAATATATTGAGGTAACCACCGGAACTGCCATCTCTGCCTCGGCTATTACCATTGGTAAGGCCAATGGAGCCTATACATCGGGCTTTACTGATGAAGTCAAACTTTACCCCTTTGCGAGATCAGCGGCCCAGGTAAAAGTTGAGTACAGTATGGGTTCTGTTGCCAGCACTGGACTCGTGGGATATTGGAAAATGGATGAGGCCTCTGGAACTCTGTCCGACGCATCGGGCAATTCAAATACCGGAACTTGGAATGGTACTGGTGGCTCTCATTACACTACTGGTAAATTTAGCAATGGCGGAGGGTTTAATGGTACAGATGATTATGTACAACTGGCTTCTAATACTCCAACAGGCACAAAAACCATTACGGCGTGGATTAAACCAAGTAGTGTTAGTCCACCCCGTTACATGGCCTTGTTTAGTAATTATCTAGCACAGATAAATACCTTAGATGGTTGTAGTAATGTGTTGGGAGCATTGGCTCACTACAATGGTTTAACCTATCTCTGCTCTACAGGAGTGGCAACTTTGGATCAATGGAACTTTGTCACTTATATTTTTGATCAAGTGAATAATAAGATCATTTTCTATGTCAATGGGCAACCGGCGGGCGAGCAAAGTTCGCCAAACTTCAATACAGTAGCAAACATAATAGGGGCATATGACGTAGGAACGGCATATCAATATAAGGGTTCCATTGATGAAACCCGCATCTACAACCGCGCCCTCTCGTCCAAAGAAGTCCGCGATCTGTACAACTGGGCACCATCCCCCAGAGTTTATTTAAAAATGGAAGATGCTTCGGGCACCTCAGCAAATGATGATTCGAGCAATGCCAGAACTGGAACATTAAATGGCAATCCCATTTGGAGTCAAGGAAAATACGGAAAAGGTATTAAACTCGATGGAACTGGGGATTATATACAGGTATCTGACTTTTAATTATGTTATAATGCACATATATGTCTACTATAGATAAACGAGATATACTTTTGAGACAGAGTCGAAACCTGTTTCATACTAAGGATCTAAGTTTGCTGTGGGATATAAATAATCCCGCTACTTTGCGCCGGACTATTTCGCGGTATGTAAAAAGAGGGACTCTTATCCCCATCTACCGTGGTTTTTATTCTGTCATGCCCCTTGAAAAAATTGATGTTTTTGATCTTGGAGCCTCGGCTTTTCATTCTTTTTGTTATATATCTACCGAAACAGTTTTGGCAAAGGAAGGCATTATTTTCCAATATGTTTACGCTCATACTTTTTGCTCGTCTATGACAAAAACCATTCAAATTGGTGAAAATATTTACAAAAGCCGCAGTTTGAAAGATGAATATTTATATAATCCTGCCGGAATAATTGACCAGCCATACTACAAAATTGCTTCTGCCGAAAGAGCAATTGCGGATATGCTTTATTTTAATCCCAAATATTATTTTGATGCTCACGAGACGATTGACTGGAAAAAAGTCAAAGAAATTCAAAAGGAGGTTGGATATCTATGATTTTACCAAACCCAAAGGAAGCTTTACACCAAAGCCAATTATATAAATTATTAATTGAAATAGCGGATAATTCTTTGCTTTCCAAGGGACTTGTTTTCAAAGGCGGTACATGTGCTGCCATGCAAAGATGTTTAGACCGCTTCTCCGTGGATCTAGATTTTGATTTAGCAATAAACACATCTAAAGAACTAATCCAAAAAGAACTAGAACAAATTTTTTCTGATTTAGGCTTGGAAATAAAGGGCCAAAGCCAAAAGACAATTCAATATGTTTTGAAATATTCTAGCCCAAAGAATTTGCGTAATACCCTCCAGTTTGACGCGATTGGCTTATCTTTGCCTGAAAATGCTACCCAGCCGGTCTTTCTAGCAGACATTGACCGTTATTTAATATGCCAAACCGTCGAAACCATGTTTGCCAATAAGCTGGTTGCAGTCTTGGACCGTTATGACAAACACAAGATAGTTGCCGGTCGGGATATTTATGATATTTATTATTGCTTTCTCAATAACTATCGGTACCACGATAAAATTATTCAAAAAAGAACTAATCTGCCAGTAAGGCAATATCTAAAGAAATTGCTTAATTTTATTGAAGAAAAAGTTACTCAAACCGATATCAATGAAGATTTAAATACACTTTTACCGCCACAGAAATTTAGGACAATTCGAAAATCTCTAAAAGCTGAAGTTGTGGGGATGTTAAAAAATGAAATTGAGAGACTGGAAATATGAACAAAAAAGTCAAATCTATAATAATAGTACTTATCTGGTTATTTTTTGCCGCCTCGCCCGCTTTTGCCAGTGAACTCTCTAGCCAATTTACTGTATCTTTGTGGGTCTATCCACAAACTTCTGTAACATCAAAGGCTCTGGCCATCAAAAATAATGAAATCCGTCTTTACACCGATGCCAGTGGCTATGCCAGTTGCGCCGTCCACAACGGCACTACCTGGCAAACGGCTGCAGCTGATACTGCCTCCCTGTCTCTAAATTCCTGGTCTTTTGTATCCTGCACTTACGATAAAGTAACCTTGAGAATTTTTGTAAATGGAATTCAAAAAGGGACGTCTGCTCTGACTGCGACTGTCAATGATGCCGCTACCAATTGGCGC
>CAYITZ010000020.1:10747-20023 GCA_964366485.1 uncultured Gammaproteobacteria bacterium
AAAAGGGACGTCTGCTCTGACTGCGACTGTCAATGATGCCGCTACCAATTGGCGCGTGGGTTCCGACGAAAGCGCCACCTATGCCGACTTAGTCGGTACCACCGACGAATTCAAAATCTACAACTACGCCCGCACTGCCAAGCAAATAGTGGAGGATATGAACGCCGGCCACCCGGCTGTTGGCTCGCCGGTTGGAAGCGCCGTGGGCCATTGGCGATTTGATGAGGGTCAAGGCATAACGACCAACAATTCAGGCAACGGCGGTTCCACTCTCAACGGAACTTTAACCACTATGGCCTCCCCCGCCACCTCCACCTCCGGTTGGACCAATAGTGGAAAATTTAATAAAGCACTGGTATTTGATGGGAGTAATGATTATGTTTCAATTCCCTATACGACTAGCCTCGGTTTGGGTGGAAGTAATCCATTGACAGTATCAGCATGGGTCTACTGGACTGGTGGTGCACACGGAGATGGTTTGTTTCCGATTGTCTATTCCCAAATAGGTTCAGATCCGTGGGGCCGTTATTCTTTGTTTGTTGACTTTGCAACGAGTAAAGCAACGTTTAGTGTGGCTGGTACAAGTGGGTCATATGTATACTCAAATGCAGCTCTATCAAATAACCAGTGGTATCACATAACTGGAACATGGGACGGTACCACTCAATCTATTTTCGTGAATGGAGTCATACAGAATTCTGCAACGCCTTCTATTGGAACTGGAAGTACGTTCCAAAATCTGTATTTTGGTACGAATACGGTTGCAGGAGGTAACTCCTTCGGTGGCTCCATTGACGAAGTCAAAATATACAACTACGCCCTCACTTCTGACGAAGTAAAGCTTGATTACAATCAAGGTGTGGTGATGAGTTTGGGAACAAAAGGCACAAATTCTTCTTACGCGACGGGCGCCGAAAACCAAACGTATTGTATCCCCGGCGACTCCACTTCCTGCGCCGCTCCAGTTACCGAATGGAATTTTGATGAAGGCTCGGGAACAAGTATGAATGACTCATCAGGGAATGCAAATACCGGCACCTGGACTGGTACCGGAAGTCATTGGGTGCCAGGAAAATTTGGCAAAGCGGGGAATTTTAATGGAAGTGATGATTATGTGAATATACCCAATAGCAGTTCAGTTCAATTCACAAACCAATTTACAGCAGAAGGATGGTTTTATGTAACTAGCACAACCCAAAATGGGGTTATGGGATTAATAAGCCAGTCGGGTGGAGTTAACCAAACTTGGAAATGGTTTACAGGAAGCGGTTATGGAGGGGCAGTATCAACTGAATTTCATACGAGCGGCGGAGGTATTACCCCAAGCTTTGGGAATGTATCTTTAAATACGTGGGAACATTATGCTGAGACTTACGACGGCTCAAGTGTTAAGTTATATAAGAATGGGCGTCTGATTTCAACAACTTCTCTAACAGGCAATATGTTAAGTCCTACTAATAATATTGCAATTGGTTGTGATAATTATTCGTGTGCCGGTAGATACTATAAGGGGCAGATTGACCAGGTACGCATATTTAACTATGTTCGGACGCCGGCGCAGGTGGCGTGGGATTACAACCGTGGCAAGCCGGTGGGATGGTGGTCCTTCGACGAATGCTCCGGATCCGTCGCAAATGATCGCTCAGGTAATAGTAATACCGGGACTATCACCATCGGCGCCACGGGTACTCAAACCGCCGCCGGAACATGTCAAAGCGCCAACACTGCCCATGCGTGGTATAACGGTGCGTCAGGCAAGCTTAACTCATCTTTGAATTTTGATGGGACAGATGATCACGTCAGTTTACCGACCACTATAGGAACATTCTCTGTAATATCGGTAGCCGGATGGTTCAAGAACTCTTTAGCCGGTACCATTATTAGTGCTCTAAACGGCTCTTGTGGAGACCAAATCATTTATAGTGATTCAAATGCTTTTGGACAGCTCTGTTTTTCTAATGGCACTTATAAAACTGTCTATTCTGGTATAAATACATTGGATAATCAATGGCACCAAGGAGTGACTACTTTTGACGGAACTTATGTACGATTCTACCTAGACGGTCGTCTTGTTGGTACTAGTGATGCCGTATCCGCTGGAGTTACTACCCATTTCACCGAAAACAATAAGGTTGGAAGCTATCTCGGATTCTCAAGCTACTTTACTGGTCAAATCGACGACGTGCGGATTTATAACTATGCCCTGACGGTGACACAGATAAAAGATATCTACAACGGCGGAGCAGTAAGGTTTGGACCATAATAGTGAAAAAGAGTAAAACTCATCCTTGACAAAAAATAAATCATTTTGTAAACTGGAAGTAATGAAAAATCTTACCTTTGGCTTATATTCATTAAAAAATACTGTTTTTACAACTCAAGAGATCTCTCTTATTTTAAAAGAAACTGACTTAAACAGATTAAAATCAAAAATTAATTATTTTGTTAAAAAAGGTATTTTGATAAATCTCAGAAGAGGACTTTATGCAAAAACTAACGGTTACGAAGTTCTTGAAGTAGCAAATAAAATTTTTACCCCTTCGTACATCAGTCTCGAAACAGCTCTTCAAAGAAATGGAATTACATTTCAAGATTACAGCAAAACAATATTTGTATTAAGTTATCAGACAAGAGACATAAAATTAGGAGAATATACGATTAGTTTCAAAAAAATCAAGGATGAGGTCTTAACCAACACAAAAGGGATAATTAACAAAGATGGATATGCTATTGCAGGAGTGGAGAGAGCCTTCCTAGACAGGATATATTTATCCAACAATTATTATTTTGATAATTTAGGTCCAATAGATTGGAAAAAAGCTAAAGCTTTGTTAAAAATATATAATAATAAAGCAATGGAAAGGAGGTTTAGAAAATATGTTAAAGATTTCCACACACAAGCTAATAATGACTAAGATAATCAAAGATATCTATTCTGATATCTCGATTGGTTCTGCTTTGGGGTTCAAGGGCGGAACAGCTCTTTACTTATTCTACAATCTTTCCCGTTTTAGTGTTGATCTTGATTTTGACTTGTTGGACGGATCTAAAAAAGAAATAGTGTTCAAAAATATTACAAAAATAGTCAATAAATATGGTTTATTGAAAGAAAAACGAGAAAAATACTTTACTCTTTTTTGGTTATTAAGTTATGAAAAGGGAGTCGATCATATAAAAGTTGAGATTTCAACAAGAAGTTCCGGCAATAAATATGAAGTCAAAAATTATTTAGGTCTTTCTGCATTAGTTATGAAAAGAGAAGATATGTTTGCCAACAAATTAACTGCCCTTTTAGATCGAAAGAGGTTAGCCAATCGTGATATCTTTGATATTTGGTTTATGTTGAACAGCCACTGGGATTTTAATGAAGATCTTTTGAAACTTCGGACCAAAACTGAGCCCAAAAAATATTTGCAAAAATGTCTTAAGGTTATTGAAGAAAGAAAGTCCTCAAGTATTTTGGATGGTATGGGAGAGCTACTGGATAATAGTACAAAAGATTGGGTTAAAAAAAATCTTATAAAAGATACCGTATTTTTGTTAAGAGCCAGATATGATATTTAAGGCCGTGCTCAAATAGCTATTTTATATCCCGTATATTCTTTGGATTAATTGAAAGATAGGATCACGCAGGAAAATCAGTATTAATATTCCTAGCACAAGAAAAGGGCCAAACGCAATTTTGCTTTTCATTTTCTTTTTTTTCAGCAATAACAATAGTATTCCAAAAAATGCTCCCAGGATAAACCCAAGATATATTGCCACAAAACCCCCTTTTATCCCGAGAAAAAATCCCATATTAAAGGCAAGTTTCACATCTCCAAACCCCATCCCCCGGCCCCGGGTGATAAGATAAAGTAAAAGAATAGGGAGCATGACTATTCCTCCTTCCAGTATTCCCCACATCACCCCAACAACCCCAATACTCCCCATAACCCTAAGAAAGAATATTGATATAAACAAGGCAATCTGCATCTCGTCCGGAATTATTTTGTTTTTAAGGTCGATGAAAAAAATAACAATCAAACAAGAAATAATTCCCAAATTGGGTATTAATAATTGGATATTGGTAATTGGTAATTGGTTGATTGGTAGTATTGGAAATTTGAAATTGGATATTGCAACGAACAGGACTCCCGTAAGTATCTCAATCCCCGGGTACTGCCATGAAAGCTTTTCCCCACAGTATCGACATTTCCCTTTGAGAAAAAGAAAGGAAACGACGGGAATGAGATCAAGAGGCGAAAGTGTTTTTTTACAGAATTCGCAGTGGGAGCGACCATTGATGGATTCTTCCCGAGGTAGGCGGTCGATGAGGACGTTGAGAAATGAGCCGATTGCAGTGCCGAAAATGAAGAGGAATAAATGGGACATCTCTCCATTATCTCAGAAAATTAAATAGATTCCCATTGAGCCAAAAAAGGCTTTTCCAAAGTGAAATAACAATTATTTATATAATAAACAACAAAGACCGCTGTATCAATCCATTTCTTGATATATTTTTATGAACAAAGGGGGAGTTTTGGAGATTAAAATTCCAAATCTTCAATCGTCAAAGAGTTTTTCTCAAACGGACCGATGATGGAGAAATTAAGATTATCATGAGTAAAGATCTCCCCCGCAAGTGCTACAATATCCTCCCGGGTCACCTTATCAATTTTTTTCATGATCTCCTCAGGAGTTTCCATCATATTCTCATGCAATTCTTTTAGACCGAAAAAGTGGGCAACATTGAACGAATCCTCCATTGAGAGGAGAAGCCGTCCTTTAATCATCTCTTTGGAACGGGCTATATCAGTGTCTTTTATCTGCCCTTTTATGATCTTTCCATGTTCTTTCATGGTGGCATTTAATGCTTCTTTTACCTTGTCAATATTTTTAGCCACTCCTGCTTGAGTTACGAGATTGCCTGTGTCCTTGTACTGTTCAATCCCTTGACTGATGTAGTAACACAATCCTCTCTTTTCACGCACTTCTTGAAAAAGTCGTGAAGAGGCTCCCCCACCCATAACAGTTGCGAGCACACGAAGAATGGGTCGTCGGGCATCGGTTATCCCAAACGTGGGAAATCCTACACAGAAATGGGCTTGCTCTGTCTGCTTATTGGCAATTTTGAGTCGAGGACCCGTCTGTTTACTATCAAATGCAGAATATCCTGCCGCTTTGCCCCGGTTCCAGTGCGAAAATTTTGCTTCTACTGTTTTCAAGACATCTCCTGCCCCGCCCAACCCACCGGCGACGATGAGAACGGCATTCTGAGGTTGGTACAAACTTTCCATATAATTCACGAACGTATTTCTATCAAATGAGGTCACCGTCTTTTTTGTGCCGGCGATGTCATAGCCTAATGGGCTTCCGTCATACATGACATTTTCAAAGATGTCAGCAATCCGTCTCTGGGGAGTGTCCTCATACATATTTATTTCTTCAACGATGACTCCTTTTTCCTTCTCAATTTCCTCCGTTTGAAGGAGGGGACGGAGTAAAATATCAGAGAGGATGTCTGCCATCTTGGGAAAGTGATAGGTTGCCGCTTTGATAAAATACCCTGTGTAATCTTTTGAGGTAAACGCATTCCAATGACCACCCATACCTTCTATTTCTTGAGAAATGACCTCCATATCCGGATAGTTCTTGCTTCCTTTGTAAAACATGTGTTCAAGAAAGTGGGCAATACCGTTATTTTTCTCATTTTCGTACCGTGATCCTGCCCCAACAAGCAAAAGCATGGTAAGTGTGGGAAATGACTTGGTATCCAGGATGAGCACGCGCAGGCCGTTGGGTAAGGTGTGGATCTGTGGTTTCATCGTTCCATTTTACAGGACTACAACCACTTTGGCAAATCCAATAGTGCCAACTGTATCGGTAGTACAGTTACCCCATCCACATACATTTTTTGCTTTCCTGTATACAGGAGATACAACTTTGCTTCAGGATAATCTTTTGCAAAATTCTTCAGACCTCGAATCATAACCTCATTAAAATGATTGTTTAATTTTACCTCCACTCCCGTTATTCCCCGTTCCCCATATAACACAAAATCCACCTCAACCCCGCTTGCTGTCCGAAAATAATACAACGTATACCCCAGACTCAATAGCTCATTGATTGACGATATCTGTTGATATACTAACGTTTCCAGACATGCCCCGCCTAACTCCTGCGGCCTATCATATGGCCCCATGGGTCGGATCGCCCGAAATACACCAGGGTCAAAATAATAAAACTTTGGATGACATACTAATCGTCTTTTTGCCCTTTTGGTAAACGGTGGTAGCATGTATCCTATCAACAAATCCTGCAAAATCTGAAAATACCCCTTTACCGTCATTCTTTGAATTTCCGCTTCGCGGGCCACATTGCTTGTATTTAGAACCTGTCCCTGAGAAAAACTGGACACTTCCAAAAAACGGCTAAAATCATCAAGTCTCCTCGTCAATCCCTCCTGTTGGACCTCTTGATCCAGATATACCCTTACATAACTCTGTAAATATTTTTTAAAATCTTCCTCCTGTGCTCTGGGCAACATGCCCTGTACCATCGCTTTTTCCCAATGAAAATCTGCTTTCATTTCCGTTGCGGTTAAAGGATGCATGTGATGAAGAAGCGCCCTTCCTGCCAATAAGTTATATCCGCCTCTCCGTAACTTGCGCGGACTGCTCCCGGTGAGAATGAACTTTATTTTTTTATTCTCAATCAAGCGGTGAACTTCATTGAGTAATTCCGGGACTCTCTGCACTTCATCGACCACTACATAATCATGGAAACCTTCGGGGATATACTGCTCTAACCTCCCTGGTTGTGCCAAAAATCTTTTATACACATCTGTTTCCAGTAAGTCAAAATAGAGCGCGCTTGGGTACGTTTGCCTTACCCACGTGGACTTCCCCGTACCTCTCGGGCCAAATAAGAATATGCTTTTTTCTCCTGATATTTTTAGCAATCTGCTATACATAATTTCATTTTACATAGTAATTTGAAATTGTCAATGGCAAAATGATCTGTGGTTTCATCTAGGTATTGTACCAGATTATGTCTTTTTCTTCATCTGGGTAAAAAGATGGGTAAAAAGATAACCAGCAATGCCACCACCGATAAAAGTTAGAGCAAGGGCCAAACAACCTAAAGCCTTTTGATTTTCATCACGTAATTTCTCCTCAGCTAAGTCAGGAAATATCTTTTGTGCCACATCGGGGAATTGGCGCATTACTACATTCTTCTTTCTTTCTCTTTCTTCTTTTAGGAATCTAGCAATGTTGTCTCTTACCTCTTGACCATGTTCACCGGTAAGTGGTTTTTTCAATACAGCTGTTAACTCCATTGCCAAAAGCGGTACGGTGGCATTACTTACTTCAACAAAACCCTTCATTGCTTGCTGCAGAACTGTATCCCATTGAGCATCAAATGATTCAAATATATTATCCTTTCGATTACTGATACCGGGAATACTGGCAATCTCACTTTCAATATCTTCATCACTCCATTTTAGTATCTTAAAATATTCTCTTAAATAGATTGCCCACTCTCGAGATCGTGCAATTGATCCTCCTTTGCGAAGTGCAATTATTCCGTTATAGGGTTCGTTAGGCGGAGAAGGAGTGAGAAGGCAGCTGACTGTTGCAACGTGCGGATTTATAAAGTGCGCCTCGCCAGGCTTTACTGCTTCGATATTTGCGATCTGTTCCAACCATTGTTTTGTAATACTTACTAATTCTATGTCATCCGCTCGGATGAGTATAAGTTTCCCCTTTGCATTGAGAACTTCTTCTTTAAACTTGTTAAAAGGTTTATCCCATGATGCGGTGACCTCAACAGCTCTGGCTTCTTTTGCCTTATTAATCAAGCCATTCATGCGCGTATCAATTAATCCTTCTTTATGATTTCCAATAAAAATCGCACATGTATAGGGCGACTGTCTGTGCTTTACTTTATACTCCTGGAAATTATTCACCATTTCTTCCAACTCATCAATATTTGCTCCGTTACCAGAAGTTGATCCAAGTATAAATCTATCGTGGGTTGTATTCTTCCACTTCTGAAGCACTTTCTCATGATCTACTAGTTGACCAACATTATCCCCCACGACGAAACTATCGGTGATTCCATAAAAATGGGCTAGTACATGCTTTGTTGCATCGTCTGGTACTGCCATTGGGCTCCCTCGATCAACGAACTCTAACAATTGATGAGCAGAGAATGTTCCATTGGCATTACGAGGGTAGCCCACATCAACCACATGACTGACTACTCCATTGCGTAGTTGTCCTTTTTCATCAGGGAAGCCTCGCTTGGTCGCTGGATTTGCCGTGTATCCACCCACAACACCCATCTTTTCTCTAAAGATATCTAAGGCTTCAATCATGCGTCTGTCATACACACGCCAATTGATCCAATATGATGCTGCAAGAAGATATCTGACGAGAGATGGATCATTAGTAAGAGTATTAATCGAGTTGGGAGATCCGTTTTGATCTTTTATCGCTCCAATGCTATTCAATCTGAAGGCAAGCTCCACCACTCGAGCACGTATAGTATCTTTTACTAAGCTATGTATCAAATCCGAGTTGGATATTTCTGTAAGTATATTTTTCCCCCGATGAAGAGCTCTATGTGCGGCTTCTTTTACCTCGTATGCATTACCAAATTCACCCGCAATGCGTTCGCCCAAAAAATGAAGTATTGGGATGTTGGTTATAGCGCATGCTCCATCTCCTTGAGTCAGCGCCTCAAAGCTATGCCCCCATCCTGCGGCAGTTTTTTCAGCGCTTAGTTTTTTTCCATTCATTGATTTCGTTACAGCCGCCTGGATGTTCGGTACACCAAGTATTTTTCCTATTTCTAAATAGTAGTGTTCAGCCTCTTTTTCTGATACTGTGCTTAAAATGGGTTTGCTCATGATAAAAGCAGGTAAATATTCACTACCTGCTTTTAGTCGACGAATGTGTGAATAAAAGGGTGTATCTACACTCTCAATAGATTCATATTTTTTTACCACATCTGCGTATCGTCCAAATTTGCCATACCTTATATAGTCTTCCATCTCTGCGTGGCGACGTTTTGCTGCAGTATATTTTGAGCTTTGTTCAGTCATAATGACTCATGATAAATTACCACGCTCGTGCATAACTTTTTTAAGCTTTTGCGCTGCCTGCTCAGGAGTTATGTCTCTTTGAGGCATAGCCAACATTTCAAACCCAACCATGAATTTTTTTACAGTTGCCGATCGAAGAAGCGGAGGATAAAAATGAAAGTGCATCGTCTGATAATCGTGTGTTT
>CAYITZ010000021.1:0-19678 GCA_964366485.1 uncultured Gammaproteobacteria bacterium
ATATCAGGATATTGGACGATTTGATTTAAGCCCAACAATGCAATCGTGATAAACCATACCACCACAATGGGGCCAAATATTTTCCCCACTTTCGCGGTGCCTTTTGATTGAATAAAAAAGAGGCCGGTCAAAATTGCGATTGTTATTGGTACCACATAGGGAGTGAACGCTGGGGTAACCACTTTTAATCCTTCGATTGCGGATACGACACTGATTGCGGGTGTGATTATTCCATCTCCGAAAAGAAGACCGGCCGCAATGATCAAAAGGGTTGTCATAATAGGCTTTGCTTTCATTTTCAGCTTGTCCAAAAGACTGTATAAAGCAAATACGCCACCTTCCCCATCACTGTCAGCGCGAAGGACGAACAAAACATATTTAAAAGATATAGCAATGGTTATAGCCCAAATAATCAAGCTAATCGTTCCCAAGACGTCTGCCCGGTTTACCGTGGCATGTGCGTGACCAAAGAAGATTTCATTTACCGCGTAGAGAGGAGAGGTGCCAATGTCACCATATACGACTCCAAGCGCGGCGAGTGCGAGAATGAAAAATTTATTTTTATTTCCCGATTTTGTGTCTTCCGAGTGAGTGGACATATGATGCAAACTATTATATATTAATTTCATATTATGATTACTTGTTTTTTTGAAGATGGGGGAAAAAGTTCTTTAAGACACGTGACAATAAGCGTCATGGTTATAAAAGATGGCAAAGTACTTTTGGGGAAACGGGGGACATTTCAAGGAAAGCCGATACTGGAATTTGGTAAATGGGCATTGTTAGGCGGATTTTTCAATCGGGATGAAGATTTAATCAAAGCGGCAAAGAGGGAAGTGTTGGAGGAGAGTGGATGGGAGATAACAAATCTGAAACTTTTCAGAATAAACGATAATCCAAACAGACCTAAAGAAGATCGGCAAAATATGGACATGATTTTTATTGCTGAGGCTTTGCAACAGACCGGAACATCTGATGAGGAGGTAACTGAGCTTGTATGGTTTGACCTGGATAAGCTTCCTCCTCCGGAATTAATCGCATTTGATCATGGGGAGAGCATAGGGTTGTATAAAAAATATCTGAAAGAAAACTTCGCGCTACCGGTGTTGGGGTAATTTATCTTTTTTCAATTCTTATAAGGCAAAGAGGGTTTTTCGTATCTTCGTTTGAAGATATGTTATTGTGTAAAACTTGAGGAATCATACCTATATTCAATCTTTCAATTTCACCAATAAATGAATTACTCCATGGTTGTGGTATGACATAGTATGCGACCCCGCCCCTTACTAATACTCTTTCCAATTGAATTAATGCCTTTACTGAAAGATCAATAGGATCACCTTCAACTTCACAATTTACCCCAAACGGTGGATTAACAATGGCAATTTTTTGAGATTCATTTTCTAAGGGAAGTGCTCTCGCATCCCATCTGATATAACTTTGGTCTATCGTTTCACTCCCCCCACCATTGGGATACTCCGCTCTAAAATTTGCCAACTGAATATGAGGATTCTTATAATATTTTCCATCATATTTTATATCTCCCAATATCACTGGAATTCCTTGATAATCAAGAAAATGCGCAATAGATCCTTGTCCTCCGAAGGGAATTAAGATTCTATCTCCATTTTGAAGATCTCCTTGAGATAGAATGGTTTGCAATATAAAAGATAGCTTTTCATCTCCAAGTGAGAACTCCTGATGTTTTGTGGGGAAATGGCGTTTATGAAAATTTCGAGGCAATCCCCGTATGCTTACTGGTAAAAGTCTACCTTCACTTATTGCCATATTGGTTATTTAGACTGGCCATAAGCGAGGATTATAACAAGTTTTCTTCATTTGATATACTCTGGCATATATTTATGACTGCCGAGCAGAGCGCACATAAGGGAAGAAAAAACATTTCAGTAAAATCTGCGATTGGTATATTTCTCCTTTTTATTGCGGCTAAAACAGCGATGATACCCTATGAAGATCCAAGGTATACTATTGCGGCAATGAATGCGTTGAGTGGGGGAATAGCCCAGTGTGACAGCAAAGAAGCACCGCGAAATAAAGAATATCCTTACGATGCGATTATGGTATTAGGTGGAGGATCAGTTAGGATTGGTCCGGGTATATATGAACCAAGTGAAGTAACGATAACACGTTTAAAAGCCACAGCAATTGCCTATAAGGAGAGGAAATCAGACAGGATATTCATCATGAGTGGAAAAATGAGTCCTGGCGAAGAGCTTGTTGAGTTAAAACGTCTTCAGTATGAGTATAGTCAGCTTCCAGGTTACGATCGTCCGATTCCTGACGAGGCAATTACTGTTGAAAGTAAATCGCTAACTACCGCATCAAATATGGATGCAATAGCAAAAATAGTAAAAGAGTTTGGATTGAAAGATATACTCATGATCACTGACGACTCACATATGCGTCGAGCAAAATTATTAATGTGTGATAGGTTGTCCGGATCTTCAGCAATTGCGGAGGATATAATTAAAGATTACTCTTCCTCAACAAAGGAACTGATGCATGCGATTGTCATATCGAAGGGTATGACAGATGCAGAAAAAAAAGAGAAGTTACTAATCTTACTTTCCATTGGGGTCCGTAAAGCCTGGATTTTTGATATAGTGAGAGATAAATTTGATAATAATCCTCCCTGGAGATAATTTGGTATACTTTTTCCTATGAACACCTGTATTTTTTGTGCAATTGTAAAAGGGGAGATGCCTTGCCATAAAATCTGGGAGGATGAGAAGCACCTCGCGTTTCTTTCCATATTTCCCAATACTGAAGGATTTAGCGTTGTTGTCACGAAAGAACATTATCCTAGTTATGCGTTTAACCTACCTGATGACGTCCTAAGTGGATTAGTTCTTGCGGCGAAAAAGGTGGGGAAGCTTATCGATTCAAAATTTACGGATGTGGGTCGGACGGGGTTGATATTTGAGGGCTTTGGAGTCGACCACATGCATGCCAAACTTTTTCCGATGCACGGGACAAAGCTAAACGAATGGCAACAAATCTCCTCAAATGTCGATAAATATTTTGAAAAATATGAGGGTTACATTTCCTCGCATAATGGAAAACGCGCGGATGATAAAGAGTTAGCCCAGGTTGCTGAGAAGATACGGAAATAAACAACCAAAATGAATATCCACATCCTCGGCCATGTGTGTATAGACAGTAACGTCTCAGAGCATGCAACCTACACGGGGGCGGGGAGTCCGGCGGTCTTCATGGCGCATGTATATAAAAAATTTCCTCGTGTTTCCTCACATATCATCGCACCCTATGGATCAAACTTTTTACCATACTGCAAAGATCTGAACATCTATCCTTCACAACCGATAGGGGACACAACCTTGCTTTATGAAAATATATCCCATGGCAATGAACGGTCTCAAAAAGCCCACCACCGGGAATCCGCCAAACCTTTACCTCTCACTGAAGAAATAAAAAATACTCTTTCGAAAGCTGACATTCTCTTTTTTGCTCCCTTGACACCCGATTATTCCATTGAATATGTTAAGATCGCAATGCAGCACCTCCGAAAAGATACATTGAAGATATTTCTCCCCCAGGGATATTACCGGTCATTTGATGGAGAAGATCGTGTCGTAGAGCGGGATTTTGTTGAGGCTGATGAACTCATTCCTTTATTTGATTTCGTGATTGTATCGGAGGAAGATCATCGGGACATAATTAAGAGCGCAAGAGACTGGTCAAATACTACTCAGGTGATCATGACTCAGGGGGATAAAGGAGCTCAGTACTTTTTTCAAGATACATCGTTCACCGTTCCCGTTGACAAAGTAAATCTGGCAGATATTATTGATTCAGTCGGATCAGGTGACATCTTCAGCGCCTCATTTGGCTATAAATATCATCTGACAAAAGATGTAAAAAAATCCATTAAGTTTGCCAACAACATCGCCCGCCAGTGTCTCTTTTCCAAAGCGGACAATTTACAGTTTGTATTACCAAACAATGATTAAAGCAATCTTTTTTGATATAGACGATACGCTCGTTCAAACGATTCAGTGCAAATGGGATGCAATAAAAGCAACCGCAAAAAAATATTACAACCTCGAAATAACCGACGAACAAATAAAGAAATATTGGGGTATTCCCTTTCAACCAATGCTAAGCGGTATCTTTTCCGAAATAGATACCTATGATGCAATTTTGAAGCACTATATTGAAACATCAAAGAATTTTCCAATGAAGGCCCACTCGGGTGCTACTGAAGCAATTAATTTGCTCAAAAAACACTATCTCATTGCGGCGCTTACCTCAAGCTCAAAGTCACTCATATTTAAAGATTTACAAGATGCAAAATTTAACCTTAAAGACTTTTATTTTATTCAAACTTCAGAAGACACTTCTTTTCACAAACCGGACCCAAAAGTCTTTATTCCCGTCGAAGAAAAGCTTGAAAAAAAAGGGATCGCTCCCAAAGATATTGTCTACGTTGGAGATGGGCTTCGAGATTTTACAGCCGCAAAAAAAGCAGGATTTCACTTTATAGCTGTCACCACGGGCCTAACGTCAAGGGAAGAACTTGAAAAGGAGGGGGTAAAACCGGCGCATATCGTCGATAATTTATCGAAGTTACCAAAAATGGTAAAATATTGGACATAGACATATGCAAACGATAAAACAATGGGACTCGGCAGTAGACTGGTACAACCAAAACATGGGGGAGGAGGGAGATAAGTTGAACCATGGCATTATTCGACCACTTGTTTTGAAGATGATTGGCCCTCTTTCAGGAAAAAAGATACTTGATTCAGGCTGTGGGAGTGGATATTTTTCAGCAGAATTGGCAAAGAATGCTTTAAAAGTGGCGGGTACCGATTTTTCTTCAAATTTCATCGATCTTTGTAATAAAAAATACAAAGATATTCCAAATCTTTCATTCCTCCAGCATGATGTTAGTACGATTATGCCATTTCAAAGTAGCGGATTTGACGTAGTATTATCGAAGATGGTCCTCCAGTATGTTAAGGACATTCACCTGTTTGCAAAAGAATCCTTTCGGGTATTAAGAAAAGGTGGTTTCTTGGTAGTGATAGTTGATCATCCATTCAAATACCCAAGTAAAAAATATCCCTATTTAAAAGACTATTTTGATAAAAGCATACAAACAAAACTTTCTTTATGGGGAAAAGTTGAGTTAACCTGGTATCCTAAGACGATAAGTGACTATATTCTTTCGTTTATAAAATCTGGATTCCTTTTGGCAGATATACAAGAACTTCCCGAGGAAAAGGATGGGGTAATAATCCCGCGAATTCTGGCATTGAAGTTCAGAAAATGAATATACCTCGGAAGCATACCTGCCTATGTCGTGGAGCCATTCATGGCTCCATAATGCACATCATGGTGTCACCTGCCTGCCGGCAGGCAGGTAAATGACACCACTACAAAAATGCTACAGTGTATTAATACGGTGTAGCAAAGGAGTTAAAGATATACCAAATACAACCCCACAAGGATGATGACGATTGAAAGTATTTTTTGGAAAAGCACTTCTTTTTTGATATTTTCTTTTATCACGTGGGGGAAAAAGCGAGTAAAAAATAATCCCATAAGCAAAATGATTGCGGGCTGGATGCCAGCTACAATATTTACCAAAGGTACGGCCACTATGGTCACTGCGTAATTTTCCGCCATCTGAGCAATCCACCCGAATCCTTTATCAGCCAACAAAAGGCCGGTTGCGGAGCGGAATTTCCCCAAATCTTTTATAAAATCCTCCCGTACTTTTGGTAATACAAACAACATAAGGCCACCAAGGCCTGAGCCAATGTATTCATATGAAAATAGTGACCAGTAAGAAGCGCTTTTTGATACATAACGGAAAAGAAGCCCCACTGACCCGTACATAAGACATGAGACAATCATGAGCCAAAGTGACTTCCTCGGTTTCAAGAATCTCCAGTCGAGTCGCTCAACAGACAATATTATTCCCGCTATGATGATGAGACCCATTCCCCCGATCTGTTTCAGCGCAAGTGTTTCTTTTAAAAAAATACTAGAAATAATAAGAGTAAATACGGGTATAAGCTGAAAGAGAGGAACCACACGTGAGGCGTCCTCAATTTTTATGGCGGCAAAATAGGGGATAAGGTACCAATTTAAAAATACTCCCCCTAATATAATAAGGGCGGTTTGAGGCAGGCCTATAAATTTAAATCCGGTAATTAATCCGATTGAAACTCCGATAATTCCTGACATGATACCAAGTAAGGCGGTTATGGTAAGAGGATTTCGTATCTTTTTATCCACCAAAAATTTATCGATAAATATTCCAAAGCTGTAAAAAACAGGAGTTATTGCCGCAAATATATACCAGGGCATAATGGTTTATTGTATCATAGACATATGGCAACCCCATCTCTCGCGAAATATGCATGGCTTTCGATCGCGGCGGCTTTAGTCACCATCGCCCTCAAATTATCCGCCTATTTTGTAACCGGATCGGTGGGGCTTTTGTCTGATGCGGTTGAATCTTTTGTGAACTTAGCGGCGGCGGGATTTGCCCTTTTTGCGATCAAACTAGCGGAAAAGCCACCGGATGAGGAGCATATGTACGGTCACAGTAAAATCGAATATTTTTCAAGCATTTTTGAAGGGATCCTCATCCTCATTGCCGCACTCGCAATCGGATGGACAGCGGTAGACCGGATCATTCATCCCCGCGATATTGAGCAGGCGATGTTGGGACTTATCATATCGACGGGGGCGTCTTTGGTAAATCTTTTCGTTGCTCTCAAACTTCTGGGAATAGGAAAAAAGCACAACTCCATCATATTTGAAGCCGATGCACATCATTTACTAACCGATGTCTGGACGTCGGTTGGGGTCATCGCGGGAGTTTTTTTGGTTTCGGTTTCCCACATACAAGTTCTTGATCCTATCATCGCAATCATCGTTGCAATTAACATTATCATTACCGGTATAGTTCTTATGAAAAGATCTGCTGTGGGGCTCATGGATAGTGCTATTCCAAAAGAAGAACATGAGAAAATTACAAAATATCTAGATACATTTAAAGGTCAGCAGGTCGAATATCACGCAATACGCACTCGCCAATCGGGGATGAGAAAATTCGCCACCCTTCACATATTAGTTCCAGGAAACTGGTCAGTACAAAAAGGACATAACCTTCTTGAAGAAATGGAAAAGGGGATTCGCAGACTTATTCCCCGTATCACCGTCACCACTCACTTGGAACCTATCGACGACCCGATTTCTTTGAAGGATGGAGGGATCGAATGAAACTTTATCTTTCCTCATTCCGTCTTGGCAATAATCCTGAGCGTTTAGCGGGTCTACTTTCCAGTAACAAAAAAGCCGCAGTGATTATAAACGCCATGGATTTTCTTGAAAATGAAATAAGAAAAGAGAAGTTGGAAAAAGAGATCGAAGATCTACGTTCAATAGGAATAATGGGAGAAGAGTTGGATTTGCGAGACTATTTTGGCAAAAAAGACGGGCTCAGAAAAAAACTTTCTCAATATGGGATGATTTGGGCGCGAGGGGGCAATACATTCATCCTCCGACGTGCCTACTGGCTATAAACCGGAGGTAATCGAAGATGGTCTAGGTTTTTTAAATTATTGTATAGAACCGCATTACCGTTCCAATCATCCCGAATCTGCAGGGATTGAAAAAGAGGTCCAATACTGTATTGACAACAAAATATTGTTCAAAGCTCTTCATGATGGGGAAGTGATAATTGGAGAAATATAACAACTGCTAGCAGAGTACTACATAATGTAATTCTGAAAGATTACTGAAGAAATAACTCTTAAAACAAGAAGTGATAGAGTGAACGGTATCCTTTAAGAATAATATTCGATTAAATCGATACGTGTAATCACCCCTAATGGCTTGAACTCATCATCCACTACTACTACAAAGTCGTGTTTTGTCAGAACGTGCGACACATATTCTGCTGACTCTGTTTTATTGACAGCCGTCATGTTTGGATCAACCAATGCTGCAATATGATTAGTTGGTCCGATGCTTTTACTATAAAATCCGGTGAGTAAGTCCCGTTCAGTGACTTTGCCAACCAATTTATTTTTATCAACCACCGGTACTTGAGAGATATTATATTTCTTCATAAGGCCAATTGCACGTTTGACACTATCAAAAGGAGAAACAAAAATAAGCTTGGGGGGTTTTTTATGTCGAAGAATCTGTTCTATTGTTTTTGTACTTTCAGTTTTAGGCAAGAACCCAAACTCACGCATCCAATCATCATTGTATATTTTGCTCAAATATGACTTACCGCTATCAGGAAATAAAACCACAATTAAGCCTTTTTTAAGTTTCTTACTGACTAGTTGCGCGGCAAAAAGCGCCATTCCAGACGACCCGCCAACCAAAATTCCTTCTTGTCGAGCCAGACTTCGAGCAGTCACAAAACAATCACGGTCTTCAACTTGGATAACTTCATCGATATATTTAAAATCGATTGTTGATGGAATAAAATCTTCACCAACTCCTTCCACTTTATAGGTTTTCATCAATTTGGGAAATTTATGCGTCCTATGATATTCAGCAAAAACCGAACCAACAGGATCAATCCCAATGATTTTTATTTTAGGATTTTTTTCTTTAAGATATTTTCCAACACCCGTAATAGTTCCGCCCGTTCCCATACCACAAACGAAATGAGTAATTTTGCCCTCAGTTTGCTCCCATATTTCAGGGCCTGTAGTTTTATAATGAGCATCTGTATTTGCTGGGTTGTGATACTGATCCGGTTTATAGGCGCCAGGGATTTCAGATGCTAATCGATCAGACACTTTATAATAACTTCGCTCGTCCTCGGCCATCACCGCAGTCGGCGTTATTACCACTTTTGCCCCATAAGCACGAAGAAGATTGCGCTTTTCGTCTGCCATTTTATCCGGCATTACAAATATAGAATTATATCCCCGAATGGCAGCAACCATAGCTAACCCTGTTCCCGTGTTACCGGATGTAGGTTCAACAATCGTACCGTTTTTTTTAAGTTTTCCTTGTTGTTCAGCCTGATCAATCATCACTTTTCCTATGCGATCTTTTATCGATCCCCCAGGATTTAGGAATTCCAATTTTGCGAGAAGTGTTACTGATGGATTAGGATTCAATTTATTTATCTTAACCAACGGAGTCTGTCCTATCAGATCAAGAATAGAATTATGATACATAAATTAGTGAATACTATATACATAGCAATAAAATAAATCAATTGCATTTGATATACTCTGATATTGGGCACAAAATTTAGCAAGATGGGTATACAATTATCCTCGTGAAGTTCAAAGATAATAAAATAATTCCGGTATTGGTATTTATTTTATCACTTCTTTTTTTTGCGACCATTTTTTTTCTCAACCGATCGTTCATGGGAAACTTTGATGAGATTGATCATATCGTCGCAGGTCACGCGATGAAGATGGGAAGAGCGCTCTACTCCGGGCATTTTACTAATCACTTTCCCTTTCCCTATTATTGGATATATCTATTTACTCCCTTGTGGTCCTCAGGAGGTCCCGCACGGACGATGGCTGTCTTTCGTTTATCATTGCTCATTTTATATATCCTCAGCTATGTTTTAGTTTTCCTCACCTTCAAAAAGAGTACTTCTAAATACAGCTTTTCATTATGGTTATTTATCGTTTCACTCTTTTTTGTAGTTTATCTAGGGTATATCATCATCACTGACACTTTCATTGCGATATTTGTCAGTAGTATCGCGTGGATCACGATTCCCATACTGCTCAAGTGGGAGAAGCCAAGTGTGTATTCTCAAACTCTGCTTATCATTTTCGGTTCTTTAGCTTTTTGGACTCAACCCATGCTATTTTTTCTCTTATTCATCCCTTTTTTGATGATGAAGGAAAAAAAGTCAATGATAAGATGGTCCATCTTCATCTTCGTCTTGAATTTGATTCCTCTCCTCTTTTTTTATATCAATAAACAGTTATATGAATTTTTATTTCAGGGGATTTATTTTAATTTTAAAGTGTATTCACCCTACTATTATGACATGGCAGGACTCAAGGACAATCACACATTAGCACTCATCATGCTTTATATTAAAAATGAATTTCTTTTTTTGAAGGGGCTTTCCAATCCTCTACAGATAGTGCAATTTATTTTCCATCTATCATTCTTGTGGATGCTGTATAAGCTCATAAAAAGTAAGAATATCCGTCATATCATAATATTTTTACTTCTTTTTTTTGGCTCACGTATCCGCGAAGTTAAAGCCGCGGTTGGCACTTCTTTTGATGTGGGGATATATCCATTTATGTTATTTGCTAGTGCATGTTTCATATTCTTAATCGTTGAATTATTAAAAACCAAGCGGTTAAACGTAAAGCTGTTTAGTATACCTTTGTTCATAATCGTCGCCGTTGCAAACGCGCTCACCTTCCAACAGATATTTTTTCAATCACTAAAACCCGGATACAACTATCATGTTTTTTGGAGTTCTAAACAGGAGAAAGGGTCCATAATCAAATCATTATCTTTGTCGACCGAATCGGTACTGATGTATCCTCACGATGTTGACCTCTATTATTTTTCCGATCGATTATCACCGGACAGATTTTCCTATTGGTTTCCTTGGATTAATGCGTGGCCGGAGTATAGAAAAGAGCGTCTCAATGCTTTAAAAAAGAATCCACCATCGGTCATATATGTTGGAAACCTCGGATATGGGTATGATAAAAATCATTATGCTCGATATTTTCCCCACCTCACTGACGACTATATTCAAGTATTAAAAAAGGGAGAAAAGACGGGCATATGGCTTAGAAAAGACCTTCAAGAAAGATTGAAAAATATTCAAATTATTTAACCCCACACGCCTTAAGTATTTCCGTGTCTCTAAAAAGAACTGTAGAGCTAGTCGTATACATAAGACCTTTATTAGGTTGGAATCCGAATCCCAAGTAAATTACCTCAACACCTCTTTTTTTAGCTTCCTGAACTGCAGGTTGAAGATCTGAATCAGAGCTACACAGAATTGCGATATTAATCATTTTATCAGCTGACATTGCCACCAAATCAACGGCAATTTTAACGTCAACTCCTTTTTCCCGAAAGATAATTTTTGTCTTATGGTTAACGGTGACTTCTTGACCTCGTACATTTCCAGCTACTAAAAACTCAAATCCCTGTTTTTGTAAATTACTTTTCAAAGAGCGTTGGAATAAAATTAACTCATTTGACTTATCTTTTGTCTTTGGATGAAAGTGAAGCTTGGCAACATAAAAGATTTTCTTTGTAATTTTATATTTTTCCAATACTTTATCAAATAGATAATTGAGATTTATTTTTGATAAGACTTCTTTTTTAATATTTACTTTTTCTTTTTTTAGAACATCCTCAACTTTATGAAGAAAATTTTCTCCGTCAATAAATAGAACGGTATCGCTCATATAATAAGTATAACAAAAAAAACCTCGTCGGGCTTGCGCATGGACGAGGCGTTTATGTATTTATAATACAAGACTGACAAAGCTTTGTCAATACCTATTTCCCTCATTTTAGGCTTTCTTTATGCTCTAAGATTACTTGAGTGACAAAAAAAGAATTAAAACTGAAATTCTTGATGATGGGTTGCAAGAATCAATTTTATCTTAACATTGGTAAATTACCAGTTAAGGATTTGACTTGGTCGTCAGGTCCAACGACACCTATTCCTACGATAGTTACCTCACTCAATTTTTTTCCAACTACACGCTTCGTATATTCTTCATAATTTGTTGTTGATTGAGCTTCTCGTGTAAAAACCATACATTTTAATCCACTTATCAAAGCTTTTTGGCAAAGGTCAATAAGGGGAGTATTGCCTGGTTTGAGAATAAGAATAGGGATTTTTGTTATTGGGATATAGGTAGCATCTATGCCTGCGATAGCCTCTCCAACATATTCATTACCGTTTAAGAAAAGGCCCGATGTGATACATGCGACTGCATTGGCAAGTAAGCCGGTAGGTTGATCTGGATTTATGATGATTGCCGCTTTATTCATGTGCTGTTGTTAAAATATTAACAAATATGTTACAATATTAATATTATACATTACGATATTCAATATGTCAAATACTATTAAAGCATATTTACAATCTAATCCCATGATTGCTCGTTACGTCCAAAACGGCCTTATTAATATTAATTCACTTGCCCGGTTCATCAAGCAAAGTAATTCTTATAAAGAAGTTGATAATTCTGTTGCCGCTATAGGTATGGATATAAGACGCCAGATGAAGCAATTACCCGATATTGCAAAACCCACATTTGATTCGTCCGGGCAGAAACTTCATATTGTTGTCCGTACCAATATCGAAGAGTTAATTTTTAGAAAAAGCGAAAAGAATAGACAAACCTGCCTCAATATTTTTCATCAGATTTCGCAGTCAAAGCATTTTTCCTGCATCGTGGAAGGGGAGAGGGAGATGGTACTTTTAACAGATTATTCCCTAGATGGATTGATTAAAAAAGAGCATATAAAAAAGATTATTGACAACCATACCAGCGGATTGGGATTTATTTCTATTGATTTTCCCATTACATTGAGAAAAGTTGCAGGGGTTTATAGTCAAGTTACATCGGCATTATTTTTTGGCAATATTTCTATCCATTCATTTCACACGATTGGTGGAGAGATCCTTATTCTGGTAAAAAATAAAGATTTATTAAAAGCTCAAGAAATTCTTACCTCTTTTTTAACGAGAATTACAATCTAAATATTGCTTGGGTGACAAGGCGGAGGAATTGTAAATTCCATTTGACATTTTCAGATTTTCTGATATTCTGATGGTATGTATACTCAAACAACAGCTATTATTCGCGATCGCTGGCAATTAACCATACCCGATGAGATTCGGAAGATTGCTTCTTGGGCAAAACCTCAGTCAGTAGTATCTTTCAGAGTCACGGCTAAAAACGAATTAATGATTAAACCTTTTGAATTAAAACAGGAAGGGGAAGTGAATTGGGATGAGGTGTGGAAGGCTATCCGTGAAGCGCGCAGCATATCTTCAAAAGGAAAGAAAATTAGTCTTTCTCAGTTCATAATTGAAGATAGAGAAAGGCATTAAATATACAAGTGAAAAATAACAGCATACTCGTTATCGATTCATCCGTCGCAATTAAACTACTGTATCAATTGGATGAAGACAATCTTTCTCAAGCAGATTTGATCATTAAAAACGCTCAGGAAAAAGGAACTACTTTAGCGATGCCTGAACTGGCAAGATATGAGGTTGGAAATGCATTGTTATATAAAAATTTGGAGCTACCGATTTTGCAGAGGCTAATAGAGCGCTCATACGTCTTACCAATCCGATTCGTTCCCGAGGACCTTGTCACAGCGCAACTTACTGCAGAGCTAGCTTCTTTGAACAAAATAACCTATTATGACGCCTCATTTATCTCTTTGGCTATCATATTAAAAGGAGATCTAGTCACGGCTAATCCCAAACACCAGAAAAAGAAGATAAGCGGGCTTAGAATAATATCGCTAAAAGATTATCGTTAGGAATATCCTGTAGCCACTACATGAAAATTAACATAATACCATTTGGAGATTCATACGAAAGGGAATGCCTCGATTTAATAAAAAAAATAGTAACAGACGGTTTTATCGATGAGGGAATAGATATTAAGAGGGATAAAAAGCATCTTGATGAAGAGTTACTCATTCAATTCACTCGACTTAAGGAATTTTCGCATCATTATTTTCTTGCCCAAAAAGATAACAAAGTTGTTGGGATGATTGCGTATCTTCAGCCCTGTGAAGCGGTAAAACTCGCGATGAAAAGCCTGAAAATAAAAAGTTCATCCATCATAGAAATCGTAGCCGTGTACGTCCATCCCGACCATCAACGTAAGGGCATCGGATCGATGTTATTTAAAAAGATGAAAGGTATTTTACATAAAAATAATATTGATTATTTTGCCGTAAGTACCGGGTATAAAAAGGGAAGAGCTTTTTGGACAAAGAAACTAGGTGAAGTGTCTGTACTTTTTCCTACCTATTATAGCGGCCATCCGTGCAGTGCTTGGATAAGAAAAGTTGGTGATATAATATAACCATATGTATTATGGGTTTACCGAATCGGAAAGTTTTGATGACCCGACTGTCCTGAATCAATACCGACTTCATAAAGTGGTTGTGGAGAAAAGAGTAGACGGGAAAGGCTTTTGGCATATATTTATCCTGCACATTGAGGATAGGGATATTAAAAAAGCCATTGGCGATATTTCCCAATCATTGAAAAAGGATTGGAACGCAATTTTCTATAATGTGGATACCGTCTTTGCGTTGTTTAAAGACAAAATATTCAAATTGAAAAGAAAGGCGGTCTGGCAGCATCCGGACTACCAGGAGGTAAAAAAACATGCAAAAGATTGCAATGTAGGGGACTTGGATATGAATGAAGTTTTTAAACATTATGAAAGACTGCTTGCGACTAAATAAATACCGCGTGTTTGAAGGTTGTGCAATAAATGCGGATAAGAGCAGTCATGCTCAGTTGCTAATTTGAGAAAGTTTGGTTTTCACGGCCTCAACACGACGTTTCATCTCCCATACACGAGTATTTGCCTCTTTTAAGCCACCTCCACATGTTTCTGGACCCAATGCTTCCTTGGTTTGAATTTTGAGCTCGTCGTTATATATTTTAATAAGTTCAGAATCAATTTCTTGCGATGGCACAACATGACCTAAATTAAATTGAGAGATTAATTGCTTAAACCTTGGAAAATTTTCGGCGGTATCTTGATCTATTCTTGTTTGTTGATATTGCGCAACCTCAAAGGCTAAAAAAGAAAGCACATAATTAGTGAGAACTTCGGCATCTATTTCAGACAGCATTTTTCCCATTAATTGAGCCTGATTACCTTTCATCTCGATACCAAAAAAAATATTTAGTAAATTTACCACAATGCTCGTATCCTGTTCAATTTTTGTTTTGACGTTGTCCCAAATAGTTGACCAACGTCTGTTTATTTTCTTGTGGATACTAACAGTAGAAAAGGCCACATCACTGCTATGCTCCTCAGTCTCCCTATTATAACGAAACACAGAAAAAGACATGTCATCACGTACTTTCTTTAGTTCGGGGGCAATTGAATCTATTAGGTTTGATCTAGCGGAATGTGGAATATCCGAAGCAAGACTGACCAGATCCCTATAATACTTTTCTTTGGCCTTGGCCTGAATTGATCCGTCTCTACTCATTTGTTGTGGAATTTTCACCTTTTCTATCTGTTCACATAAGCTTTTCTGAGCAGTTGCTGCATCATTAGATTTTATTTCAGATGAATAAAGATACCTAAGAACATCATTTTCTGTGGGCGCTAAAATACTCTCACGAAGGTGACCATCAACTAGCATTTCTCGAGTGGGAATGTAAGAAGTTAATGATTGGCTTTTTTGATGTTCTATTACTTCTTTTATTTCAGGCAACCCTTTGCCATGAAGGATTTGACCCACCAAAATTTGTGGCACTTGGGGATAAAGGGATTCGAGTAAATCGGTCAATACTTGTCTGGTTCCATGACCTTTACAATTTTTAAGTAGTTTACAAAATTTTTCAGAAAAATTTGAGTCAGTCGACAGGCCATATAAAACGACAGGTGTTAAGCGACCTCCTTCCTCAAGTCCATAAAACATGAGAAAAAACTCTTGGGAGCCTGAACTCATGTTGTGGCGGATCACGTATGCATTTTTTCCTATTTGACTATCATCAGGCAAATTAAAATGCACTCTCATAAATTGTTCAACTTCATCTGTAGTTGTGTACAATTCACCTAGTGGTACTAATAAAGCAGATCGGCAGGCATCATTCTCATAAGGAATTGTGGGCCTTCCTGACACAGTATGTCTATCATAAGGTATAGAAGTTATACTTCCATCAAAGACTGGATTTTTCCCTTCGTCCAAAATGGTCTCAGAAAAACCCATAGAAGCTATTGACTGCATAGGAAACTGTAGACCTTGATAGAAACCAACACCAGAATACGCAATTGTTTTGGCGAGTTTTCTTAAAGCTTCATTTCGCGCGGTACTTTCATGCTGTCTACTAAATAAATCCGCTAAGTGTAGTCCAACCATATATTCTCCATTATATAATACAATGTGAGCCAGGAGGAACTCAGCCCAGTTCGTTTTATATGGACCGAAATATTCTTGTTTTGGAAAAACACATTAACCACACTTAACCCAACTCTCTTTTCACCTCCTCATACTCTTTCTTATTTATTTCCCCCTGCGCGTATCGTCTTTTTATGATTTCGAGATTGCTTTCACCGTCAGACGTCTCACTTTTACTTTCTTCATCAGGTGAATGATGGCGCTTAAACAGAGAGACAATAAAACTTATCAGGAGAATCCAAAATAAGATAGTGAGAATAGAATCAAACAGGCCAAAACCCGGCCAGAAAAATCCGCGACTGTATCCCCAGTAATGCATCATAAGATGAAATATAAATAATGTGTAACAAAATAATTATAGAATGGATTTGTGAAAAAATAATGAAGAAAATACCATTCAGGGAACCACTTTGCAACGATCGTTACAAAGTGGTAAAAGATTGCGATTGGGCAGACAAACATTTTTGATATCATATGGGTATGATCGTTGATGTGCCGGAAATAAAGATCATGTATGTCATCGCTGATGGGGGAGTAAAGGGTTCACGCGGTGCGTTTGCGAAACTTGAATCATGTCTACCCACTTTAAAAGGTAGGAAATTCTACGGTTTAATATTTGGCATTCCCCCCCATGACACCTATTGGGCGGCTGTTGCAAGTCTGGATACGGATAATCCAACTGAGAAGTTCCTAAAAATTGGAGTGATTCCTGGAGGAAACTACGCACAAGAGAGGATTAAAAACTGGAATGAGAATATCCTGACAATCGATCAGGCTTTTCAACGGCTTTCAAGACAGAATACTATTGATTCTTCACGGCCTTCAGTGGAGTTCTACCGAAGCATGAAAGATATGTTGGTTAGATTGCCTATCTTATAATAGAAGTGTATAGAAAAATTATTTTTCACCTCTGAGGCGCGATTACTCCTTCATGATTTGATAGAATAAACCTTGTGAAGTTCAAAAACAACAAAATCATCCCGATATTCGTATTTATTTTCTCTCTCCTTCTTTTTGCCGCCATTTTTTATCTCAACCGAACTTTCATGGGGAACTTTGATGAATTCGATCATATCGTGGCCGGTCACGCGATGAAGCAGGGGAGAGCGCTCTACTCTCAGCATTTTACTAATCATTTCCCCCTTCCTTACTATTGGGTATATCTCTTCACCCCTTTTTGGTCAGATGTAGCTCCCGCACGGACGCTGACTGTTTTTCGCTTATCATTACTCATCTTATATCTCCTCAGTTATACTCTAGTTTTTCTGACTTTCAAAAAAAATATATCGAAATATTGCTTTTCATTGTGGATAAGTATCGTCTCCCTATTTTTCGTAGTTTATCTTGGGTATATCATCATAACTGATACATTTATTGCCGTATTTGTCAGTAGTATCATATGGATTACTTTCCCCATACTTCTCAAATGGGAAAAACCAAGCGCGTATTCCCAAACTTTGCTTATCATTTCCAGTTCTTTAGCTTTTTGGACTCAACCCATGCTATTTTTCCTATTATTCGTGCCTTTTTTGATGATGAAGGAAAAAAGAACAATGATAAAATGGTTGGTCTTCACTTTCATTTTAAATTCGATTCCTCTTATCTTTTTTTATATCAACAAACAGTTCTATGAATTTTTATTCCAAGGGCTCTATTTTAATTTCAAAATTTATTCACCCTACTACTATGACATGGGGGGACTCAAGGGCAATCACACAGTATCCCTGATCATGCTTTATATTAAAAATGAATTTCTCTTTTTGAAAGGGCTTTCTAATCCTCTGCAAATAGTACAGTTTATTTTTCATCTATCTTTTGTATGGATGCTTTATAGAATCATAAAGAGTAAGAATATTCGTCACATCGTTTTATTATTACTTCTTTTCTTTGCCTCACGTATCCGCGAAGTTAAAGCCGCGGTGGGCACCGCATTTGACGTGGGGATATATCCATTTATGCTATTTGCAGGCGCATGTTCTATCTTCTTCATAATTGATTTGATGAAATCTAAAAAGGTAGGAATGAAATTATTTTCTCTATCCCTATTGACCATCGTCATCCTTGCAAATGTGCTCACTTTTCAACAGATTTTTTTCCAGTCATTAAAACCGGATTATAACTATCATGTTTTTTGGAGTCCTAAACAAGATAAAGGATCAATCATCAAATCATTATCTTTACCTACTGAATCGGTGCTCATGTATCCTCACGATGTCGACCTGTATTATTTTTCCGACCGGTTATCTCCTGATCGATTTTCCTACTGGTTTCCTTGGATAGATGCCTGGCCTGAATATAAAAAAGAGCGTCTCCATGCATTAAAAAAGAATCCACCATCGGTGATATATGTGGGAAATTTGGGATATGGAGATGATAGAAATTATTATGCCCGTTATTTTCCCCACCTCACTGACGGCTATATTCAAGTAATACAAAAGGGCGAAAAAACCGGCATCTGGCTTAGGAAAGACCTAAAAGAAAGGTTAAAGAAAATAAGTGGGTGATCGAAAGATTTCTAATAGTTTTTTCTCTCTTTTATGCGACCATCAGGACCATGAATAAAAACTACTGTTCCCTGAGTCGCATTAAGCCCTGCATATTTTATAGCCTCTTGTGGGTCACTAGAAATATAATCTACTTTCTTTGATGCTAAATTTGTCACAGCCCATTTTTTTCCATAGGGAAGCACATGTTGATTTTTTTTACCTTTTTCCACGGCTTCTTTATATGCTCGGACTGCTGGATTATTTTGATCTGTTTGATATGGTATTTTTCGCATAGTAGCTATTACTTTATGGAACTAACATAGGTAATTATATCATCTTCTGTCATTTGTTTCGCCATTAAATTATCTAATAATCTTTGTTTGTTATTAAATTGTATTTGAGAAAATTGCAACTTTCCATCAGATGTATATGAACTTTCAATAATATTGATTTCAATATCAGGATAATTTGTTGCTATCCACAATAACGTTTTTCTCGATCCTGAGTGTGTTTTATAAAAATGTATGTCACTAAATTTCCTATCTCTATTCAGAAATGCAATAAAAGCCCTTTTCAGATCATCCGGTACTACCGAGTATATAATAGGAGTTTTTCCTGCTTTAATAATTTGCTTTAATTTATTTTTAGCACCTAATTCTGTAGATAGAGTTGCATCAAGAATCATGCAATTTTTATCAATGAGGTGGGTAGATAAAAATTCTGTCTTACCTGAGGCTGTACCTCCACTTAACAAAACTACATCTGTATAAGATCTTTCCTTCAGCGCTTTTGCAAACAACTTATCTGCTTTCCTTGCAGATTCGTGATGGAATTCTTCTGCTTTATCAGGAGAATAGTTTGGTAACTCTTTTTTTATTTCATCAGCTGAAATTATTTTTACCATTGAGTAATTATATCAAGGTTTACTTGCTCAGTGAGTTTAAAAGTAATAATCATTAAGCTATTTGCTATAGTCCCCTCAAAACGAAACTTCCATTACTCTAGGATATGATATTCTGAAA
>CAYITZ010000022.1:0-19265 GCA_964366485.1 uncultured Gammaproteobacteria bacterium
TTTATAATGCTTAGAAGTTCTGACATATCAAACGGTTTTTCACTAAAAAAATCCAAATCATCCGAATACCGATGCTTCAGATACCAGTAGCTCAATGCAGTGCCACCGGTGAAATAAAATTGGGAGAAAAATAAAGATCGCTTACTAATCTCACTTAAAATGAGCTTTTGCTCTGATGTTGCAAGAGTCAATTGTTCCATATAAGTCTCTTGAATAGTCGCTTTTTAAGTGGATCGAGTTGTAATTTATCCCAATACTTTTTGACATCGGTAAGTTTGATCTTTTCCCCATCCGGTCCGTAATTGATCATCCGTTCAAGGATGAGGATCCGTCCCTCCTCAGTCTTTTCAAGTTCTTTTCTATCGTAATCCCAAAGTCCTTTCATAGCTATAGTATATCAAAATCGAATATATTCTTTTACTGTTTTACGGAGGAATTCCTGAATTTCCAAAGATGGAATAGGGGACTCATAAAATTCAATGGGGACGACTTGCACGTCGGCAAAGTAGATGAGCTGTTCAAGAAATAAAGATGAAACAAATTCACCCTTAAACTTCTTTTCTGCGGAAGAAATGATTTTTTCAAGTGATATGATATCTTGTTTGAGAAGCATGTACACGTCCACATAATCTCGCCAGACCGCGCAACGCCCGATGGTATGGGCTTTATCCGCGGCAATATCCGCAATTGACGCAAGAGAAAGAGATCCGGCATCAATGACCGGTTGTAAGAGAGAAAAATAATACCATACAAAACTTATATTCACTCCATCTTTTGTTTGAAAATTGATCTGGTCAGTAGTGTTGAGTGAATAAGACACGTCTCCAAATACGGACTTAATTTGTTGACGAAGAGTATTGTCTATGGAGTGTGAAATAAAGACATCAAAATCATACGATATACGGTGTTTAATCTGGAGTGCAAGTGCGGTACCTCCGGCCAAATAACCATCACTTTTAAATGCCCTTAGCTTTTCAAAGACATTCAACCTTGGTTTATCGAATATCTCGAGGTATATTTTTGACATAGAGTGACTCGGATAATGGCATATGGGATATTCCCATAATCATATCTTTTACAAAATAAAAACGCGCCCTTCGATAGTCCTTGTATGGGGTTGTGGTAAAGGTGTCAACTATCGTCTTTCTCGGATAAGTTGAAAACAGCCACTTCATGTCCTCAAGCTGACCATAAGCGAGAATTTGATGGATAATATATGACTTGTCAACCTCCAAATCAAGGTTATTGATGTTGGATGACCAAAGTGTTGATTTAAGATTGTGTGGAACAGAATGTAACATACTTAAATTATACTAAAAAGACTTAATTATTTTAATATACTATAAATACCCCTATGTTTGACTCACAACCTGTACTTGAATTAAAGCACGTCGTTTCCCCACGATCTTTTTCAGAGTTTGCTTTAAATGAATCCGTTCAGTCACGTCAATATTTATTATCTCTCGTAAAAAATGACCGACGTGGATTGGTGACCTTTTTAAATAACAAAGGTCATTCAAGTGAGGCAATCAATTTTTTAAGTATCGTTTCCTCTTACCTTTCATATTCAAGCAAACAATTTGATAGAAGCACACCAAATATAACTTATGATATTTATCATGAAATAACTTCAGCTTTGATACCAGTATTAAATTATTCAGATCATTTAGCTGAGGATCCTCGTTTTTGGAGATTCGTAGGTAGTGTCATCGAGTATGAAAGACATGTGCCTCACAAGCTAAATCAAGATGGTCACTCCATACTTATGCCTATTAAAAAGGATTTTTCTGACGTTGTGAGAAATTTGTTAGGTAAAGAAAAGAATTTTAATGCGGCTGCCCAAAATTTTGATAAAGCGACTATCGAAAAACTTGATGATGAATACGAAAAATATGGGTATGGTGAGATTGCAATCTCAAATAAACATATTGCAGGATTTCCTTTTGAGCAAGTTTTGAATTCAACTGATGAAGTATTGATTGAGAAAGTGTGTAAAGTCCTTACTCAAGGGATTCAGGCAGATATTGAACTTGCAGGTCCATATTTAAAAAATGGAAATACGACGTTGGATCGATATATTATGGCCGAAGTTACTTCGAGATTAAAAATTCCTCAAGATACTTTAACGAGAATAGTAACTCTATGGAGGTCGCACGATAATGTCGAAATGCTTCGAAGAAACTACTGGAGGATGTTACAGCTTGAGGCAATTAAGCCGGGTTCGACGGCCGTATTATATGATGAATTCGGCATTGCTTATTTTGGTAGATATCCGGTTGATTTATTGGCAAAACAATTTGATCAAAGAAATGACGATTTACCTTTCGGAGTATGGGTTGATTCAAGATATGATTATCGACGCAAAGGAGACCTTGCGGGCGGTTATGCTTTATATAGCGAAGGCTTCACTAAAGTGTTTTATAATTCAATTGGGCAGAACCGTGTGAGAATAATTGAAGCTGGCAGTCCGAGAGAACTTGTTGCAAGGCTAAACCAACTGCACCGCCGATATAATCGAGTGTTTGAATATGGCGTTATTAATGGTCATGGAGGTCCTAAAATAGTTTGTCTTGGATCGAGAGACTCTCAAGAACTGACAAAGGAAATGCTTGCTACCCCACTTGCACAACAAGTTGCAGGCTTATTTAGAAGCGGTTGCCCTATGGCAATAGCGGCCTGTGCAACAGCAAAAAAGAAATTTTTCTTCATTGATGACAACTTTGCCGCAAGTCTAACTCGTCTAGGATTTCATGTAACTGCATATGCAAAAGCCATACCTGTCTATTCATTGGAGGCTGCGCTTGATGATGCAGGGCAGGTAAGCGGTTTTAAAATGAATACATTAAATCAATCCGAACAAAATCTAATTAGATCGCTTTCTCCCAAATAAAGAACTCCGTTTCAATTTTTTCAATATCCACCCACTTTTACCAAGCCTCTTTGTAAAGCCTTATCAAAACTTCTTCGTAAGAACATGATGGATAATATGATGTAAAAAATATTGAGAAAAAAAGCAATGAGAAACATCTGTGTATCAAAATATCCGTAATTAATTACTTTTCGACCCGCTTCAAACACATAGCTCGTCGGGACAAACAGAGCGACTTTCTGCGCCCAGAGGGGAAGAATGGTTAAGGGATAATATATTGCAGAAAAAGGGGAGAGGATGGTCACCAAGGACCATGCCACGGTTTGTATCTTTGTTCCGTAACGTAAGATGATACCCGCCCCTATAAAGCCGCTCCACCAACCGGTCATGATCAATAAAAGCATAATGGGCAACAAGCTGAAACCATACGAAAATATCTGGACTTTATAGAGAATAAGTGCAATTAATGCACCATAAGTAAAGCTGAGTGCCGCCTTTAATATTCCAAGGATGAGAAACGAACTGATCCATTCGTAAAACGATACCGGTGCTACGAATATATTGATAAGATTTTTGTTCCACAAATCTTCCAGAAGATTCACTCTTATTTCATACTGACCCCTCCAGACTATAATCCAGAACAAAATTCCGGATATGATCATGACGGTGATTGACGGCCCCCCCGCAAATTGCGTTCTAAAATAAACACTCGTAATACCCCACAGCAACAAATCAATGGTTGGCCAATAAAAAGCATCGCTCAAGCGATCAAAACTGTGTCTGAATAAATAGAGATACCGTAAAATGATGCCGAATATCCGATGTGCTTTCATGTTTTTTTGTGTACCACTTGTAAAAAATAATCTTCCAACGTTGGTTTTTCGATAGATATCTCATCATAGAAAACACCAATACTCATAAGTTCTCTTAAAGTATCGGGGATAATATGTTCTTCTATATCGATCACAATGTACCTTCCTTCAACACGATATTTGATTTGTTTACCTTGACAGTAATCAATCGTTCTTTTCAATCCGTCTTTCACCACCAACTCCACATGACTTATTTTTATGGTCTTTGTCAGATGATCGGGTGTGTCATCCGCAATTATTTTTCCGCCGTCTATGAAGATAACTCTACCGCAAACCTCCTCAACCTCAGACATGTTATGAGATGTTAAAACGATGGAAACATTAAATTGTTTTCTTTGATTAAGCAAAAATTCACGGATATATGTTGCCACATCCGGATCAAGGGACGCCGTGGGTTCATCCAATAACAATACTTTGGGGAAATTTAATAACGCTTTTGCCAGATTCACTCTGGTTATTTGCCCTGCAGATAGATCTCTCAACTGCTTTTCCAATACTTCTTCAAGTTTAAATATCTGTACAATTCTCTTCACTCTTTCACTCCTGTTTTGAATTGCATAAAGATATGAAATATAGGTTAGATTCTCTTTTACTGTCAAATCCCAAGGTAAATTCGTATAGGTAGATGAGAAGTTTACTTCTTCAAGGATAGAATCGCGGTTATCCTGCAAATCCTTTCCAAAATAACTCACCGTACCGGAGGTTGGGGTCAATACTCCCAGTAGCATCTGAATGGTGGTTGTTTTACCCGCTCCATTTCGACCAAGTAGTCCCAGTATCTCACCCTCCTTGAGAGAAAAGGAAATGTCATCAACAGCCGTAAATTGTCCAAACCGCTTGGTGAGCTTATTCACGCGAAGAATGTCCATGGATTTCATTATACATTGTGTAGAGGGGTGGGGAAGTGGGAATTGGCAAAATAGGCACAAAGGGCAGTTTTTGGCAGGGGCCGGATTTGGGGGAAGAACGGGAACAATAAATAAGAATTCATTTGAAATTAGAAGTTTGCAATTTTTAATTTGAATTCAAATTTCGAATTTTAAATTTCAAATTCACAAACGTCCTCTTCTCCGGATGAGGCTGGCTGACGTCGTAAAAGATACAATTTACGACGTTATACGTCTTTCTTCCCTGATATAGATATGTCCTATTTTTTTCTAAACTGTGTTCCTGGGAATAAAACCATATATATTCAACCAGGAGGAGTATGACCCCCGACTTCTCCTCTCATACTCTCTCCATAATGTGCATCAAATGCATCATTCGATGAGGTTTATTCTTAAGAATTGATAGGAATCAATCTGAAGTAAGCCCTTCTCTTCCATACTGGTGGCAGTATGTTAAATTTAGAGTATTAAATGGCGCTAAACTGTTACTTTTGAGGCTATATTTCTGCAGATATACCGCATGAGTGATAAGCGATTTAGCCTGTCAAATCGTTCTATTTCCTCAGTACTGTGCCTATTCAGAGATAGAGGGAGGACGATCAAAGCTAAAAGCTAATAGCTGAAGGCTAACAGCTAGCAAAGTTATCCACAATATTAATCCTATAGTTTATTTACTCTATAGTACTATAGGCTACTCATACTATAGGATATATTGTTCACGTCCGTTTGCCACTCCTCTATCCCCCTTCGAGGGCCATAGCTTTATGCGACGGGGCCCTTCACCAATTAATCGTCAAAATAACTATTCCAAGCACAAAAATTAATACAAAAAGATACTCGCGGACCGTCTCCTTGAAAAGCCTCTCATCAAGGTGAAGATATACAAGACCTCCTACGCTGTAATAAACCGAGGAAAGAAGAAGGGCCATAATGGAGCTTTGGAGCGGAATAAATGAGGCTAAAATCCCCACCTGAAAGAGGATAAAACCAACCAAAAGCCCCAATTGTACTACGTGCTTTTCCCAATGCATCTCAAGCTTGATGCTCCAGAACAAGTGTGCGGCCATAACCGATCCAAGGATAAAAAAGAGAAGACCTCCCAGAAAGAAATTTAATTTTAAAGAAAGAATGAGATTGGCAAAAAGAAACACCATAAGGGATTGATAAAAATAGTTCACCGAAAAAGCGGCACGATAGAGTTGAAGGCTCTTCTCTACTCCGACGTTAAAAATATTGGATACCAAAAACATGGCATAGACGGATATGGAATAAAAGATAATAAAAGGAATGCGGGTTATCCAGCGGGTTGGGAAAAGGAAATAGAATAAGTAGAATGAAATGGTCACCAAAATTGGCATCAAGAAGAGGGTAGCCCATTCGATATGACTGATCCCCTCATAAATGGAGAAATAGGTACTTACGTATGCAACAACGATGAAAACAGGGATAAAGAGCCATGCCTTATCAAAAAAGAAAAAGGTGGACACCAGTAATAGAAGGGTCAATATAAGAGTGCTGATTATAAATCGTGTCCTCTTTTCTATCTTTTCAATCCAGGTAACATTTATTTTCATCATAGTTCAACGTTACTAAAAACTTCGTGCACATCATCCAATTCCTCCAAGGCATCTATGAGTCCTATTACTTGTTTTGCTTCTTCCTCTTTTGATAATGAAATAAAAGTTTGGGGCTTGAAACAAATCTCGGTAGATTGAGGTTTCACTTTTTCAAGATGCTCTTTAATCCGGCCAAACAGTTCAAAAGGAATATGTACATAATATGACGTTTCATCCTCATCGAAATCAATAGCATTTAGGCTTTGGGCAAACTCAAACACCTCCTCTTCCTTATTTCCCACAAGATCAAAAGTAGCTTTGGCACAGTGTTGAAAAAGATAAGCAACCGAGTGTTGGCTTCCCAACTTACCTCCGTGCTGTTCAAAACAATTCTTTATCTCACTAACGGTACGGTTCGGATTGTCTGTGGTCGCATGGACCATAACGGCAACTCCGTGGGGGGCAAATCCTTCATACATGACCTCTTTTAAAAAATGTTTATCACTCCCTATCCCCTTTTCAATTGCCCGCTGGATGTTCTCCTTGGGCATATTGCTCGCCCTTGCTTTATCTATGGTAAGCCTCAATTTGAAGTTATGGTCGGGATTTCCTTCATTCCCTCCTTCGACCACAGCAAGGGTGATGAGGCGAGAGAGTTTGGCAAAAACTACACCCCGAGCTTTATCGGTTACTTCTTTTTTCCGCTTTATATTGGCCCATTTAGAATGACCTGACATATCTCACTTATTATACTTGACTTTCGGTATAAATTGTATATATTGGTTGTACCAATTTTAAATTTTTAATTTGAAATTTGAATTCAATATCAAATTTTTAATTTTAAAACATTTGAAATTTAGATTTGAATAAAAATTAATAATTTCAAATTGAAAATTACCCTATGAATGATATTGAACTTCTTGAGCAACAGGCAATCGACGCGGCCATCAACATCCAGTGGAAACAGGCAATAGAGCTTAACAGCGAGATAGTTAAACTTGACCCGAAGAATGAAAGCGCCTATTTACGACTTGGCTTCGTGTATTTGCAACTGCGTGATATTGTAAAGGCAAAAAAATACTACTCCAAAGCCCTGAGATTACAACCGCGAAACAGTGTGGCATTACAAAATCTTGAACGGGTGAAGGTCCTTGAAAACGAGAAGGTGCAAAAAAAAGATGGGGACCAGATCGCGTTTGACCCGGGGCTCTTCATGGACGCCGCCGGCAAAACAAAGACGGTCGCCCTTGCAAATTTAGGACAGAAGAATGTCCTGGCGGGCTTGACCATCGGTCAACCAATACATTTGAAAGTGAAGAAACATCGGGTTGAGGCTCGCACTCAATCTGATGATTACATCGGCACTCTCCCTGATGACCTTTCCAAACGGCTTATCTATTTTTTTAAAGCAAAAAGCACGTATCTTACGTATGTCAAAGAGTCTACTCTTACCCGAGTGATCGTATTTATTAAAGAAGAGAAAAAAGGAAAAGCAGTTTATTACCAGATTTCATTCCCCCAAAATATTCAAAAAAAACTTGAAGAAATTCCCTCCGTCACCGGAGATGAAAAAGAAGAAGATGGAGAGGAAAATCAGGAAGAGCATATCGACGCATGGGAAAAGATGGCGGCTGACCGGAGTAATAATGAAGATAAGGAACTTCTTGTTGATATTCAACGGGATGATTTGGATGATGAAGAGTAATGCTTGACTTTATCCTTAAAAAATACGATACTCCCCCTGTGCTTCCTTACCGAAATGAGACGAATTATCTCTTTGGGCACGTTTAAGTCCTTCATGGAAAAAAGTGCAAGGATGAACGAAACTGCGAGAATAATTATTGCTATAAGTGTCATAATATCTCCCACTCCTTTTCAACCGAACCTAACTTCATAAGTATATCAGAGCTCGTTGGTTGTCCCCTTTTCAGGATGCATCCGAAAAATCTGGACATATCTTTTGCCGTCTGTGAAAATGTTTCCGTGTCCTCAATCACCTCGCACGTTCCTTTTATGAAGTTGGTATCTGATAAATCAACAATCCGGATCCCGTCACCCTCTATGATTTTTGAGATGAAAACAGCGGTCTTATAACTGTTTTCATATTGAATTTGGACCGTCTTTTTCTCTTTTCGGTAAATCCGGTTATAGAGAAATCCCTGATATTTCTTAGCAAAATCCTTATCCTGGAAAAATTCCTCATCCGTTCCAAGCAAACTTTTATAATCAATTGCTGAAAATTGTCTTTTCCGTTTTCCCAAGAACTGGAAAAAAATAAAGAACCGGTCAAATACATTGCTGTTTGACGTGGAGAGGAAAATATCTCTGTACGTGGGAAACACAAGAGTATCTTCACTCATTTCCTCTTTTCCATAATAAATATCCGGTGAAGGGAAGAAGAAATACCGATCAACGGTTGACGCGGTTGTGACGGAAAATGTCTTGCGGAAGATGTCACTTTTTTTTTCAAGCTCAACCAGCTTTCCCAAACCCCCTATCCGATAGTTGCCATACCCGCCCGGAACCTTTACTTTTACGTCGGAATAAAATGAGATGAAATAATGTACCCCGTCATATTTACCGAGGGAATAATACACCGTATTCTTCCCATAAAACACCACATTCACCCGATCTTTTTTTTGTGAAAAGAGAGACGAAGAATATTGTTTAAAAATAATTAACCCGAGAAGAAAAATAAAAAATAATCCAATAACATACGATCCAACGACTTGGAACTTTGAACTTTGAACTTTGAACTTTTTCCTCATATTCCCTCTTGTTCCAATTTGAAGTAGTGAAGTTTTTTCACAATCTCCTCCTTAGGTATTCGTTTCAGGAGAAGAAGCTTGCGGATGATGGATAAAGACGCTTCAAATTCCGGCTGGATTACCACTTTTACTCCCATATCTTTCATCCGCTTCTGGTCTTTTTTGCGGTGGGCGCGGCTGATTATCAGAATATTTTTATTCAGTTTTCTTGCGTGTAATATGATGGTCTCCTGGGAAAACCGATCAGGCAACGCGGTCACAATGGCCACTGCGTTTTCTGCCTCCGCATAATCAAGGATGTCTATATCAGTCGGGTCTCCATAAAGGATGTTTATTCCCTCGCGTTTGGCCTTTTCAACGGTGGGAAAATTGTAGTCTATCGCGATGAAGGGAATGTTTGAAAGCATGAGGGCACGCCCCACATAGGAACCGATTCTTCCATACCCACACAGGATGACATGGTTTTTTATTTCAAGGGCTTCTATGTGCGATTGGTCACGATCGATATGATGTTTAATATAGGTGTGAAGGGGGGGAAGATAGGTGTTGATAAAAGTACGAATAAAGCAGTATATCTTTTCCTTGCTTCCGATGAGAAACGGGGTACAGAGAAGGCTTATCATAACCGCAGTTATGATAAACAGATACTCTTCCTGAGAAAACATCTTATTGACATAGGCAACTGACATGAGGATAAATGCATCCTCATCTATTTGAAAAAGAAATAAGGAAAGATAGAAAGAGAGTTTGGAGTGAAATTTCATGAAAAGGAAAATAAGGAGAATAATCAAAGCTTTTGCCCCCATGATGAGGAGAACAAATGCAATAATTTTTGGGAGAAGAAAACCAACGGTCCCAATTTTAATATTCGTTCCGATGTAGATAAAAAAAATGATGGAAAGAAGATCCCGGAGTGGACGCACTTGTGAAAAGATGTGATAGTGCTCCATGGTTTGGGAGACCAGAATGCCCGCCACAAACATACTGACCAACACGGGAATATGTAAAAGTGTTGAAATATAGGCGATGATGAAAATAGTGAGAATGATGAATAAATTCAAAAGCTCCCTCGATGCTCGTGCAACTTTATTGAATATGAAGGGGGTAATCCGATGTCCGAAGTAATATGCAAACCAGAGTATAAGGCCTGAGGTGAGCATATCAATAAAAACCCGCAAAGTTATATCCGTAAACGAGACGGTTTTCGTCGTTATGGAATTAAAGATGATGATAAAAGGAATGAACGCCAGGTCCTGAAACATAAGTATTCCCATCGCAAGCTCCCCATGGAAAGAGCCCTCCTCACCCCTATCCTGGATGATCTTTGCAACAAGAGTGGTTGATGACGAGGAAAGTGCAATTCCTATGAGAAAAGATTGAATTAAAGTAAATCCAAATAGAAGGCTGCAGATGCCTATTATGATGATTGACAACGTAATTTGCAAAAATCCTCCCCATACAATAAATTTTCGGAGAGCAATCATCTGATCAAACTGAATCTCCAGGCCCAAGGTAAACATGAGAAAAACGATCCCGAAATAGGCAAAGTTGTTGATGATATCCCGGGAAATGAGACCGTCAAAAAAATTACCTAACACAATGCCGCCAAGCATATATCCGATGATGGGTGAGATGCGGCTCTTTCTGAAGAATAATGCGAATACAAAAGGTATGAGGAGGTAGAGGGAAAAGTTGAAAAAAAAGGAGGATGGAATGTCACTCATATCTTTGAGTATAGCAAGATATTTTTACTTGTGCATTTTCCTCTCACAATCGATGCAGTATCGAGCCTCCGGTACCAGTTCCATGCGAGGAAGCGGAATGGTTTTATTGCACTTTTCACATATGCCGTATCTGCCTTTTTGCATGCGTTGAAGTGCAACTTTTAAGTCTTTATATCGTGTCTCCAAATCCTTTATTTCAGCCTCAACGGTATCATGCCCGACCTGCTCACGCACATCGGTATCAACTGCGGCGTTGTCCGACGCATGATCAGGGTCTGAGAAAGGGTCATCTTTCTTGAGAGCTTCAACTTGCAGAAGAATCTTTTTTTGTTCTTCTATGATCTTCTTTTTTTGCTTTTCTGAAAATGTTTTTGAAAGTCCTTTTGACATAGTGTGCAATCAAATTTTTAATTTTAACTGTTCCCTCTTTTATGAGGCTTCTGAAATAATACACAAAATAAAAACTAAAAGTCAACAGTAAGATGCTAGACAGCACCTTATTAAAACTATAACCCAAGAAGTATAGTTGATACTGCTTCATATTGTCAAATAGAAAATAGACAAGTGCTTGTCCCCAAAAGAAAAAGGAAAGATTGAAGCCGCTTTGCAGACGATCTTTACGAATTTCAAACAAAATTTTATGGGTGATATAGGCAAGAATAAAAAATAAAATACTTTCATAAAATGACGTGAGATGCCGCAAGCCATCCATGTTTGCGTATTTGACCGAAAGAAGAGAGGTGGTTTTTACTCCCACTTCGCTCCCCGAAAAAAAACTTCCCAATTTTCCGATGCCCTCTGCGAGGAAAATTGACGGAATAAAATAATCCGCAATTCCTCCCATCTTTATTTTTTTTAACAAACACCAAAGATACAGGACGAGAAAAAATCCAAAAATGGCCCCATACAGGGAAAGGCCAGGATATCCGTTGATTAAAATAAATTTGAAGATATCAAACCCGAACTCTTTAAAGTTAAGTATTACATATATTAATCGTCCTATGAAAAGCCCGCCCCACAAACCGTTAAAAAGTGCGTCAAAGGTATCCTCTTCTTTATATGAGCTCAGTCTGATGAGGCGCCAAAGCACAAAGCTTCCCCAGAAGAATGCAAGCACGAGAAACACCCCCATGGTGTAGATTTTTATAAATTTAAGGTCAAGTAATACAGGTAACATATCACGATTCCTTTAGTATAATTGAGCCTACATGAAAAAACAACCATTGAGAGTCGGGTTTGACCTGGATGGAGTCATACTCTATAACCCCGCACGCGTCGTACGCCCCCTTATCTCACTTGTCAAACGGTTATTTTTATCCAAAAGAAAGCTAGCCTTTTATTACCCCCACTCCCCTATTGAAAAGTGGATGTGGAAATTGTTTCATCTTTCAAGTATTTATATTGCACCAGGAATGGATGATATAAAAGTGTTGGTAAAAGAAAAAAAAATAAAAGCATACATTGTGACCGCCCGATATGGATTTTTAGGAGATGATTTTAAAAAATGGGTTAAAAAAAATGAGATTGCCCTTGTTTTTGACGGAGTGTATTACAACAAGGATGACGAGCAACCGCATATGTTTAAAGAAAGAATGGTAAAGAAATTAAACCTTGATGTATATGTTGAAGATAATTATGACGTGGTGAGATATTTAGCGCTGAAAAATAAGACAAAAATAATATGGATATATAACATGTTTGATTTTTATCTTCACCAGGAATATAAATTTCCCTCTCTGAAAAAGGCAGTACGGTCACTTATATGAAACTTCTTATTACCGGAGGAGTCGGATTTATCGGAACCAATACCGCCCTTCATTTTGCAAAAAATAAAAAGAATATTATAACAATTGTGGATGATTTTTCCCGGCCGGGGGTTGAGGTGAATGCAAATTATTTGAATAAACAAATTCCCAATATACAAATAATCAAATCTGATATAAAGGATGTTCAGAGATATATTTCTGTATTAAAAAATGCGGATGCGGTGATTCATTTAGCCGGTCAAACCGCGGTAACCAAATCAATACAAGACCCACTTCATGATTTTGAAACAAACATCCACGCTAGTTTTGTTCTTTTAGATACCATTCGGAAAATGAATCCAAAAATGGCGTTTATTTATTCCTCAACAAATAAAGTCTATGGTGATCTTGCCCGTCATGAAATACGGAAAAATAAAGTAAAAAAACAGTATGAAGACGTCTGCCACCCCAAAGGGCTTGGCGAGGAGGAGCCCGTCGAATTTATCTCTCCCTATGGTTGCTCAAAGGGGGCATTTGACATGTATGCTCTGGATTTTGCCCGCATATACGGCATGAATACGGTGGTATTTCGCCAGTCATGCATCTATGGTCCTTTTCAGATGGGTGTCGAAGACCAGGGATGGGTCGCGCACTTTTCAAAACAAATTCTGAAAAAAAATCCGATCACCATCTTCGGTGACGGTCTCCAGGTGCGGGATCTTTTGTATGTGGAGGATTTGATTGAGGCATATGATTTGGCCATAAAAAATATCAAAAAAGTAAGAGGGTCTGCCTTCAACATCGGTGGAGGAATCAAGAATGCTTACTCGGTAATACAAGTCATCAAACTACTTCAAAAAAATATGAATCATGTAAGTCCTGTCACGTATGTAGAGTCAAGACTTGGTGATCAGAAATATTTTGTTTCCTCAAATAAAAAAATAGAGAAAGACCTTAGCTGGAAAGCAAAAACAAATTTCAAACAGGGTTTACAACACATGATTGATTGGCAAAAAAAGAATTTACATTTATTCTAAGACATGAAACTATTATTTTTTTCTCCTTATTATTATCCTTATATATCAGGACTGACAACCTACCCTTTCAAGATATTAAAATATCTTGCAAAAGATCATAAAATAACCGTTCTCACATTTCCCCATGATAATGAGGTTAAACGTGAGGAAAAAATAAACGGGTATACCGTTAAAAGACTCCCCTATTTATTCAAAGTTTCGAAAGGATATATTTCTCCTCAATCTCTTTATTATTTTCTAAAAGAATCGTTGAAATGTGATGTCATCATACTTAATCAACCCAATTTTGAGGGTTTATGTTTGGCAATTATTGGCAAGCTTTTAGGAAAGAAAATAATATCTTTATTTCACTGCAAGCTTCACCTTTCAGGAAATATATTTTCAAAATTTATTAATGTAATAGTTGATGTTTCCGTATTTATACAATTGAGCCTCAACACCTCCATTATTGGATACACCAAAGACTATGTCTCAAGTATTTGGATGATGAAGTTTTTCAAAGATAAAACAAAGTTTACCCTTCCTCCTATTGAAAAGTTAATTTCAGATAAAAAGTTTGAGTTGCAACTACTTAAAGAAAAAGGTGACAAGGTTTGGATAGGATTTGCGGGAAGGATCGCGCAGGAAAAAGGGTTGGAGTATCTGATAGAAGCGATGAAGGGAATGAAAAATACTGAACTTATACTGGCGGGTCCCTATGGGAAAGACGTCGCAGGAGAAAATTCATACTATCAACATATATTGTCATTACTCCAACAATCAAAAACGCCCTACCGGTTTCTTGGCAACCTGCGAGGTTGCCAGCTGGGCACGTTTTATAAAATGATTAATATTCTTGTGCTTCCCTCCATTAACCAAACCGAAGCTTTTGGTATGGTACAGGCCGAAAGCATGATATTCGGAACTCCGGTGATCGCCTCAAATCTTCCCGGTGTTCGGATTCCCATTCAACTAACAAAAATGGGTCTTCTCGTTGAACCAAAAAATTCCCAACAATTAAAAGATGCCATTAAGAAAATCCTAGCAAATAAATTGACGTATTCCAGTGAAACACTACACTGGAATGCAGAGAAGATATTTGATATACAAAAAGTTTTCCAGTTTTATGACAAACTTATCAACTAATATGTCATTGCGAGCCCTTCGACAAGCTCAGGGTAAACTAAGAGCGCGGCAATCTCAAAATGTAGAGACATGCCATGTCATGTCTCTACTTTCTTTTATTAAAGCATATCTCCGGGAACGCCCTGCTTTCATGTCTTTTATACGACCTCAAGAGGCTTTGTTATTTAACAAATATAAGGAATACATTACGGCACCCGTCCTCGATTTTGGTTGCGGGGACGGTTTTTTTGCTCAAGTTGTGTTTGGTAAAAATAAATTAGATATTGGTCTTGAAGTTAAGAATAATCCCCGGATTGAAGGAGCAAAAAAACGAAGCGTTTATAAAAAAATATTGACGTATGACGGTATCACTATTCCACTCAAAAATAATTCAGTTCAAACGGTTATTTCAAACTGTGTTTTCGAGCATATTCCTAACATTTCAAATTCAGTGAGTGAAATTTATCGGGTACTAAAGAAAAATGGGTACTGTGTGACGTCGGTCATGACTTCAGACTGGAGTGATATGATGCTGGGAACAAAATTGTTTGGGAAAAGGTATGCGGAGTGGATGAATAATCGTCAAGAGCATGAAAGCCTTCTTTCAAAAAAACAATGGGAAACATTGTTTAAAAAAGCCGGCTTTAACGTCATGGAAGAAGTTGGATATATCAATGAAAATACGGCAAAATGGCTGGATCTCTTTCATTATCTTTCCCTCCTTTCTCTGATTTCCTATAAACTTTTTAAGAAGTGGGTTCTGTTTCCGTGGGTAAGTGAAAAATATGTGAGATGGGTAGAGACGGGGCATGCCCCGTCTCTACAAAAAAACAAATTTGGCGCATGTTTTTACGTGTTGAAGAAGTGATTATTTTATATTCTTGAAAATAAATACTGAGGGATGATCATATACCGTAAACGCTTCCTCAAACCAATTATTGAACCATGAATTCGGATGAAAGGGAAATAAAAATTGATAGGTGGGAATAAATTTCTTAATCAATTTATAGTTTGTTTTTCCATCAAATAAATCTGCATAATACTTACTCATCTGCGGATATTTTTTGGGAACAGTCGGAACACTCCCCCATCCTCGATTGGACGAGAGGATATAATAATCGGCCCGTTGCAACTGCTCAGACATTTTTTTCCACTTTTCCTCATTGTCTGGATCAAACACGTGAAGTTCCTCTGTTTTAAACATCTTGCCCTGTTTACTCTGAGATTTCTCGAAGAGAGCATCTTCAATGCGAAGGGGGAGTCCATCATCCCAATATTCACTCAGTATAAGAGATTGGCTGGGAAGATTCTGATAGATCCATTCAGATGCCTGAACACGGGTATGTTTCTGGAGATATATGGTTGAAAACATAAGAGGCCAAATTAAAAGAATAATTATGATGCTTATAGCTTTTAGCTTATAGCTTTTAGCTGATTGCTTATAGCTAATAGCTTTGCTTACTCCAATCGCGGCAAACAGGGAGAAGAAAGGAAAGAGAAATATGAGATAGCGCAGAGCTTTTGTAAATGATAAAGAGTTGTATAAGAAATATCCCGCCACCCACAAAGAAATTGCTATTAATTCAAGACTCACCGCAGAAAACATGCCGATTATGGTAAAAATAAAATATGGAATTCCTAACCCGAAGACACTCAAATTAAATAAGCTAAATAATACAGGCATCTTGCTGTGCCATTGCACTGCGGGAGGAAACCACACCTTGCCGTCTGACATGGCTTTTAATTCCGTAATGCTCTTTTCAAATGTTGCGTTCAGCCGCGGATCAAACAGGTCCGTTGACCGGAAATAGTAGGGATTTGCGATTCGGATAACAAGGTATGAGGTAACGAGAAAAAATAAAAGACATTTCAGGAACTGACCAAACTTCCTTTCTTTTATCAAAGGAAAACACAGGAAAAATAATATGAGGGGAAGGATGTATATTGCACTAATTTTTGATGCAATGGCCAGACCGAAAAAAAGGGCACAAAAAAATATTGTAGGGACAGGTTTTAAACCTGTCCGTACAAAATTGTGTTTAAAATAAAATCTCAACGCAAAATAAAAACTCGAAAACATAAACAGATTTAAGAATGAATCAGTTGTGAAAAAGTGGGAAAGTTGGATGGGGAGAACTGCAATCGCATAAAAAAAAGCAGACCAAAGGGGAAGGTTGCGCGCGTTCTTGTTTTTGTGTAGAGACGGGGCATGCCCCGTCTCTACGAACAACAATTCCGCCGTTTTATAAACCAATAATAGCACTAACATATCTGCTAAACCCGAAAGAATCCTTCCCTGTAATGCAAATGCGTTATAGGTATCATTCCCAAAAATTACTGCAATAATTTTATTGAGGATGATGGGAAATGCCCCATATACAAAAAAAGAAAACCCGCCGTTCGGCGGGTTGAGCGGTGAAGTATCTGGATTGAAATACTGCTCTATTGAAGAAGGTATCTTCATAGCATTGCCCACCATAGTGAGAAATCGTTCATCGGGGTGGAGGTGAAAGTTGGAATCCCAGTTTATATTCTGGAAACGTAAGAATAATGCAAGAAGAATTATTCCAAGCAACAAAAATCTATGAACTTTCAACTTTATAATGAATGTACGGACAGGTTTAAAACCTGTCCCTACGTTTATAATTTTATCCTTCCTTTTTCTTAACTTTGTTTAATACTTTTTGCAAGTCATTCCCTTCTTCTTGTATAATCTTTGCCTCCCCTTTTTTTGGAAAGAAGGAAAGAATTACTTTGAATAACCCTCCTCCCCTCTCTTCCTTTACAACCAATTTTGCTTTCTCCATTTCAGGCGTTTTTCTTAATCCGCGCCTCAGATGCTCAAAAAAGCCACTTAATGTCTTTTTGCTTTCTTTTGATAAACTTTGACTGGTAACTTCTATGTTTTCTTTTGTACTTTCCCGCACAAACAGGGTGAGGAGATCTTTTGTGGTGAGAATATTGGTCGGTCTATTTTGATTGTCAATAATCACGACACTTCCAATCTTTTTTTCAAGAATAAGGTGTAAAGCATCACGCAGATAATCGTCTTTATTTAACGTCAAAACAAATGTTTTTAAGAAATGTCTCACACTCTTACTTTGAAGTCCTAACTTGTCACCTGCCATATCCTGCCTTTCCCTTTTCTTGGGACTTGCTAAATATGATATAAGGTCGTAATAACTTAAGATCCCCCGTAAACGCATCTCTTTATTAACTACTACTAATTTTGATACTTTAAATTTTTTCAACTTTTGCATCGCCTGAGCCAGAGAGTCATCTTCAAATACCGTGATGAGGGGGAGTCTTTTACGGGAAAGAAGCTCTTCAATCTTTGTTGTAAAAATATCCAAGTGTTCAAGAGAGCGAAGAAGTCCCCGCGCCGATACAATTCCTACCATTTCATCCTTGTCATCAAAAACGGGGAGATAATGAATCTTCGATTCAATCATGAGTTGGGCTATCTTTGAAACAGGATAGTTGAGCCTCACGTGGGGCGCATGATAAAGTGAGTGTTCCAGTTTGGCATTTGAAGGAGATGAGGTTTTGATGACGCAGTAATACGGATTAATGACTCCTAAATATTTTCCTTCATCCGACTGGACAAATGCGGCATCATGGGCGCTTGAAAGTTTATTGAGTGCTGAGGAAAGAGTATCATTTTTATTTACTCGAATAATTCCTTCGGTTTGCAGGATGTTATATAGTTTCATGTATAAATCATGTTAATAAACTCATAATAGTTAATATTCCCCACCCCGTCCCGCCCTTACCTATAACTCCTTTGACCGCTCCACTGTTATAAGCGGGACCTGCAATATCCAGATGAATCCATTTTGTTTTTTTTACAAATTCTCCTATAAAAAGAGCTCCGCTTATGGCACCTCCATACCCGGTCCCTCCAATATTTTTTAGGTCAGCAATGTCACTTTTTAAAAAGGTAAGGTAGGGTTTATAAAGAGGAAGTTCGCAAATTTCCTCCCCTTCCTTTTTAGCTTTTTCAATAAATTTCTTGACTGAATCTTCGTCATTACCGAATATCCCCGTAATATCCTCGCCCAGCGCTACCATGCATGCCCCCGTCAATGTTGCAAGGTCGATGATGTAATCGGGTTTGATATATTTTTCTGCATATGCAACGGCATCGGCAAGGGCAAGTCGGCCTTCGGCGTCTGTATTAAGTACTTCAATCGTCTTTCCATTGAGTGCGGTAACAATGTCTCCCGGTCGCAATGACTTTCCCGAAACCATATTTTCACAGGCAGGTAAAACTCCCCACACTTCATGTATTACTTGTCCGGTGCGGGCAAGAATATCAATAATCCCCAAAACCGCCGCACCTCCTGCCATGTCTATCTTCATCGTCTCCATGGACTTTGCAGGTTTGAGTGATAATCCTCCCGAATCAAAAGTTATAGATTTTCCAACCAAACATATCTTCTTCGACTTTCTATTTTCTACCTTCAAAGTTCCATCTTCAACTTTCGATTTTCTACCTTCATATTTTAGAACTATGAACTTCGGTTCCCGTTCACTCCCCTGAGCGACTCCTAAGAATGATCCCATCCCCAGTCTTTGACACTCATCGCGATCCAAAACTTGGACGGAAACGCTTCCTTTCGATGCTTTTTCAATTGCAAAAGCCTGAGCGACCATGGTTTCCGGATGCATGTGAGAAGCGGGTTCATTGACCATATTGCGTG
>CAYITZ010000023.1:0-18098 GCA_964366485.1 uncultured Gammaproteobacteria bacterium
TTTCAGAATATCATATCCTAGAGTAATGGAAGTTTCGTTTTGAGGGGACTATAGCGTAAAGGGAATACTCAGTGCTTACGGAAAAGATATTAGAGATCATCCAAAAGAATATCATCCAAATAAATTTGGGAAACTCACGGGCATGACTCTGGGTAAAAAATATTATGTGCAAATATTGAAAACTTACGGTATTAGGTCTGAAAGAAAAACGGCTGAAAATCTCTTCGACTACAATAAGTTAATCCTTTTAAAAAGATTGTTGATGGGAAATAGTCCTGTCATGCTTAGAATTGGGAATGGATATGTAAGTGATAAATACAATCCGATTATGGGAAGATTCCAGGGCCACTGGATTACTCTTTGGGGGTATGATGACAATAAGAATATATTTTATATATACGACTCTGGTTTACCCAGTAAGTATTGGGATAAATCATTGTCTATTGGTAATACCGTAAGAACATATAACGAAATTCTCCGTGATTGGAATTTTGGCCGTTGGCAACCATGGACATGGTTATTTACGGGGATTGTAAACAATTTGTATATCGAGATAGAAACTGTACCCCAAAATACATCAATTGTTTAAAGAGGGGACCCTTTCAAAGTTATTCACAAATAATAAATTGTTGTTTTGATGGATACTTGGCATCAACATATTAGCAAAAGACACAATGATCTCCTTCTTTGGGTTTTAGCATCTCACCACATTTCTGGCATTTATAGAAATGTTGGCAGGTATCGATTTGCATAATCACTTTCTGTGCCTCTCTACATTTTAGGCAGATAAAATTAGCTTCTGCTTACGTATAAACAATATTATTTCAATTTCCTTATTGATGTATTTCCTACCAGCGACTGCATTTGAATAATTGCAATAATATTTAGCTGGATTAATCGTTCACTTTGAGGCAATTTGCATCGGATAAGTTCAGCGTTTATTCCTTCTAAATTTGCCAGCACTACTAATTGAGTTACATCTGAATAATCACGGATATTACCGTCTTTGGATGGATGTTTATCACGCCACATTTTGGCGGTTTTGCCAAACAAAGCCATATTGAGCACATCAGCTTCCGTGGCATAGATTACACTGGCTTCTGGCTTCGTAAGTTGGAGAGGAATCAAATGTTCCTTGATAGCATCAGTATGAATTTTATAGTTTACTCTTGCTAACGTGCGTTTTATATCCCAACCCAAGAGTAATTTTTCACTCTCTTCATTTTTTAGTCTCTGAAACTCTTTGATGAGATAAATTTTAAATTCAGGACTGATCCACATGCCAAATTCAAAAGCAATATCTTTATGGGCATATGTCCCACCATATCGTCCCGCGGCCGCTTTGAGACCGACAGCATTTGTCTTTTTGACCCACTCTTTTACGCTTATCTTGTAACTGTTCAATCCTACCTGACTTTTAATTGTGGCAAATTCGCCATAATTAAAATTAGGGTTATGTAGCTTTTCCCATATTCCCAGGAATTCAACGGTATTTCTATTTCTGAGCCAATCAGAGATGAAAAGATCCCCATCCTTTGCTTTCAATATATCGGTAAGGGAAATAAAATCTTCATTGTCTTTTTGAAGAAGAATATTTATTTCTTTACCTTGAACAATAATTTTTTTATTTTTATTCATCATACGTTTTTTCAGTAAATCCTAATTTCAGTTTGTCACATTTTGTGACAAACTAGCGGATTTTATTACCTTCAATAATTGTTATTGTCTGCATAACTATTTATCTTACTTCAATAAACCATGGATATAAATAAGAATGATTGCAATATTCAGACTAAATTTTTTAAATCGTGCTATATGGAATAGCCAATAACCATGTAATGACAATAAATAAAGTCAAAAATATAATCACACCATCGACTTTGGTAAAGGTATTTTGTTTAATAGCCTTTGGAATGAGCAACAGCAAGATTATTTCAATTGGAAGTGTATAATATTTTCTGTAGCCTCCAAAATTAAGCCACGTTAGATACGATGGAAGTTTATCAGGATTCAATCTGAAATAAACGATATCTATTAAGGGATTATGAACATTAAGAATGTCTTGGAAAATATCTCTAACAAGATGGTAAGCAAAGAAAATAAACATTAATTTCAAACATATTGTCCAAATTCCCATAATTTGTAGTTTTGTAAACATCATAAGACTAATTACAATATCTCGAGTTGTTTAGATGGACATTTCGTATCTGCATACGAACAAAAGACACAACAATCACCTTCTTTTGGTTTCATAATTTTTTGACAATACAAACATTTGTAAAAATATTGACAAGCATTCGTCGGCATATTTGCCGTTTGTTCCTTATAACAATAGGGGCAAATTAGTTTTGCTCTTGTTTTTATATTCATATGGTAATTAAATCCTTTTCTGACTGTTTTAATAATACCGCATTGACGGCACAACTTTGATAGATGAGATCAATGTTCATACTTAACTTAGTGTTAATAAAACCCGCTCTTAAATACCTCTTAATGAGAAATATAACCATGCGTAAGTATGGTATCACCAAACTGCTTATATCTAACATTGTTAAGTTTAATCGCCTCTGTTATTTTTCTTACACCATTTCCCGCTATTGCACTCTTTGACGCACTACCTCCTATAAGAATCGGCGCATGAAAGATGTATGCTTTGTTGATTAACTTTTTATCTGTAAAACTCCCAATTACTTGACTACCACCTTCAATCAATATACTAATTATTTTGATCTTTGCTAATTCATGGACCAGTGTATCAACGGGTATAGTATGTTCTTTAAAAATCATTACTCTAATCCCTTTCTTCTGTAATTTATTTATTATCTCTTGAGGAGCTTTATTGGTAGTAGCTACTATGACATTACTATCTCTAAATACTTGGAAATCTGAGGAAATAGAGAGTTTGGAATCAAGAATAATGCGTATAGGATCTTTATATCTCCTATTTCGACATCCTAAATGAGGATCGTCTTTCAAAATAGTATTTTTACCTACAAGAATAGCCTGACAGGTACTTCTTAGTTTTCGGGCATAGGATCGTGCTTTTTCATTGGTTATCCATTTTGAGTCCCCCGTTGCGGTAGCTATTTTTCCGTCTAAGCTCGCAGAGAATGTCACCGCAATAAAAGGACTATGACAAGTCATAAAATAGTGATACGCTTCATTTAGCTCTAAAGCTTCTTGCCCCATACATCCTAACGTTGTAAAAATATTAGTGCTCTCAAGCATTGCTCTTCCTTTCCCTGATACTTCCGGATTTGAATCAAGCATAGCAATATGAACTTTTTTTATACCTGACCGTCGAATATATTCATAACAAGGAATTCTTTTACCATGGAGATCATAGGGTAAATGACACGGTTCAAGTGTCACATACATTGTTCCTCCATGAAGATCTGAGGTGGCTTTCATAATTGCATCAGCTTCGGCATGTTCGTCACCAAATCGATGATGATACCCTCGAGCAACAATACTATCTTCTTTTACAACAATAGCTCCAACTAAGGGGTGAGGATTGGTCCAACTCATACCTTTTTTAGCCAACTTTAATGCTTCTTTCATGAAAAATTGATCTCTTTGACTAAAGTTCATATTTATATATGATCTAATAAATGGCCAAGTTTCTTTTTTTTAACCTTAAGATAATTTCGATTAACGTTGTGCGGCACTATTTGAAGAGGAATCCGCTCCTGAATCGTAATACCTGCTGATTGAAGTTGATTAAATTTACGTGGATTGTTGGAAATAAGTTTAATAGTATGTATGTCTAGGTGACGAAGAAGATCAATGGCTGGCTGATAATCTCTTTCATCAGGTTGAAACCCTAACTGTTCATTGGCCTCCACAGTATCCAATCCTTCCTCTTGTAAAGAATAAGCTTTAATTTTATTAGTAAGTCCTATACCTCTTCCTTCTTGATGAAGGTAAATAATGATTCCTTGTCCGTATTCTTTAATCATTTTCATTGTTTCATGTAGCTGTTCTCGACAATCGCATTTTAAGGATAAGAAAGATTCACTCGTGATACACTGTGAATGGATACGTGTTAAAATAGGTTCAGAGCTCGATAGAGAACCGCACCGTAAGAGAATATGTTCTTTATTATCTGAATCACTCTTCCATACCATAAAATCAAACTTTCCTAACCTGGTAGGAAGTTTTGTTGAGGCAAGAATAGAAACGTTATGTATGGGATATTTCATATCAACTAAATTCAATCAAACTCTCAATGGTAATCATTTTTAGGTTATATTTAAGAGCATATTCTTGAAGTTTTTTCCCTCTGAGCATATGTCCATCATCTCCTATGATTTCACAAATTACTCCTGATGGATCCAGTCCGGCTAGAGATGAAAGGTGTATAGCTGCCTCGGTATGACCTCTCCGTTTTCGTAATAAACCTTCTTTTGCCACGAGGGGAAAGATATGACCAGGTTTTACTAATTCTTTAGATCGAGAATCTAGATTACTGAGTATTTGAATTGTTTTTGTTCTATCGTAAGAAGAGATACCCGATTTTATTCCATCTTTTGCATCTACTGAAATAGTAAAGTTACACTTTGTATATTCTTCATTTTCTTGTTCGGTGACCATTAATGGTAAATTTAATTGTCGAGCCCTTTGAGCGGTAATAGGAACACAAACTAACCCTTTACCATGCGCAATCATAAAGTTGATAATTTCAGGGGATACATATTGAGCTGGAATATAGAGATCTCCTTCATCTTCTCTATCTTGATGATCCTGAACAATGATAATTCTTTTTTTACGTATTTCATCTACAGCGTCTTGTACGGAACAATATGGATATTTCATTTCTTAATCTGTTGTAATATTTTTAATGCTTTCAGGACAGCCATCGCGCCTTCAATTCCTTTATTTTTATTATTGTCAGATGCTCTTTCCTTTGCTTGAGTTATGTCAAACACTGCCAATATCTCAATGGCTATGGGAATGCTATAGTCAAGTGATAGGTGCATAAGTGCTCTGGCGCATTCATCAGCAATCATATTAAAATGATGTGTCTCGCCTTTCACAATGACTCCAAACGTTACAATAGCGTCAAACTTTTTCGTTTTGGCTATAGCTTGAGCGATCAAAGGAATTTCCCAGGAACCCGGTGCGAAAAAAGTCTGAATGTTTCCTTTTAAGACACCATGATTTGTCAATGTATTTCTACAATATTCCTCTAGGCTCTTGTTTAATGTTTCATAATAGTTGGTTCTCACAATGGCAATCTTGAGATGTTTCGTAAATTTTGGATCAAAAATATCATTAGTTTTTTGTGTTTTTAACATAAGAATAAAAATTTAGTAACTTTTCTACATATTTGGCTAACACATCTATCTCAATATTGACATAATCACCTGATTTAATTGTATGAAGCATAGTTTTATCCCAAGTGTGAGGAATTATTCCAACTGTAAAAAATTTATCTTCAATATCTATTACGGTTAAAGAAATTCCATTAACAGCGATCGATCCTTTTTCAACAATATATTTAGATATATTTTTGGGAATTGAAAATTTTAAAATATAACTGTTACCTTCTTTTGTAATAGTCTCTAACTTTGCTACTTCATCAATATGACCTTGAACAATATGTCCAGATAAAAAAGAATCTGCCGTTGCAGGAAGTTCCAAATTAACAATGCTTCCAATTTGTAAATACTTGATGTTTGTCTTTTTCTCTGTCTCAGGCATAAAATCTATACTAAAACTATCTTCTAATGAATTAACTACTGTTAAACAAATTCCATTTACTGCAATGCTCGTACCTTTAGATAGTTTGTTAATAAGGTTTCGATCGGTTTTAATTATTAATTTATTTCCCGATTTATTAACGACTTCTCCTAAATTAGTGATAATTCCTGTAAACATATTATTTATAAAAAAACCCCGAAACTTCGGGGTTATAAAACTGGTCCAACAAAATGGACTAAAAATTTACTTCCTTCTTTCATCCCGACTGTACGGTCGGCCCCGGAGTCACACCGGATCATGCTTTGATACTATCTCGGCTCGTGGGCTATACCACCGATTGGGAATCGCACCCTTCCCCGAAGGAATAAAATATTATAGCAGAGTTTAAACTTCGTTTGTATATGTTTCATGTCATATTGTAATTAAATCTTTTTCCGCCCGCTTAAGCAATACCGCGTTCACCGCAACAATAATGGATGACAATGACATAAGAAGAGCGGAGACTTCAGGGCGAAGCGTTATCCCAAATTGGGGATATAAAACACCCGCCGCAATAGGAATTGCCAAAACATTATAGATACTCGCCCACACCAGATTCTGTTTCATTTTAGTTACGGTTGCCTTACTCAGTCGTATGGCCCGCAAAATATCTGCAGGGTCTGATTTCATAAGAACAATATTTGCCGTCTCAATTGCCACATCAGTTCCCGCCCCGATTGCTATGCCGATATCAGCCTGGGCAAGTGCGGGCGCATCATTTACCCCGTCGCCCACCATCGCAACAAATTTTCCTTCATCCTGTAATTTTTTCACATAGTTTGCTTTATCCTGAGGAAGAACTTCAGCAAAAACGCGATCGATCCCCAGTTGTTTTCCGATTGCATCTGCCGTTTTTTTATTGTCCCCCGTTATCATAGCAATTTCTAAGCCCAATTCTTTCATTCTAGTAACTGTTTTTTGTGCTGTTTCTTTTATGGGATCCGCAACCGCAATAACTCCTCCTATTTTTCCATCAATAGCTATTAGCATCAGTGTTTTTCCTTCGGCAAGAAGTTTGTCTATTTCAGTTTTGAGAAGAGAAGGATCAACTCCACGGTCTTTCATAAGTTTAAGGTTTCCCACAAGTACATGTTTTCCTTCAACAATTGCTTCAATTCCATGTCCGGAAATTGAGCTAAATTTCTCAATTTGTGTTGGAATAAGTATTTTCCTTTTTTCCGCCTCTTCAAGAATTGCTTTACTTAGCGGATGACCGGACTTTGCCTCGGCGGCACCATTCAGACGCAGTATTTCTTCTTTCGTAAATCCAAGCGCCGTAACAATATTGGTAACTTTTGGCTTTCCTTCAGTTAGTGTCCCTGTTTTGTCCAAAACTACGGCTTGAATTTTTGATGTTTGTTCAAGGGTTGAGGCGTCTTTGATAAGGATGTTATGTTTTGCTCCCAGTCCGGTACCCACCGCAACGGCAGTGGGCGTCGCAAGTCCTAGAGCGTCAGGACAAGCTATGATAACTACAGATACTGCAAACATGAGAGCCATAAGCATGTCTTTTCCCGCAAAAAAATACCAATAGGCAAAGGTCACAAGGCCTGCCCCAACTGCAAGGATAACGAGATACTGTGCCGCTTTATCCGCAAGGCGCTGACCAGGTGCTTTTGAATTTTGAGCAGTCTCAACTAGTTTTACAATTTGCGCAAGTGCGGTGTCTGACCCGATTTTTGTTGCTTTAAACGTAATTGACCCTGTTTGATTTATTGTTCCTCCGATTACACGATCTCCAATCTTTTTTAAAACTGGCATTGATTCGCCAGTAACTAATGATTCATCAATTGAAGTTTCCCCTGATAAAACTTCTCCATCAACCGCTATTTTATCCCCGGGTTTCAAAATCATTACGTCCCCAATTACTACTTCTGCCGTTGGTAAAAGAACTTCTTTCCCATCCCTCATAACTCTTGCCTGGGGCGGAACAAGATCAAATAAAGCCCGTAAAGCATCAGATGTACCTCGACGAGACTTCATCTCCATCCAATGTCCAAAAAGAACAAATGTCGTGAGCATTGCCGCCGCATCAAAAAATGTTTCTCCTCCGATAAACGTTATGAATACGCTAAAAATATAGGCAGTCAATACACCAATTGCGATGAGCACCATCATATTCAACGTTTTTTTTCGGAGAGCCTGATATGCCCCAATTGGAAATATTGACCCGAATTTAAAAACAATTGGTGTCGTAAGAATCAAAAGGAGCCAATTTATGGGTATGGGTGAAGGTAGTTGTATTTTAAATAACCCGGTGAAAATGGGAGAGTAAAGAATAATGGGAACAGTAAACAATAGCGACCACAAAAATCTGCTTTTCATATCCTTTTCCATGGCTTTTGCCATTGAAGGGTCTGTCATTGCTTTTTCATGATCGCTGTGGGACATATTGTCCATATGTTAAGAATACAGTATTAAGATTTTTTTTCATGTCCTCCATGATTCATCATAAAAAGATGCATAAGGGGACATAATAATACTCCTCCATAAAGGAGAGCATTATTTATGGGAATTTTAAAAATAAGAACCATTGCCGCAAAAATACCTACAGCTACTAAGCAAATCGTGAGAATTTTATTCATACGAAAATGTAATTAATAATTCATTTATTGTATGAATATACCTATGAAGAAATCATGAAGGAAAATGAGAGAATAAATAATATATAATATTTATAACATATGAAAGCTTTACAGTTTTTCGGCAAACATGATCTGCGGTTTGTGGAATTACCCGAGCCACAATTAAATGAGGATGAAATCTTGATGAAAATAAAAAAAGTGGGGATATGTGGCACTGATTTACACATCTACAATGGTGGTATGAATGTACCCACACCTCTTGTGTTAGGCCATGAATTTGTGGGAAGTGTTGAAAAAATCGGAACCAACGTAACCAATATTAAAGTAGGTGATCGCGTGGTTGCCGAACATGTTATTGGTTGCGGAAAATGTACCTATTGTCTGCAGGGAAAAAGAAATCTTTGCATAACTCCGACCGTCATTGGACTTCATAGACCGGGAGCTCTTGCTGAATATATAGCTATTCCTTCCAATCTTGTCTCAATATTACCTTCGGAGCTTTCCTACGACGAGGGCGTTTTGGTCGAACCGCTTTCAATTGCGGTATATGCGGTACGAAAAGCAGGAGTCAATGTAGGAGATACGGTTGCGGTAGTCGGGCAAGGTCCTATTGGGCTTTTTGTCGATCAAGTTGCTAAAAGTGCCGGAGGAACTGTCTTTGGATTTGACAGACATGACAGTAGATTAAAATATGCGCTGGACCATCAATATATATTCAAAAGCATAAATACAAATGAAGAAAAATTCATAGAGAAATTGAGGAAAACGGGCGGCTATAATGGAGCGGATGTCACTTTTGAAGCGGTGGGAAGCGAATCATCCGCAGAATTGGCACTGGAACTTACCCGAGCCGGGGGGAAAGTAGTTATTTTGGGAGTTTTTGAACATGATGTGCAGATTAATATGATGCAAATTGTTAAAAAGGAATTGCAAGTACAAGGATCATGGACATGCATTTTTTCATTTGATCAAACATTATTATTGTTAAAATCGAAAAAAATTGACATAGCGGGTTTGATAACACACCGGTATGCATTCTCTGACGCTATTAAAGCTTTTGATGAGGCGACCAATGACAAAGCAAACAGAATAAAATCGGTTATTGAATTTGAGTAAGTGGAAGAGCGATTGAAAAAGTTGAGCCTAATTTTGGTTTACTCGTCACTTTGATAACTCCTTTATGGACACCTATTGTTGCCTTTGCTATGGCCAATCCCAATCCCGCCCCGAATATTTTATCTGTTTTTGATCCGCGGTAAAAGCGGTCAAAAATGTGTTCAAGTTCGCCCTCTTCAATTCCCAACCCATTATCCTTGATTATTACAAGTGCATTATTGTGTTCTTGTATTAAGGAAATGTGAATCTTTCCTTTTTGAGAAGTATATTTTATTGCGTTGTCTAATATATTTAGAATCGCCCGCCCCAATCTTTCACGAAAGCCCTTCATTTGAATATGGGGCGAAATGGAATGAGTTACATTAATCTGTTTCTTTATTGCTATTTTTTGCGCTATTTCTGACATTTCAAACATTAACTCCGATAGATCAAACGTTGTTCTTTGTTGTTCGTTTGGTATTTCAGACCATGCCAGTTCCAATACGTCTTTAAGTGTTGTGGTTAATGTATCTGTTTCTTGAATGGAATCTTTGATTATTTTTTTATATTCTTCGTTCTGTCTTTCTTTTTGAAGAGTAACTTCAAAACTACTGCGTAAAGTGGCAATCGGTGTTTTCATCTCGTGAGCAACGTCTGCAATAAATTGCCGCTCTCTCTTAAAAGCTTTGTCTAACCGATCAAGTAATTCATTAAATGAGATGGCTAGTTGTCCTATTTCATCGTTTCCCTTTATCGAAGTTACTCTCTTCTCCAATGTTTTACTTGAAATCTGACGCATTTGAGTGGAAAGAAAGTTTAAAGATTGAGTGATTTTATATATGACTACAAAACCGATGACGGCAAAAATAAAAAATAATCCGAAAATAAGCTGAGAGCTATATTTATACTGCAGAATGTGAACTGTAAGGACGATAAAAGCGCCTAAAAATACAAGGCTCAAAATATACCAAAAAAGTAGCCTGAAACGGAGTGATTGAAATGCATTTCTCATACTTTTGGCGGTTTATCTGAAATCATATAACCAACTCCATGTAAAGTGTGAAGAAGTTTTCTTTTATGTTCGCGGTCTATTTTTTTTCGTAGCGTTCCCATGAATACATCAACCACATTAGACATACTGTCAAAGTTATAATCCCAAACATGTTCTATAACTTGCGTGCGGGTGACAACTTCATCTTTTCTTCGGAGGAGTAATTCAAGGATGGCAAATTCTTTGGGTGTAAGTTTTATTAAAATATTATTTCTTTTGACCGTGTGCTTGAGGGGATCAACTTCCAGATCGGCAATTGCCAGATTGTTTGAGGTTTGATGATAGTTCCGTCTGATAAGGGCATTGATACGGGCTTTGAGTTCCGCAAATATAAACGGTTTAGTGAGGTAATCGTCTGCTCCCGACTCAAGCCCCACTATCTTGTCTTCCGTTTCGCCCCGTGCCGTGAGCATGATGACTGGTGTACTTTTTTGAGCCGCGCGCAGTTGTTTACACACTTCAACACCGCTTAACTTGGGGAGCATCACATCAAGAATGATTACGTCATACGTCTCTTCTTTTGCAAGATAAAGCCCTTCTTCCCCGTCATACGCCGTATCAACCGCAAAACCTGCTTCGGTTAATCCTTTTTTTATATAATGGGAAAGCCTTTTTTCATCTTCGATAAGTAGTATTCTCATGTCCCTATTATATAATTAAAATACATGAATGAAAAAGATTGGAAAAATATAAAAGTAATGCTCTTAGTTTTTCTTATCTGGAGAGCAGTACTTTTTCTTCCTCTTTTCTTCACCCAGTTTATTCCCGCCCGCGCAGGATTTACTCATGTTTCGTCGTGGGCAAATTTTGACGGGATTCATTATTTGAATATTGCAACCCAAGGTTACACAACGGATGCACGGTTCATGCCCCTCTATCCCCTCATCATCAATTTTTTTTCCTTTTTTATTCCTTCTCCTTTTATTGTGGGACTTATCTTGTCAAATATTTTTTTCTTCATAAGTTTATTTGCGTTAAAGAAATTATTGAAGTTTGATTATGACGCAAAAAGAATTTCATTAACGATTATTTTTTTGCTTCTCTTTCCAACTTCATTTTTCTTCGGAGCGGTCTATTCCGAAAGTCTTTTTTTTCTTTTAACTCTCCTTTCCTTTTATTTTGCGAGAAAAAAACAGTGGTTACTTGCGGGTGTATTTGGAGCATTAGCTTCGGCAACGAGGGTCGTCGGTATTATCTTATTGCCGGCACTGCTTATTGAATACATCATGAAAAAACAAAAAAATATGAAAGATCTTTTTGGAATTTTCCTCATTCCTCTGGGGACCGTTGCTTATGCGATTTATAATTGGTTACGATGGGGTAACCCGCTCTATTTTCTCCAAGCGCAAGGAGAACTTAGTAATGGACGTGCCGTCAACTCTATCATTCTCCCCCCTCAACTGATATATCGATACATTAAAATTCTTTTCACCGTCTCGCCTATTCAATATGATTGGTGGATTGCGCTTTTGGAGTTTGGAATGTTTTTGTTTGCGGTAATACTCGTTTATATTATGTGGAAGCAGAAGATCCGTCTTTCTTATCTCATCTTTGCAGTTTTAGGAATGTTGATACCTATGATGTCAGGTACGTTGACTGGCTTCCCCCGCTATATTCTCCCTCTTTTCCCTTTATTTATTGCCATGTCAGGAATAAAAAATAAAGTGTTTCAAATCATATACGTAGGAATTAGCATCATTCTCTCTTTTATATTACTCGCGCTCTTTGCCCAAGGATATTATATTGCTTGAGTTTATTCTTCACTGATCGTGACTGATTCAACGGTTACTGGCTTTTTTGGAGTTGATCCTTCGCCTCCCGCCTCAACTGCACCTTCAGCAATCTTATCAACTACATCAAATCCTTTGGTAACTTTGCCAAAGATGATGTAATTTTTGGGGAGATTATTATCTTTGTGCATGATAAAAAATTGGCTACCATTTGTATTGGGTCCTGCGTTTGCCATAGCAACAGTTCCTCGGGTATAATCGCCTTCAAACTTTTCATCGTCAAATTTATATCCTGGCCCACCTCGGCCGGTTCCTTCCGGATCTCCCCCTTGGATCATAAAGCCCTTTATGACGCGATGGAAGATGGTATTGTTATAAAACTTTTTCTTTGCAAGATCTACAAAGTTGTTGACCGTGATAGGAGTTTCCTTTGCGTTTAATGCGATGGTTATGACACCTTCCGACGTGGTGAGGGTCGCAGTATATGTTTTGTTTTTATTGATTTTCATAGCTGGTGAGGGTAATTGTACCACTCTTTGTTCACTTGAAGAGCTCTGACTCGTCTCAATTTGTGATGTAGTGTCTGTCTTTTTCTGAGAATTTACATACATGAAAACAAGAAAGCCGAAAAAAACTAGGATGACGGATAGCGCAATGAACTGTTCATTTTTCATAGAAATAATGAATTAATAATGCTAATTAAATACTTTATTTTAACTTAAAATGCGCAAGGATGTCTAGTAATCCATTTTCATTTACGCTCTTGCCGATGTAACCATTTGTTCCCATTGCTATTACTTTGTCTTTTAATTCTTGCGAGGCGTTCCCCATTGCTCCTGCGTATCCACAAATTTCTATGAATTGCCAGTCGGTCATACCATCACCAACTCCCAACATCTCTTGAAGAGAAACTCCCGTGTGTTTTGAAATCACCCTTGCCGCTTGCACTTTTGAGATACCGCTCATAGTGATTATCCCAAATTGATAGGGAAGAGCGGTTAGATGAACACCCCATTGTAATGTTAGGTCGACAGCATACGGTTGAAAAAGGTTGATTACTCTTTTTTTGTCTTCCTCATTGTCTGCAACCGGCATGATTTTGACTACGTCAATATCTTTTGCAGTTTCAAGAAGTCCATCAACGAGAAAAGGTTCACGGTAGAGAATAGCTGAATGCTTTACCGTCTTGTCCCCAATACCATTTTTCTGTACATAGTACCCGTCTTTTGTATAAAGTTCCACATATACATTATTAGTTAATAAAAGTTTTACGATCTCTATAACTTTTTCTTTATTTATAACGTGTTGGGTAATTACTGAGTTATGAATGTAATCAATGACGATTGCTCCACCATCACCGATATGAACATTGTCCAAGTGAGCCTTCTCAACGATATTTTTTATCGCAAATGTTCCTTTTCCTGTGCATAAACTGACAATTACTCCATATTCTCGAAGTGCTTTAAGTGTTGCTATTATGTCAGGATGAGGATCTGGCCAGTTATATCCTTTTCTTCCCGCCTACCAACACCCCATCTACATCGAGTATAAGTCCTTTAATCATATGTTTTTACAACTTTTCTTTCCTGACCTGATTATAGCAAAATATGTCTTGATACGATCTACCCCTAAACCCCCATAATCAACTTGACTCCCAAGATACTTCCTAGGATGAGGAATAATAATTTGATGAATTTGTTTCCTTTGTGACGGGCATATTTTGAACCGATGTATCCTCCGGCAACCCCTCCCAAGACGGAAGGAATTATATAGTATATATTTACATACCCGTGTATACCGTATAAAGTAGCCGCGGCTATCACCCAGAAAAAAACCACGAGGTAATAGTGTCCGAGTGCTTCCATAAAATCAAACCCGCGAGTGTAAAAAGTGGCAATCGTAAAGAGGATTCCGTTACCCGATCCAAATACCGCTTCGTAAAATCCCAACACAAACGCAATCGGATACGCAAGAAATCTTCTGAGGGGAGAATATATTTTATTTTTGTCTCTTAGTCCCAATGTTTTGTTGAAATAAGCATAAAACACCAGAAGCACGATGATGTATCCGATTACCGTTCTCAACAATCGCTGATTGATATTGATAGCAACCGTAACTCCGGTTATCACTCCGGCAATGCCAATCACGCAAAAAAAAGCGAGAAATGCCCAATGAACTTTTTTTCCTTTCAAATAATTGCGTGCCGCAGGAAGTACCCAAAAAGCTCCACTTATTTGATTAATCGCAACCGTCGCAGGTAGTGATATTCCGAGCGCCAAAAATACAGGGATGCTGATGATAGATGCACCGGCTCCAGACATAGAACTTAACATAGTTGAAATAAATGAAGTGATGAATATGATAAGAAATATCATTTATGATTTAAAAATTGCTCCCAAATCTTTCTGAAAAAGGGAAGCGTAAGTGTTGATAAATAAAATCCAAGTGTAGGAACGATTGCATTTAACCAGGGATTAATCTGTAATACAAACTTGAAGTAAATCGCTAGCGTCAAATAGGTAAAAAAGACAAGAAGTATTTTGCGCGTCATTGAACTCTCCCAAGCCTTATCTTTTTCAACCCGCTTATTTCTTTGCTCAATTTGGTTGATTCTTTTTTCAAACTGTTTTAGTTTATCCATATTATCTCCAGTCAATTTCATTATATCCGTGAGTCTTTAAATATTCATTGCATTTGCTGAAATGTTTGTTGCCGGAAAAGAGATGGACTGAGTAGGGTGATGGGTGGCCGGACTCAATGACCAGATTATCTGTGCGATTTATCACTAGGCCTTTTTCTTGTGCATACTTTCCCCATAACATGTAGACGATATATTTTTTTTGTGAGTTGAGAGTTTGAATAACTGAATCAGTAAACTGCTCCCACCCTTTGCCTTTATGAGAGGTGGGGGTATTGGCAAGTACGGTAAGGACTGCGTTCAGCATAAGCACTCCTTGATTTGCCCAGCGGGAAAGATCTCCTGAGTTATATGACTCAATACCTAAGTCACTTTTTATTTCCTTGAAAATATTTTTTAGCGACGGAGGAAGCGTAATTCCCTCCCCCACTGCAAAACTCAATCCATTTGCTTGATGTGCTCCATGATAAGGATCTTGGCCCACGATGACAACACGTACTTTGTCAAAAGGACATAAGTCAAATGCACGGAATACCTGCTTGGCTGGAGGATAAACTGCTTTGGTGAGATATTCACCTCTTATGAATGTTGCAAGATTGGTAAAATAAGGTTTCTCAAATTCAGAAGCTAACGCCTTTTTCCAATTGGGTTCAATCTTGACTGATGACATATCTACTGGTTATTTTATCAAATTTTGATTATTAAGGATTATAATGAACTACATGACAGAGCAACAAAGTATTCCCACCGAACCTAAAAAGAACATCGAGGCATATCAAGCTCTCCTTGAGCTCGATGAAAAAGAACGAGGACTCAAATCAAAACAAGGATACTCAAAAGCCTATATGCTGAGCCTTTTATTCCCTCCCCTGGGAGTATATTATTTTTTTAAATATCTATTTTTTGTGGGCGGGTCTGAGGAGGACATAAAAGCAGGATTTATTTCGCTTGCTTTAACTACTGCGGCAATCATCGTAAGCATCTGGCTATCGATAAGTCTTTTTAAACAAGTAAGCCCTTTATCTCCTTCTCAAAGTGGTAACTTATTAAAAGAATTCATCACTCCTGAAAATCAAAAAGAAATGAAGTCGTTGTTTCAATAATTGAAAGCGTTGGGGTGAAATATGCTGACATAATTTGATATACTATAAAAGCTATTTTGGCGCGTTGGCGAAGTGTTTACACTGAGCTAATTTGCGAATTTGAGTTATTGGCGCGTTGGCGAAGTGGAAACGCGGAAGTCTGCAAAACTTCTACTGCGCCGGTCCGATTCCGGCACGCGCCTCCAGATTGCGAGTTGTCGGGGCGGCACGAAGTGCCGCCCATTGCTCCGGAAGGTCACAATCAACTATTCTGTTTTTTAAGGTCAGGTTCGAGCCAGTCTTTCTTAAGAATTCCTTTTTTTCATAAAGATTTTCATTGTCCCCCGCGATTTTATCCGCAGTTAGTGCTGTGTCAAAGAATGTCCTCATAGGTTCGAGCCACTTATTGGGGACATGTTCAAGGGTTGAAATCTTCTCCTCAATGGTCTTCTTCTGCCCCATAAGCTGATTCTTCTTGGTAAGGTAATCTTCACGGCTCACTACATTGTCAAGGTAGGAGTCTAGGAGTATATTTAACTTTCCACTGATATTGAGGAGACCCTGCTTTAACCCTTGAACGTGTCCCCCCGTATCTGACCTTTGAATGAGCTCATCCTTTGACATTCTTTTGATGAGCCATTCATGGTCGGATGCGGACAAAGAAACTTGTTGGATATGGTGGTTAAGTTGTGCTGTTAAAATCTCTTGACGAATGAACGGTTGGGAACAGGAGGCAAACCTCTTTTTCTTGGTACAACGGTAGTAAATAAAGTCTTGACTATGGCCGACTGTTTCATAGCGCCTAAAGTGGTGCTCGGCCGTAATCATCATCCCGCACTCCCCACAGCGCAATAAGCCGGTAAAGGGGAAGTCAAGAGATTTTAAGGGGAAAACATGAGTACGTCTTTTGATAACAGCCTGTACTTCATCATATAGTTTCTTTGTGATAAGTGGCTCGTGGATTCCTTGATATATCTCCTTATTAAAGCGAAAATACCCAAAGTAAAAGGGGTTTGAGAGGATAAAGGTAACTCGACTGTTATGTATGGGTTTACCTCCTCTTGAAAGGATACCTTTGCTGTGTAATACATTACTCAGGCTCTCAAAGGTCGAGTTACCTTTGGCATAGAGGGCAAATAGCTCCTTGAGAATAGGGGCGACTTTGGGATCCAAAAGAATCTTCTTGTTTAACCGATCATTTACATATCCCAAAGGAGCCTGACCAGGGCATTCCCCCCGCCTAACCTTTTGTCTCAAACCCCGCTTTGTATTTTCGCTTAAGGAATCCACATAGTATTTACTTTGACCAAAGGCTATGGACAACATGAAAAGTCCTTGAGGGGTATTTTCAAACCAGAAAGTCGGAAACTTGAGGTCGACCAGAATGTTGCGGTCGAGAAGATAGACAATACGACCCGGCGTCAACTGCGTTACGGGCCAGTCTATCCGGGTGCCAGGCCAAAATACCTTGAGCTTCGCCTGATTCGACTTTGCCCATCATAAGGTTGAAGACATCACGGCCAGGAACCTTGGCAGTTTTGGACTCTATAAAGACATCGGCGATACTCAAGCCCTCCTTTTGGGCAAAGGTGCGAAGCTCATCAATCTGGCCCGGGATAGACAGAAGCTGGCGTTCCTCATCATCGGTCGACTTTCTGGCATAGAGAAAATAGGAGGGACTTTTCATGTTATAGAATTAAAAAATTGTCTGTAAAGTACAAAATAATAGTACTCCTCCGTTACTATTTTTCAATATCAATATTGATTTAATTACTGTAATAGTACGTACTAGGTATAGACTGGGTAACGGAGGAGTCTTTATGAGACATTTTTTTAATGGAAATACGAAGTATTTCATTGTCTTTGGGCAAAACTCCCCCTTTGGGGGAGAAAAGGATAAAATCGCGTTATTTTACTTAATAAAGAGACAATTATGAAGCTTTAAATGGGGGGACAATGAAAATCTTTTGAAAAAAAACCGAAAAGGAGAGGTTCGAGAATAGTTGATTGTGACCTTCCGGAGCAATGGGCGGCACTTCGTGCCGCCCCGACAACTCGCAATCGAGAGCGATTATACCAAATCGTTCGAACCTACTTTGTCAAAAACATGTAATGTAACCATTATACCCATGTTTTTGACCGATTGCGACAAATCGCACCTTTTTTTCCGACATG
>CAYITZ010000024.1:0-17453 GCA_964366485.1 uncultured Gammaproteobacteria bacterium
AGGAGCAGGATTGGCCGGAGTAGGACTTGGGCTACTGCACAACTGGTTTGAGCGGGGTAAACGCACATAGCGCCCTTATCTCGTCACCTGAAAACTTTTCACTTGTTCCAATAATTTCTTCGCCTCTGCGTTTTTTTCGAAATGTTTTCTCACCGGTTGGAGCAACTGATCAAGATACTTCACGACCGATACTTTTAAATCTTGGGGGTGAAGTTCTTTTTTTGCGAACGTCTCTTCCAGATCTTTAAGTGTTTTAAATTTGAGAGTTCCTCCCCATTTTTCCGGCCGTTCAACTACAAATTCAGAGATGTTTAAACGATCCAGGGACTCGAAAATAATATACTTGCAATACTCAAGAATGGGATTTTCTTTTGTATCCCCTTCCAAACAATATGCTTTATTTATTTTTCGTTGAATATCCTCAGTCGTATCGGTCATGAAGATAGCATTGTCCGGATTTGATTTTGACATCTTATTTTCCACAGTTTTAGTTGCACGATCAGCACTTACTGACGGTGGCTTCCCCAATCCCATAAGCATATGATGAGAGACCACCACCGGCTTCCAATAACCCAGCTGTGGCCCAATCTCTCGAGCTAACATATTCACTTTGCGCTGGTCCATACCTAATTGTGTAATCTTTGCGCCAAGTTTAAATATATCCGCAATCTGCATACATGGATACATTATCTGTGCAGCAGTTAATTTTTCTGTCGATTCTTCACGCCCCATGAATTCTGCGGTCCTGATAAACCGGGCAAGTTTATTTGTCATACCAACACGGATAACAAGTTGCCAATAATCAGAGTCCTTCACCATATCTGACGCCCATAAAAATTCAACATGTTTTAGATCCATTCCTGACGCTTTCCACACTTCGATAAAATATTTGGCGACTGTTTTGAGTTTTTCCAAATCCCCGCCCATTTTATTATTGGTAAGAGCATGCCAGTCAGCGATCCACATTTTAAATTTCACACCCGCCTTGATCATCTTATTTACATTGATAGCGCGTACTAAACCTTGGGCAATATGGATCTGCCCACTTGGTTCAAAACCATCATAGGCGGTGAGCTCCTGCCCGCTTTCCAGCAATTTTTTTAATTCTTCTCCTCCGATTATCTCCTCCCCTACTTGGTTGATTAAGGCTAATCTATCTTTAATATTTAAACTTGACATGTGTATATGTGGTAAATTATAATATACGTATCACGATGACCAAGCTAAGCAGCCTAAGGTTTCGACCGAACGCTGATCTTGGTCTTTTTCTTTTCTAAAGAATTCCTCAATAAATCGACTCGTATTACATAATGATTGTATTTGCGAAGCAACCCTGAGTAATGTTTGTTGGGCGTAAGAATATGATACAGTTTTCCTTTGCCTTCCAAATATTCTATCAAACAATGAAAGTCGCCATCTCCTGAGACAATAATTGCTTTACTGTAGTTCCCGTATTGAATCATCGTATGAAGTACTAATTCTGCGTCGACATTCCCTTTTATTTTAACTGTATCTTGCTGATGATATTCAAGGGTTGGTTTAAAAATGAGTATGTAGCCAGATTCCTGTAAAAAAGCGTATAGTGACTCATTTCCTGCAACTTGTCCAATAAAAAGATAGGCTTTGTTGACAATATATTTATTCCGTAAATACTGCCTGAATTTACGCCAATCCAAAGCCCAACCTTGGCTTTTTACTCCAAGATTGAGATTTTGGCTGTCGATGAAGGCATAGACTTTTTGAGTTGGTGTTCTTTGCGTATTCATTATGTTCATTATAAATGATAATTGAGAATTACTGCATCTTTTGTGCAAACTGCTCGTGAACTTGTAATATCATATCTGGCGGAATGAAAGGCATCCCCTTCATAACTTCAGTTGGCGCAAATTCAGTTTTGCGCAATCGGCCAAATAATAATTTTAGAGGTCCCTCATGAGGAGGTGATATTCCGCAACACACAAATCCATGATCGACGAGAAAATCTGCTCGATCTGATAAGAAAGGACTAAATGTGTCTATTGCCATCAAATCAAAAGGGCTTGACTCATCGTTTGGTTTAAACTCCCCATCTCTATGTAGACTAAACCCTAAAATATTAAATGGTATTTTATTCTGACGCACGAACCTAAGTCCTAAGTCTCCAGTAAATCGCTCAACCTCACACATTTGCGTGCCAAATCCATTTATTGCCATTAATAATTGGATTAGTTCTTTGTTCATTTCAGGCCTATTTGATAATTGGATAAACTCATGAGCTACTCGAAGCGCTTCATGCCCTTTTTTTTCCTTGGTTAGGAAGCCAAACATTTCCTGCCTCATGGGACCGTTAGGTCCTGGATGACAGAATGTTGGCATGAAAGCATGAGGTGTCATTCCCACCTTTTCAGGATTTAAGAGGATTGCCTGTGAACCTTGACCTCCATCAATCTCTCCCCATGGAGCCGCCATACGGGTTTCAGCAACGAGTACTCGCGTTTCTTCTGGATCATCTTGCCATATTTTTGCCAGTTTTCTTAAAAGCAATCCCGCACCCTGACCTACAGCACGGCCTGTTTCGATCTTCTTTGATCCTTTTACAAAGGCGGCTTGAGCTACTGTTTCGCCATCATGAATGATAAAAATAGGTTCAAGAACTCCACGTTCGATTTCATCATGTATCTGAGGCACGCCTCGAGATAAGTTATGTACACCGTATACTTTGTGTAACATATCACTCATTCTCTGAGCTGACTCAGGAATTCCTAATTGTTCCACGCCCACTATTTTTCTTCCCCCTTCAAGTGAAATGGGGAATGTTCTTTCCGCAAGCACTCTCTCAACTGTTTGCGGATTAAAATGTAATTTATCCATACTTAAAAAAATAAATTAATAAAATACCCTCCTTTCGGAGGGTTGGTATTTGGTTTGCGCCAAAAAATGTTACCCTCCGTACAAGAGTTGATAATAGTAAAAACTGCATTGTTTGATTATTTGTGATTTGTTCATGGTGTTATATTGATGTTTTCGCCGTTTACTCTCAACCTTATCCGCCTTCATTCATGTTCAGTTCGTGGTCTACGTCCACGCAGCTGAATATTCATTTCGGACGGATTATTTGCCGTAATCTAAAGCTACGCTTTAGAAACGGCAACTAAAAAAAATCCCGCCTGTTGGCGGGGTTATGCATACAGCAAAAAACCTCCCGCCTACGGCTGGAGATAATAATAAGTTGCTGACACGATATTTTTCATAAGAGTTCATTATACACCAGAAATAATTACTTTGCAAAGCCAATTCAACTGGTCCAGTTGAATGAGGCTAAGTCTGTCAAAATTCTACCCTTGATTTTGGTAGAACCCTCATCCATAATGAAATTAGATGATAAATCCAACTCTGGAAATAATAAATGGGTCCTACGTCAAGGATTATGAAGCTTTAGCCCGCGAAGTAGCACAAAATCCCGAAGAGTTTTGGGGAAAGACAGCCCAGGAATTAGGATGGTATAAAACGTGGGATAAAGTGCTTGATTGGCAGTACCCTTATGCTCATTGGTTTACGGGTGGACAGTGTAACATCGTCCACAATGCCCTCGACCGTCACCTTGTAACTCCCATTAAAGACAAGGTTGCCCTCATTTGGGAAGGCCAAAATGGATTAGTGCGAACATATACTTATTCACAACTTAATGATGAGGTTTCACGCTTTGCAAACGGGTTAAAATCAATTGGAGTAAAAAAAGGAGATCATGTCTCCATTTACCTTCCCCGCATCCCCGAACAAAATATTGCGATGCTTGCCTGTGCGAAAATAGGAGCCGTACACTCAGTCGTATTTTCAGGTTTTTCTGTTGAAGCCCTAAAAAGTCGCGTAATCGATGCCGAATCTTCATACCTCATAACAACAGACTGTTATCCCTATAAGGAAAAAATAATTGACTGCAAAATAAAAGCTGATGAAGCAGTAAAAGAACTTCCCCAGGTTAAACATATGATTGTTGTCAAGCATACGGACGTAACCATAATCGCTCCCCCGTGCACCATGCAACCCGGACGTGATATATGGTGGTACGACCTCACCCATTCTCAAAGCGCACAGTGTCCGACCGAAGTTATGGAGTCGACTGACCCCCTTTTCGTCCTCTATACCTCAGGAAGCACCGGCAAGCCAAAAGGAGTAATCCACTCCCACGGTGGATACATGGTGGGGATTTATCTCACACTGAAATGGGTTTTTAACTTGCAACCTGATGATATCTATTTTTGTACAGCTGATGCGGGTTGGATCACCGGACACAGTTACATCGTGTACTCTCCGCTTATCAATGGGATCACGACCTTTGTGTATGAAAGTGTTCCCGACTACCCCGATCCGGGAAAATGGTGGAGTTTAGTTGAAAAATATAAAGTTACAAAATTCTATACCGCACCTACCGCCGTGCGTGCGCTCATGCGTATGGGTAGTGAATGGCCACAGAAATATAACCTCACTTCTCTTAAAATACTGGGAAGTGTGGGTGAGCCTATTAATCCTGAGGCATGGCTGTGGTACTATGAATTTGTGGGCGGAAAAAGATGCCCAATAATGGATACCTGGTGGCAGACGGAGACGGGGATGTTCATGTTGACTCCCGTGCCGAGCGTACCACTAAAACCGGGAAGCGCCTTCAAACCTTTCATTGGAATTGAGGCGGACGTAGTAAATGATAAAGGAATTCCTGTTGCTCCAAACACTCAGGGATTTTTGGTGATAAAAAAACCATGGCCGTCAATGTTTGCGGACGTGTATAAAAACCCGCAGAAGTATAAAGAGGCTTACTGGGAAGTTATTCCGAACGTGTATTTTACCGGTGACTCGGCTAAAAAGGACGAAGACGGATATTTCTGGATCATCGGGCGCAATGATGACGTAATTAAAGTGTCCGGCCACCGCTTAGGCTCGGCGGAGATTGAAAGCGCCTTCGTAGCCCACCCATCGGTGGCTGAGGCCGCGGCTATCGGTAAGCCTCACGAAATCAAAGGTGAGTCCATAAAGGTCTTCGTTATCCTCAAACATGGCAAAGAACCCTCAGAAGAGCTCAAGAAGGAGCTTGTACAGCAGGTCCGCACTATGATTGGCCCCATTGCCACCCCTGATGAGATTGCTTTTGTGGATAAGCTTCCGAAGACGAGAAGCGGGAAAATCATGAGACGCGTACTCAAAGCCCAGGAGTTGGGCCTGCCGGTGGGTGATACTTCTACGCTGGAGAATTGATATAACAAAACGCACCCTGCCTTCACCAACGTGGGAAAACAGGGTGGCGCATATTAGCGACCTAAAGTATATATTTAACCAGGAAACATCTGTGACTCGTTAAACCAGCTCAAGCGGAAAAGGGTTAAAAGGTCTCTTAAGATGCTCATATTATTTCTCCTTTCAAAAATTTATAACCTGCTTCGTAACGTCCTTCAGACTGCTTTGATATTTTTTATAGTTTTGGATTTTTGTTTTCAGGATTGTTGATTCCTAGGTTAATCGTCTCTCCTGTTGTTTGCCCGGGATCCGTACTATATTCTGAAAAAGCGTTTGTTGGACGTAACTTATAATATTTATGAAGATAACTTAATTTTTATCTTCATATATTCAGAATAAACTATATTCTTTTATTTGTCAAGGGGTATTTTATCTTATAGTTAATTGTATAGTACAAATAATCTACGGTGGTAATTCTCCCACCTATACCCTATAATATTTGCTTTAACTTATGAGTGATGAAAAAGCACTACTTTATAAACAGCGGTGGGATCTTGCTAACGTAGCTTCAAGGGGCATTCTTGAAGTTAGCCTCGAGGACCAGCGGATACTTGGCTTTAATCCTGCCGCTGAGGCTTTATTTGGTTTACCAGGACACCAGTCAGTTGCAAGAATATTAGCAATGGGATTTCACTATTCTCATCTATTAGTAAGTGAAGGCAGCTCTCCGATCGATCAATTAATCAAAACTGGTAAACCAGAACAAGGTATTGCGAGAGATATGAATGATCAAAGATATTTTGTTGAAGCCAGCCCCCTTACTGACATCGACGGAACAACTCCTACTGCTCTTGTGGTATTACAAAGCGGGCATGAATCTGCAATGCAAAAACTCACCAAGTCACTACTTGAGTCAACCCTTGATATTAAAACGATTCTCGATGTTGTTTTGGACAGTATGGGAGAAATACCCCATAAGGCATCCAGTATTATGCTTACCCAAGATCATGTAGCTCAAGTGGTAAGAAGCCAAGGATGGGGAGAAATGGAAGGATTTGTTTCAGGTTTACAAATACCAATAGACGCTCCTCATTTCCGGAGCATGGAGAAAAGCGGTAAAACACTCATATTAGATGATGTTCGCCTTCAGGAAGGGTGGGCTCCTACTCCTGAACTCGCTTCTTTTGGTATCGTGAATCAACTTTCAGGCCCCATCATGGGAAAGCCCGATGCGGAAGGAAAAAGAAAATGTCACGGTTTTCTCTTTTTAGGCTCAGACGAAGTTGGTCATTTTACCGAACGCCATGCTCAAAAATTACAAGACATGCTTGATATTATTGGCGCCACTTTTGATAATGCACGAATATTTGCCGAGATAAAAAAACTGTCAGCCCGTGATGGTTTAACCGGTCTTTATAATCGTCGTTATATGGAAGAATTCTTGGCAGGTGAAATCACAAGGGCTTCGCGAAGGAAGGATGAACCGCTTTCTGCGATCATGATCGATATTGATGATTTTAAAAAATTTAACGACACACATGGTCATGCCGCAGGAGATGAGGTACTAAAAAAAATAGCTTTTATATTACGAGAACATATTAGAGGTGGTGATATTGCCTGCCGGTATGGAGGCGAAGAGCTGGCTCTTATTTTACCTGATGCAACGGGTGAAGATGCTAATGAAATCGCTAAAAGAATTAAAAACAAATTGGCAGAAACATCATTTTCATTCGGTGATAGTTCCACTCAAGTTACTTTATCTATGGGGATAGCTACTTTTTTAAAAGATGTCAATGATGGGAAATCATTGATAAATGACGCTGATCTGGCTATGTATTGGTCAAAAGAACATGGAAAAAACAATGTGAAAGTATTCGAGAATGATATGAAAATAAAAGAAAAATGATATACTTGAGGTATGGATAAGGAACTACTTCAGAAAATATGTACACTTCTCCGCTATGATATCCTCACTTCAACAACCGCGGCGCAGTCGGGACATCCGACTTCGTCCCTTTCGGCAGTGGAGCTCATGGCTACTTTATTTTTTGGAGGATTTTTGAGTCAGGATATACACGATTTCAAACGAATCGAAAACGACCGCGTAATTTTCTCAAAAGGCCACGCTTCTCCCCTTTTATATGCGCTTTATCATGCGGCTGGAGTCCTCAAATATGATGAGCTTTTAACTTTGAGGAAATTTGGCTCACGTTTACAGGGACATTCGACTCCCGATCTGCCATTTGTGGATGTAGCAACCGGATCTCTTGGCCAGGGTCTTTCAATTGGAGTTGGCATGGCGTTGGGAATAAGATTACACACCCCTATCCCCTCTCGAGAGGGGAACCAAAGGGGTGTGTTACACAAAATGCCGCATGTTTTTGTATTGCTCGGGGATTCGGAACTGGCCGAGGGACAAAACTGGGAGGCGGCACAGATAGCTTCGTACTACAAACTAAATAATCTCATGGCAATCATTGACGTAAACAGGCTGGGACAACGGGGAGAAACGATGTTGGAATGGGATTTGAAAACGTACGAAAAACGATTTCAGGCATTTGGATGGAATACGGTGGTGGTGAAAGATGGACATGATATAAAACAAGTTTATGATGCGTTTCGTACCGTAGAGACGAGGCATGCCTCGTCTCTACAAAAATTACAAAAACCTACCGTAATAATAGCTAAAACCATCAAGGGAAAAGGCGTCTCGTTCTTAGAAGATAAACCGGGATGGCACGGCAAACCGGTACCAAAGGAACAGTTGGAAGAGGCACTCCACGAGCTGGGATCTATCGACCTTTCACTCAAAGGAAAAATAAAATCACCCCAATTTCGCTTACCATCATCCCCCATTACTCAATCATCCACTTTACAATCTCATCCTTACCCCCCCGCGTCCCTTTATTCCACCCGCGAGGCGTTTGGAGATGCGTTATTGGATATTGGATGTGAAAATAATCAAGTGGTCGCCCTTGACGCGGAAGTCGGTAACTCTACATATACCGAGAAATTCGCTAAAAAATTTCCTGAACGGTTTTTTCAATGTTATATCGAAGAACAACATATGGCGTCCTCCGCTCTGGGATTGGCAAAAATAGGGTTTACCCCTTATATCAGCTCATTCGCCGCTTTTCTCACCCGCGCGTTTGACCAGATCAGGATGGCACAATACTCTCTCTCAACGACCATGAATATCGTCGGCTCCCATTGCGGTGTCTCCATTGGTGAAGACGGGGCCTCGCAGATGGGTTTAGAAGATATTGCCATGATGCGTGCAATCCGGGAAAGTACGGTGCTGTATCCTTCAGATGCCGTGTCTATATACAAATTGACAAAAGCAATGGCAACCCATCCAGGGATCAATTATTTGCGGACAACTCGTGAAAAGACACCCATTCTTTACGATAAAAAAGAAGAGTTCCCGATTGGAGGATTAAAGATACATTACCCCAAATTCAAATTACAAAACTCAAAACTCAAATCAAATTCAAATTCCCAAAATTCAAAAACGATATCTGCGGTTATAATCGCCGCTGGTATTACCGTCCATGTTGCCTTGAAAGCGCAGAAAATACTGGCAAAAAAAGGCATATTAGTAACGGTCGTAGATCTATATTCGATTAAACCAATCGATGCTGAAACACTCCAGAAATTAGTCAAAAAAACTCCCCATGTCATTGTGGCCGAAGATCATTATGAATGTGGAGGAATTGGAGAGGCGGTTCTGAGCGCGCTACATTCGAAGATGGACGATAGAAAGTTGAGGATAGATATTGAAGATAGAAGATTGAAGGTTGAAAAAAATCCATCTTCTAGTTTCCAGCCTCAAAATTCCACCTTCCATTCTCTATCATCTACCTTCCACTTCACTCATCTCTGTGTCCGCAAGCTTCCCTGCTCGGGAACCCCTCAGGAACTTCTTCATTTTGAGCATTTGGATGAGGAGAGTATGGTAAAGGCAGTTATGAAAGCCGAATAATTAATTCAACTAATTCTTTTTTGATAAGGGGAATCATCTTCTTCTGTGTTCTGGGTAAAAATTGAGCCAGATCTTGTTGTAATTGTTTCTCGGGAAATGCCGATATTTTTTTTAACAACAGATTTTGTTTGAAACTGCCTTTAACTTCTTGCAACTTTTTTCCCACTAAATCCCAGTCCGGTTTTTCACCATGTTTGAGCAAATGCCATGTGTCAAAAAAATCCCTCCCTTTGCTCCGCTCGTAAAGGGCGCATATTTTTTCCGCAAACATCTCTTTTTTTGCAAGATGGGTGATGATGGGAAGTTGTCCGATGGGAAAACGGGTTGATAATACGGTCGTTTCAGAAGGTACAAGTCTTTTCCCATAGGACAGGTCGAGACGTATGACAAACGGATATTTGAAATCCGGAGCATTATATTTTATCCGGTAACGCGCCCCCTTTGTTCCTTTATATAAAAGAATAATATGTAAACCGGGTAAATCATATTGAAGTGAAGCCTCAACTTTTGATAATATTTTTTTTATCTTCGGATGACTATATTCTGTGGTAAAATCCAGGTCCTCCGAAAAACGAGAAAAGTGATACAAAAGCCTGAATGCAGTCCCCCCTTTAAAATAGATTTGCGTTGCCTCAGATTGTTGATACAAGCTGTTTAGAAAAAGAATTTGTATATATTCTCTCCTGATGGTGAATTCATCGATATGATAATAATGAGAAAGTTCTGAGATTTGGCTTTGGGTCATCATAATTGATTCATAATTTTTAATAGTCTTTTATCACCCCAACGGTGAATATACTCTAATATAATTTTTTTATTGAGTCCGGATGTATCGAGTTCTTCAAAATCAAGAGGGGCTTTTATCCCTTTGAGTGATAAATAGTAATAATCAAGAATTGCTTTTTCTTTTGTTGCGATCAAAAAATCTTCCTGTTTTTCATATCCCCATAAAAGCGCCGGGGTAAGATGGGAATAGCTAAATTCTTTTTTGTTAATTACATACGTCTTCGTCGCCTTCGTAGTGATCGAGGTGATTGTGTAAGGAAATCCGGTGATGATGCCATAAAAAGAAAGTGCAGACTCAAGTGAGATATATGAGGGTGAAAGAATAAATTGAGCAATTTTAAAATCACTTACTTCGGATATGGAAAGGGCATATTTTCCGTTTATGAGGCGTCGAATCAATCTCTTTTTTTCAAGAGACTGAACTTTTTTTGAAAGAGAGTTTTTATTCGTCAGGGAAAACAGACGACTAAAATCAGTGAGGGTAAAGAGAGATATCCCCTTTTGTTTCAAATCAAGCAGTATGTCTGTCGAGCTATACGATTGCATATTTAGTATAAATATATACTAATTCTCCAATCGTGTCAAGAGTATAATAAGTACCGTTAATATCATCGAACTGAAGATTGATTTCCTGTTACAGTGTATTAATACGGTGTAGCAAATTAGGAGAAACGGGCACGATTCATATCCCAAAAATCGTACAGAATTGAGGCAATATAGAGGACAACTAAGCTCAAATCAAAAATAAAGAATCTTCCGACGAGTAGTTCTACCAGTACCGAAGTCATCTCCAATGACAGACCGATCAAAAGCATCAAAATTCCGGTGATCGTGTGAGCCAGAAAGCGAAAACCATAATCTTTCAGATTTATTTTTTCATAAGTGAAGGCGAAGTTGCCAAAACACGCAATCACCGCCAGAATACTGACTGCAACCAACAAACTCCCCAATACAGATTTATCCGACGTTGCAGGTAGAGAAAATAAAAAAGTCCTTGAATATATATAGGAAGGAATTAAAAGTAGAAAGACGAGAATATTCTTAATCAGATTTTCGAGAAAGACTTTTTTCATATCTTATAATTTTAATATTACCACATTGCGAAAGGACGTGATGCCTGCAAACTCCTTCGCTAGGATATCCCACACGAATTACTTCATTTTGAACATTTGAATGAAAGGAGTATGGTAGATGCTATTTCGTAAGTTATATTGGAGAACAATAAAGGTAGCATTTATCTATGTACAAAGAAAGGAGGAACTGCTCTTATTTTTTGTGTCTTTATTTTGTCATTTCTCGATGGTCGGATCGTTCCCAAAACGACTTTTGTGGGATTACCATTAGTAATTGGTAGTCTGTCTATATCTGCAATCCTTTGATCCACGGTATAAACAGGTTCTCCTAAAACATTTCGAATATCATCAGCTGCTTGCCTAGCTTCTCGTTTTTTTTCTAACGCACTAGACAAGTAGGGATTCAAACGAGCATTTCGTTTTACTTTTTTACTTTCCGCGTGTTCTTGATCTAATACTTTCTGTCTTTCTCCTCTTCTCTTGGTATTTTGAATACCTCTTACCGCTCCAGCTATAGGTCTGATAACAACATCATTGATTAAGTGACCTGCCCCTCCTGCAATGGACGGAAGTTTTAAAATTGCGGGGAACATGAGAAGGGCGGGAATAAAAGCCATAACTGCCTCGGTTGTTCCTATGTGAGTGGCTGTTTGCAGAAATCTATATTGTTCTATCATCATTAATAATATCTGAGGAGTGATGGCAAGAGAAAGCGAGGATGCAATCTCTGCGAATGGTCGTAAATGATTTAATACGGGGACATTGCTCGTCATGCTCTTACGATTTGAGCGCATATATTCATATGCACTAAGTAAGTTCAAGGCAATACCTAGATACATAGCTAGAGATTGTACTTGCTCTGGTATTGATGCGCTCAATTTAAGCAGTGTTCTTTCTCCCTCATGATCATTAAAAGGAGTAAAAGGCAAGTGTCGTGTACCAAAATCTTGAGATCTTTGAGCCCAAGCAGAAGTGGTTATATTATGAAGTTGATTCAATACAAGTGAGCGGATCGCATTAGCGCCGCTTGACATACTCCATGCCATTGCAGTTCCCGGAACAACTCCTATAGTTGCACCTATTAATTCTGGTAGGCGTGTCATATTCCATATATTATATATTACATATGTATAAAATGCAAACTATAAGTCCCGTCTGTAGGTATTGATGTCATCTTCACCCCTTTCAGTTATATTCCATCAATCTCTGTCTCACCTTCATGGTCCTTAGCTGGTCGTAGGCTTCATCCATGGTGCTTAGCAGTTCGGTGATGGTCTTTTCTGCATCCGGAAAGGTAACTGCTCGCAAGTTGTGGGGAAAGTAATGAAATACCTCGTTCCGACCCAATTTCCATGTCTGCCAAATCCGATGAGCGAGTGGTTCGCCGCTTGCATTGATGATTTTGAGATAGAGCGACCGATCCCCCAGCCTTGCCACCAGATGGGGTGATAGTAGTTTCCCGAGTCGGAGATGATCGGAGATATAATCAAGATGTGATATGAACTTCACGTCTTTAAATAATTGTTTTAAGAATCCCTCAAAGGCCTTTGCAAAAGGAAAGATGAGGAAAGAATAGTCTTTAAACTGAAAGGCGTGATCGCGGACGATGTCATCTTTGAGATATAGGCCTTCTTCAATCAGGTCTTTTTGTGCTTGTGAAAAATATTGCCAGATGGGTTTTTTTTGGAGCTCAACGCGATCCATACTTATATGGTAGCAGAAATAACATGAAACTCCAAACCCTAAATACTAAACTCTAAACAAATCCTAAACTTCAAATCTTAAACTCAAAACGTTTAGAATTTCGAACTTAGTATTTGGGATTTGATTATTATTTAGGGTTTAGGATTTAGAGTTTACTTTGTATACTATTCTCATGCATCGACTCAAAGAACTCGCCGTTATTTTAATTATCATCGGTTTTCTCGCCTATCTCCCCTCTCTCTTTGGCGGATTTGTATGGGATGATGAGGATTTTGTGTATGCAAATACGTATGTAAAAGAATTTCAAATAAATAAATTTTGGAGTGAGAATGCTATAGCCGGACGGGGGAAAAATTCAAATTATTACCGGCCAATACAGTTTTCAATGTATGCTTTGATTTACAAGATAGCGGGGCCGAATCCGTTTGTATTCCATGCAGTTGGGATTGCGCTACATATAGCCGCGGCAGTACTTGTACTAATTGTTATAACCATTATAACTGATACAACAATTATATCTTTTTTTACCGCACTTTTTTTTCTCATCCATCCCCTCCAAACCGAATCGGTCAGTTATATTTCAGGGCATTCTGATCCTCTCTATGCGCTATTTTTTTTGCTGTCACTATTGTTTTTCATAAAAAGAGACGAACGGATGCTTTATAAAATATTGAGTATTGGTTTTTTTATCTTGAGTCTATTATCGAAGGAATTAGCCCTCATCTTGCCGGGGATAATAATACTTATGGCGTTGTCATTGCGAGCCCTCAGGGTAAACCAAAAGGGCGAAGCAATCTATACAAATAATAAGATTGCCACGTCGTCCGGCTCCGCCGAGACTCCTCGCAATGACATATTATTCGTTGCTATATTTGCAACGATTGCCCTCCTCTACCTCATCTCCCGTTTTACCTTTTTGCAATTCTCAGACATTGCACTTTTCTGGAAAGGAAATCCCTATGGAGAACATTTTGTAACCCGACTCGCCACGTTTTTTCAAAACTTTTTTGTCTATCTTGGGCTTCTTATTTATCCGAAAGATCTTTTTATGGAACGGGATTTTTCGGTGAACATCGTGACTTCCTTATGGAATGTGTGGACTTACCTTTTCTTAGCATTAAATGCAAGCGTTATAGTTATATATGTTATAAATAAAAACAAAAAAAGCGTTCGCCTATTTTTCTTTTTCTGGATTGCATTTCTTATTTCGCTTATTCCATACACGGGAATATTTCTCTTGAACGGAATTTTTTACGAGCATTATATGTATCTTCCCCAGATATTTTTTTGGGCGGGGGTATTTACACTCATACATAAGTACCTTAAGAAACTTAGGTTACTTAAGGTGCTTATGATTGTACTCCTTCTTCTGCTTCTCATACGTTCGTATGCTAGGCAGTATGAATGGATTGATTCCGAACGGTTTTACCGGCAAACCCTGTCATATGCTCCCAAAAGTGTACGGATCATGAATGGTTTGGGGATGAGTTTGGCGGAAAAAAGAAACTGTGAAGAGGCAATACGGATCTATAAACGAGCGTCTGTCCTTTCCCCTCGCACTCCAAACTTATACCATAACATTGCAAACTGTTATGTAAGTATGCAAAAAACCGATGAAGCAGAAAAATATTATCTCAAAGCGCTTGAGGCGGATCCCTCGTTTTCTTTTTCATGTATTGCGCTTCAGAAAATGGGCAAACCCAAATCCTCTTGCATAATATCACAGAAGTATTAAAATAGATTTCACCATGAAGAAACTATTTGAGCTTATCAATAAAAATTTCGAGTTCTCCCAGTTTTTCCCTTCATTTCACGCGAAAGAAAAAAAAGACGACCCCATTATCACTATCTCCCGTGAAAAAGGATCGGGTGGACGGCCCATTGCTTTCTTGGTTGCAAAAGAACTGGGAGGCCCGTGGACGGTATTTCACAAAGATATTGTGGAGGAGATTGCTAAAGAGACGCATTTGGAGAAGGAACTCATAGAAGAAATCGATGAGACGCAGATTCCTGTCATCACCCAATTGGTGGATACTGTGTTAGGGAAAAAATATCTTGACCTATCTAGTTACTATAAGCATCTTGTTCGTATTTTATCAACCATCGGACAACGGGGGCACGCAATTATCATCGGGCGAGGGGCTAATTTCCTGTTCCCCCAGGCTTTTAAAGTCCGCATCATCTGCGAAATGGAAGAAAGGATTAAAGGAGTCATGAAGTATGAAAAAGTGAATAGACGTGAAGCAATGGGCCTCATTGAAAAATCAGATCGGGAAAGGGCAAGTTTTACTCAGTCATTATTTCAACATGATCCCGGTAAAGCACATCATTATGACATGGTCATACGCACGGGGAAAAATCTTTCGTTGGAAGACGCCGCTGAGATCATCGTCGACACGGCGAAGAAGAGATTTGGGTTATAAACTCTAAATCCTAAACCCTAAATCCTAAACAAATTCAAAACAATAAATTCAAAATTCAAAACGTTTTAGTTTAAGATTTGGAGTTTAGGATTTGTTTATGGTTTAGTATTTGGGGTTTAGGATTTTGCTTATACTTTCTCAAGGTCTATTCTTACCCCCGGAGTCATTGTGGAGCTCAAATACGCTTGAAAGATATGTATCTTGCCGACCGCTTCAATAAATGCTTTTAGGTTCTCGACAAGTTTTGCATCGTCATACGATAGTTTTCCGACCATCTGGTGGATGAGGGGAAATTTGGGCTCAGTCCTCCATCGCAAAGTGCCTTTTAAGAATTTCTTGGCGACTTCCTCAGGAGTGGGTGAAATCGTGCCGGCTTTTGGATTAGGCATAAGACCTTTGGGACCAAGCACTTTTGCATATTTTGCCAATTTAGGCATGAATGAAGGGTGAGTTATGAGGATATCAAAATTCATCTTACCGCTCTCAAGTTCGTTTAAGACGGCGTCGTTCACGATTGCAACACGGACGGTCTTTCCGGTAGCATGAGGAAGCTCAACCTCGCCTTTTAATCCTGTTTTCTCGACATTCATGTGGATCTCAACTGATTCATCAAAGCCGGTATATTTCATCTTTTTAAGAAGGGCAACCGCCTCCTCAAGAGAGTATTTTTTAGCAGAATCGACCATTTTTTTTGATTTTAGATACTTTGCGCCTTTTGCTTTTTTGACGGTTGGTTTCTTTGCGGGAAGAGATTTCTTTACAACTTTCACTTTATCTACTTCTTTATCATCCACGTCGGTCATAGCTTTAGCGACGACCGATTTTTTCTCCGCGGCTTTTTCCTTTTGTTTTGCTTTTTCCTTTTTTTCAATTTCCTCAACTCCGAGGGTGCGTGGTTTCATTTTTCCCATATTTATCTTATAAATTTTTTAATTTGTGTACGGACAGGTTTTAAACCTGTCCCTACATATTTATTTCTCTGCGTCAATTCCCATACTCCTTGCAGTTCCGGCGACTACTTTTTTTGCCGCCTCAAGATCGTCGGTGTTCATATCCGGCAACTTTTCTTTGGCAATTTCCTCAAGTTGAATCTTGGTAAGCTTGCCCACTTTTTCCGTATTGGGCTTACCTGATCCTAATTTTAATCCTAATTTCCGTTTGATCATGGCGGTCACGGGTGGAAGTTTGGTGATGAAGGTAAAAGTCCTATCCTCAAACACGGTTATGACCGCGGGGATGATCTGTCCCTTTAATTTAGCAGTGCGTGCGTTATATTCCTTGATGAATTCCATGATGGGAACTCCGTGTTGTCCCAAAGCGGGACCGACTGGAGGGGCGGGAGTTGCCTCGCCGGCGGGAAGATTGAGTTTGATTAGTGTTTTAACTTTTTTAGCCATTTAGTATTTTATAACGGTTATAACCGTTATAATTATTATAACTTTTATAACTTTTGAACTTGCAAGAAGTCAAGTTCGAGTGGTGTTTCGCGATCAAAAATCGAAACCAACACGCGAACTTTTCCCCGATCCTCGTCGATTGCCTCAATAGTTCCCAAAAACTCGGTAAAGGGACCCTCGGTGACCTTGACTGCCTCTCCGACTGAAAATTTAGTCTTGAATTTTGGCTGTTCCTGAGCAACAAATTTCATGATTGCATCAACTTCTTTATCTGAGATGGGAGTGGGTTTCAATCCCGCACCTACAAACCCCGTGACTCCCTCGGTTGTCCGTACTACCAACCATGAATCATCAGTCAAAATCATGCGGATTAATACGTAGCCGGGGAATACTTTTTCAATAGCGGATGTCTTTTTCCCTTTTTTTATTACCACCACGTCCCGAACAGGAATAACTACGTTAAAGATTTTGTCCTCAACTCCGAGACTTTTGATCCTCTGTTCAAGTGCTTGTTTGACTTTATTCTCGTACCCGGTTTGAATGTGAATGACATACCATTTGGGTTGCACACCCAACACAGGGATATTTTCAAGCGCTTCTTTTTGTTCTTTTCCTAAATCTGCAGGCTGCATAATCAATTAATTTTTAATTTGAAATTTTCAATTTTCAATCAAATTCAAATGTTCAATTCTCAATTTATTAATCATTTCAAATTGGAAATTGATTTAAAATTTTAAATTTAAAATTTCAAATTATGCAGTTTATCTAAGTTTAGTAAATACTTCCAATCCTTTGGCCAGTAAAACATCTATTATACCTATATATACTCCAATTATCAATGATATTGCAATTACGATGGTTGTCAAGCGGATCGTCTCTT
>CAYITZ010000025.1:0-17093 GCA_964366485.1 uncultured Gammaproteobacteria bacterium
CCATTTTCCCTTCAGCCCGCGAAAATGCGAAAGAGTTCCACATATCATCTTTTGATATTGAAAAAGAGGCGGCGAATGGACAAGTAAAAGCATTTTCCTCAACGAAAGAATTATTAGTACAATTAAAAGAAGCGGTGAAACCTCGAGATATTATCTTTACCATCGGGGCTGGTGATATCTATAAGTTAAAAGATGAGATTATCAAGATAATATGAATACATACACATTATTGACGGAAATATTGGGGAAGGATAAGGTGTTTGCTGATAAAAATTTGTTTCCTTATCTAACTTTGCGTACCAGCACCGTTGCTGAGTATTTCTTTGAAGCACACACAAAAGAAGATTTTGTATTGGCAATCCAGACCGCCAAAAAACACCGCATCCCCCTCACCATGATTGGGGGAGGTTCCAACATAGCCGCAACAAAAAGCAAAATTCCTGGTTTGGTTATCAAAAATAACTATGCAAAACTTGAACTTCTAAAAGAAGAAAAAGAGTATGTAGAAGTTTTAGTTTCTTCAGGATATACCATCACCCTCCTTGTAAATAAAACAATTGAGAAAGGATGGGCGGGGTTTGAGCATCATGAAGGGCTTCCCGGAACGATGGGTGGAGCAATGTACATGAACTCCAAATGGACTCATCCGTGGAGTTATGTAAGTGATCCCCTCGTTTCCGCCACTCTTCTGGACTCAAGAGGGGAACTGAAAACGGTCAACCGTGACTATTTTTGCTTTGCATATGACTACAGCATATTGCAAAAAACTCATGAAGTTTTTATTGATGGAGTATTTAGACTTGAGAAAAAAAATCCGGCAATCCTTAAGCAACAATCTCATGAGACGATGTTATACCGCAGACAAACTCAGCCATTTGGCGAGGCAACATGCGGGTGTTTTTTTAGAAATATTTCTCAAGAGGATCAGGAAAGGCTACATCTTCCCACGACCTCATCAGGCTACTTGATAGACCAGATTGGCATGAAGAATAAGGGAGTGGGTTCCTTTGTCATATCCCCCGTTCATGCGAACTTCATCATCAACACGGGGAAAATGGAGGGAAATACGGCAGATCTGTTACAATTAGTCAAGGAAATAAAGGAAAAAGTGAGTCAAAAATTTGGAATCAAATTGATCGAAGAAGTCGTGATTGTGTAGCCTATGGAAGACGCATATATTATCCAAGGGGGGAAGCCTCTTAAAGGAAAAATTCAACTTTCAGGTGCAAAAAACGTCGCTTTGAAGGCGGTTATTGCCGCGCTTCTTTTTGACGGGGCAGTTACGCTCAAAAACATTCCCCGTATTCGGGACATCTTTGAATTACTTCATCTTATCCAGACACTGGGAGCGCGGGCAGAATTTACGGATACGAATACTGTTTTAGTTGATTCAACAGGGTTGAGGGAAAACAAACTTGATTTTCTTCACGCTTCAAAAATACGTGCATCATTTATGTTATTTGCCCCCCTTCTCTACCGTTTTAAAGAAGCATCCATTCCCAATCCGGGAGGATGTAGGATTGGCGCTCGACCGATTGACCGCATCGTAAACGGTATGAAAGATTTGGGAGTAAATGTTTCTTATAATTCAGAAACAGGTTATTACAAAGCATTCATGAATGTTAAACCATGCGGAGATTATACGTTTGTTAAATCCTCGCACACGGGGACCGAGCTTATGATTCTCCTTTCCGTATTTTGTCAGGATAAAATAACAATATACAATACGGCACTTGAGCCGGAGATTGACGATCTTATTTCCTTTCTGAATAAAGGTGGGGCAAACATAAAACGAAGTAGCAATGACATTGTGATTCAAGGAGTTAAATCGCTTGTCCAGAGGAAACCTTACTCCATCGTCTCAGACCGGAATGAAGCGGTGACATTTGCCGTACTTGGAATTATTACAAAAGGAGATGTGACGGTGGGGCCCATACCAGAAAATTATTTGAAAACTTTTATCAATGTTATTGGAAAAATAGGAGGGGGAGCAGAGAAGGTTGATGAAAATAGGTGGAAATTTTTTTATAAAGGACCCTTGACATCTTTAGATATTATTACTGACCCTCATCCGGGATTTATGACTGATTGGCAGCCCAACTGGGCAGTACTTATGACCCAGGCAAAAGGGAAATCACTTATCCATGAACGGGTATTTGAGAATAGATTTTCCTATGTGGATGAATTGATAAAAATGGGGTCAAAAATCGAGTATTCATCGCCGATTGTGCAAACTCCAGAATCATTTTATATCTTTAATTACGATAAAAACAAAGAACATAAACAAGCAATCACGGTATATGGTCCTCAACGTTTGCACAATGGTGTGTTGACGATCGCCGATCTCCGTGCGGGGGCCACCTTAGCCATTGCGGCTTTACTAGCGGATGGGGAGTCAATTATTAACGGAGCTTCAATTCTGGAACGGGGATACGAGAACTTTGTTGAGAAAATTACCAGTTTAGGAGGGGATATTAAAAAGGTATGAAAAAAATAAAAAATATTATTATTCTTGCCGGAGGTGACAGTGATCGTTTCTGGCCGCTAAAAGAAAAATTACTGACACCATTTCTTGGTAAACCCCTTATCCTCCATTTTATTGACGGGCTTTCAGAGTATGGTGAAGAAATATTTGTGGTTTGCAGTGAGGCAAATAAAAGCTTATTTGAAAAACAAGTTGGGGAACGAGCGCAATTCATTATCCAAGATATAACAAAAGATGGTATGGCCGGCGCAACAATATCATGTAAAGGAATAATACACGGGGACGCACTAATCATTGGTAATGACTTTTTTGAATTTTCGGCAATAGATGAACTTATTGAAAAAATGAAGGGAGCAACCGAATTTGTTTTTCTTGCAAAAAAAGTTGATTCCTATTATCCCGGAGGATATTTAGAATTAAAAAATAATAAACTATCTGGAATAATTGAGAAGCCTGATCCTTCGCATGTGCCGTCAGATCTTGTGAATCTCGTAGTAGATTATGTGAAGAATATAGATAATTTTATACAAATCCTTGAGGGTATTAAGGTTGAGACAGATGACCATTATGAAAGAGCAATTCACTCGTTGATTCAAGAGGGCAAAGTAGATTATGTGTCTTATAAAGGTTACTGGAAAGCTATTAAATATCCCTGGCATGTGCTGTCGATGATGAGACATTTCTTGGATGGCATAAAGGCCAATAAACTTGCGGACTCTAAAGATTTGACGATTGCGGAGACCGCTATCATTCAAGGCCCTGTTATCATGGAAAAAGGAGTGAAAGTCGGACACTTTGCGAAGATTACAGGACCTTGCTACATTGGTGAAAATACGATCATTGCCGATTATGCATTAGTTCGAGAAAGTCACATTGGAAAGAATTGTTTAATTGGTTCTTCATGTGAGGTAGCGCGTTCATACTTGGGAGACAAAGTTTCACTTCACCGTAATTATGTAGGAGATAGTGTGCTTGCGGATGGAGTGTTATTTGGATCCGGCGTGGTGACCGCCAATTTCCGCTTTGACGAAAGTGAGGTTCAATCAATAGTAAAAGAAAAAAAAGTAAATACCAATATGAAAAAATTAGGAGCCATAGTGGGAAAAAATACAAAGATTGGAGTAAATAGCACTTTATATCCGGGAGTAAAAGTCGGTAGTAACTGTTTGGTATTTCCTGGTGAGGTGGTTAGAAAGGATGTTCCTGATAAAGCATAATATTATGAAAACGATCACAGTACTTGGTGGAGGAACAGGGACATTTGTCGTCCTGACAGGAATTAAGAATCTCCCCATTGATTTGGGCGTCATCGTAACCATGATGGATTCAGGCGGGTCCACGGGGCGACTTCGGGATCAGCTTGGAGTTCTCCCCCCCGGAGATTTACGCCAGTGCTTAGTTGCCCTTTCTGATGCTCCACAGTTATGGCGTAAATTATTTTTATATCGTTTTGAAAAAGGAGATTTTGAAGGGCACAATTTTGGAAATATATTCTTATCCGCGCTTGAAAAGGTGTCTGAAAATTATAATCAGGTCCTTGAGACGGCAAGTTATGTATTGAAAACAAAGGGAAAAGTCATACCCGTCACTTTTGATAAAACAAATCTTTGCGCGGAGTATGAAAACGGCATTATTCTCAAAGGTGAATCGCACATTGATGAAAATCATAAAGAAACGAGCAGAATCAAAAACGCTTTTCTTGAGCCGCGTGCTTCAGCAAATCCGTATGCTTTACAACGCATTGAAGAATCAAACCTTATCATCATCGGTCCGGGCGATCTGTATACGAGTATCATTCCCATCTTGCTTGTAGATGGTATGAGGGAGCGCATCCAAGCTTCTCACGCAAAAATTGTTTACGTTATGAATCTCATGACTAAGTCGGGACAAACATCCGGCTATACTGCCATGGATCATATAAAGGACCTTGAGTATTACTTAGGGAAAAAACCCGACCACATCATCATCAATAATGGCAAGATTCCGGAAGATATAATACAATGGTATACGGATCATCACGAAAAACCGGTTATAAACGATCTTGTCCCAACTTGTTGCAACGGGACGATCATCGAGCGCGACGTTGTGGATAATGTGTCAATCGAAAAAAGCAGGGCCGATGTTCTGACACGCAGTGTCCTTCGGCATGACAGCCAGAAGTTATCGAGCATAATCCAGGAACTCATTTGACTATGATAAAAAAACACACCATATCAATAAAAAATGCATGGCATGGCCTGAAGTGGGCTTTGTCAACGCAACCAAACTATCGCGTGCACCTTTTTTTATCGGTTCTTGCAGTTGCATGGGGTAATATGGTTTCGATTTCTCGTGCTGAATTTTTAATTATATTTGTTCTTATAACTCTCGGGTTTTCGATCGAAACCATAAATACTGCAATAGAACAAGCGACTGATGCGATAGATATAAAAATTCGACCAGACATTGGACTAGCAAAAGATGTGGCGGCGGGGGCGATGCTAGTTTTTGCTATTGGAGCATTTATCATTGCCTGTATCATATTTCTTCCCCATATCAATTGGTATTCCTTTAAGTTTTAATATTACAACGTATGTCAATTTATCTTTTTGCCACATTTGTCTCATTTATTTTCAATTTCTTTTTAATCGTCCCCTTCATCAATTTTCTTTACAAAGCAAAACTGCAACGGCAGAATCAACAGACGAAAGACGCCTTTAATGAACCTACTCCCATCTTTGACAAGCTACACAGTCATAAAACCGGTACACCTGTTGGGGGTGGAATATTAATCGTCGTAACCACTACGTTACTTTTTGGATTTTTTGTACTCCTCTATGCCGTTTTTAATAAGCCGCTTTATGCAAATTACCCATCAGTCATGGGAGAGATACGAATTATCTTTTTTACCCTCATCGGATTTGCTGTTTTGGGAGTCTGGGATGACCTTATGAAAATATTTCGATTTAAAGATAATCAATTTTTTGGTTTGCGGATGCGGCATAAACTCATCATTGAAATCATTCTTGCAACCATTATCTCCTTTTGGCTTTATAATGATTTGAAAATCGATATCATTCACATCCCTTTTCTGGGAGTATTTAAGTTAGGTTTGTTTTATATTCCATTCGCAACCTTTGTTATAGTAGCCTTTTCAAACGCCGTAAATATTACCGATGGACTTGATGGTTTAGCCGCAGGCGTTCTTATGATTGCTATCTCTGGTTTTTGGATAATCGCCCGATCTATCATAGATGTACCCACCTCGATGTTTATCGGTGTGTGGATTGGAGGACTACTTGCATTTTTGTACTTCAATATTTATCCCGCGCGTATCATGTTAGGGGATACGGGGGCTTTGTCATTTGGAGCAATGTTTGCGGTGATTGGTCTCATCTTGGGAAAAGCATTTGCGCTTCCCCTCATCGGAGGAGTATTTATGTTGGAGATTTTAACTTCACTTATTCAACTATTAAGCAAAAAATTTCTTAAAAAGAAAGCGTTCAATGTGGCGCCCTTTCACCTTCTTCTTCAACATCGTGGGTGGGAGGAACCTAAGGTTGTCATGAGGCTCTGGTTACTTGCGATCATCTTCTCAGTTTTCGGACTTATGATTGCGTTCATGAAGTAGGAAAGCTATAATGGGGGTATGATTTCCCAGGCAATCTATTTCTCGTTTGACTCGTATCATATAGGGAAAGACAAGCGTACATTATCCTTTCTCTATTCGGTTGGTTTCAATACGGGCGTTGTCTCTCGTTTTGTGGATAAAGTGATTCTTCCTGATGCAATTCCCCAGACTGTTTTATCAGATCTACTTGATGTAGTACTCCGACCCTTGCATCTCATGTTGGGGATTTCATACTGGAAAATGTTCTGTCCCAAAGAAATTAAAGTGCTCAGCTGTCAATTAAGCACTGAGCAGGCGGCATTTTGGAATACGGTATACACGCGTGGCTTAGGTGAGTTTTTCTATCGGAATGAACTTGATTTTAGAGGTCTTATATCATTCCCCGTGTCCCAGGATGCACATCCCAAACCGATACATTTTTCCCCACAAAATAGATCTCTTGTAGGGATAGCCGGGGGAAAAGATTCTCTTATTACGGTTGAGCTATTAAAAAAGGTGAAAAAAGAAATAACCGGATTAGTGATTGAAGCAAATCACGAATATCCGCTTGTACGGGAGCTTTTTCCCAAAATGGGCATAAAGGGACTTTTTGTGAGACATGAAATTGATGAAAAAGTTAATGAGCTCAATGAAACAGGGTTGGTATATAACGGCCATATCCCCATATCAGCCGTGTATGCATTTATGGGAGTATTGACCGCAATTGTCTATGATTATGCATATTTTATCGTCTCCAATGAAAAAAGCGCCAACTTCGGCAGTGTTTTATATCATGGTATGGAAGTAAATCATCAATGGAGTAAAAGCGAAGAGTTCGAGATGGCTTTCAGGTCGTATGTTTCCATATTTATAACTTCTGACATTCAGTATTTCTCCTTTCTCCGTCCTTTAACTGAAATTAAAATCGTTGAACAATTTTCAAAATATAAAAATTATTTTCCCCATTTTTCAAGTTGTAATAAAAATTTTACCGTTTTTAAAAAGGGATCATCAAAGAGGTGGTGCGGTGAGTGTGCAAAGTGCGCTTTCATGTTTTTGATGCTTAGTTCATTTTTGTCCAAGGAAGATGTGATAGGTATTTTTGGCCAAAATCTTTTCGCCGATGTTTCCCTCATTCCTCTTTATCAACAGCTATTGGGTACCAAAGACATCAAGCCCTTTGACTGTGTAGGGACCTTTGAGGAAGTGGCGGTTGCGTTTTATCTGGTACATGAAAAAGGAGAATTCAAAGATGAGTCGGTTATAAAAATGTTTGAACGTTTAGTACTACCCAGTATGAAAGATATATCAAAGCTAAAAAATTATGTATTCCAGGTGGGAGATGTACACACTCTGCCTGAGGAGTTTAAAAAAATTCTCAACGTATGAAAATTGAAGAACTCAAAAATAAAAAAATCCTTATCCTCGGGTATGGAAAAGAAGGGCGGTCAACTGAGGATTATTTAAAGAAAGCTTTATCTGGAGCTTCCATAGATCATACCGATAGAAATAGTGACCCACACTATCTTGAGAGACAAAAAGATTATGATTTAATCATTAAAACACCCGGGATTCCTAAATCACTGGTTACTCAGAAATACACCACAGCAACCAATATTTTTTTTGCAAACTGTAATAATATTATTATTGGAGTTACCGGAACCAAGGGGAAAAGCACAACCAGCAGTCTCATTTATCATATTTTAAAAACAGGAGGAAAACAGGCACACTTAGTTGGCAACATAGGTAATCCAGCCCTGTCTGAGCTGATAAAGCCCTACGAAAAGGACGATATCTTCGTCATGGAGTTGTCTAGTTATCAACTTGATGACATCCACTATTCGCCGCATATCTCCGTGGTTCTCAATCTGTTTCCCGAACACATGAACTATCATGGGAAAGTTGCAGATTATTATGATACAAAAAAAAATATCGTGAAATACGTCAAGCAAAAAGATTATTTCATTTATAACCCAAAATATACAGATTTAGAACAATGGGCTTCTAGTTTGTATTGTCATGTCCTACCATTTCTTCCTCATACCATTCCTGTTTCTGAAGACGATTTGACGCTCTTAGGTGATCATAACAAAGAGAATATACAGGCCGTATTAACAGTAACTGACCTTTTTCATATTTCAAAAGGTAACATAAGCAAGTCACTCAAAACATTCAAACCGTTACCTCACAGATTAGAAAATGTGGGGATTTCCCAGGGTATAATTTTTTATGACGATGCAATTTCAACAACTCCCGAATCAACCATCGCGGCTTTACGGACACTGAAAGATGTTGACACCCTTTTTTTGGGAGGTGAAGACCGCGGGTACGATTTTTCATACCTCGTGAATGTCATTATCGAAAAGGGAATAAAAAATATTGTGCTGTTTCCCGATTCGGGAGAAAAAATACGTACGTTATTACACAAAAAAACATCACATCTGCCACGGATTTTTGAAACAAGAGATATGAAGGCTGCAGTTCGCTTTGCGTTTACTCATACCAAAAAGAAAAGTATCTGCCTTCTTTCAACTGCCTCGCCTAGCTATAGCATATGGAAAAATTTTGAAGAAAAGGGGGACCTGTTTAAATTATACGTACGCAGTTATGAAAAGAATTAAGACTATCAGCACCCTTTTTTCCCTTCCCATACTTTTGTCTGTCATAGGATTATTTTTTGTTTTTGAAGCCTCATATGTGCGGAGCTTTGGAGAGTTTCGGGATAGCTTTCATTATTTTAAGATTCAGGCGGTTTGGATTCTTTTAGGCATTGGCATCATGACAATTCTTTCTTATCTTGATTACCACAAACTATATTACGGAGCATTTTTTCTCATGCTAGTAAATATTTTTCTTTTATTTTTGGTGCTTATTCCCGGTATAGGGACAAAGGTAAACGGCGCCCGCCGATGGATTTTCGGATTCCAGCCGACTGAGATGGCCAAACTTTCAGCAATCATTTATTTATCATCTTGGTTTATTACCAAGGAAAGAAAACGCTTTTATTCGTTCATCATTCTCTTGGGGTTGTTAATGTTTCTTATTATTTTACAGCCAGACATGGGAACGGCCGTAATCATATTTTTACTCAGCATTATCATCTATTTTCTTGCCGGTATCGAACTCCATTATCTCCTCCTTCTGGTTCCATTTTCGGGAATAAGTTTTTATTTATTGGCAAAATCCTCGCCCTATCGAGTGAAAAGATTGCTTGCTTTTTTTGATCCTAAAGCCGATCCTTTGGGAATCACCTACCATATCAATCAGATTCTTATCTCCCTTTCAAACGGAGGCTTGTTTGGCCAAGGTTTTGGATCTTCAAAACAAAAACATCTGTATTTGCCTGAGGCACATACTGATTCCATCTTTGCCATCATTGGAGAAGAAGTGGGGTTCTTAGGGAGCTTTATCCTCATATGTCTTTTTATTTTTTTAATCGTTTATATTTTTCGTATCGCTGAAAAAGCTCCGGATCGATTTGGAAGATTGCTTGCGGGGGGGATATTCGCTTTTTTTGCAGTACAAACAATCATAAATTTGGCAAGCATGGTTCACATCATTCCCTTGACGGGAGTTCCCTTGCCATTCATATCATATGGAGGCTCTAATCTTTTATTATCTTTTGCGCTCATGGGTATCGTGTTAAACGTTGCGCGGAGTATAAAAATTATATAGTATGAATAACACATGAAATTACTTATCACCGGAGGACATCTAACCCCAGCATTGGCTGTTATTGATAAGATAATCGAATCATCGCAAAAAGATAAAATTTCCCTTGCGTTTGCCGGACGAAAGTATGCGCTCGACAGTGAGCAAACTCTTTCCCTCGAATATAAAGAAATAACAAAACGTCATATTCCATTCATATCCCTCCATGCAGGGCGGATAACACGACTCATGACGTTTCGCAGTTTTACAAATATACTCAAAATTCCCGTAGGTTTTATTCACGCATTTTTCATTCTCAGACAACAGACACCGGACGTCATCCTTTCCTTCGGCGGCTATCTTGCCATACCTGTTGCGGTTATGGGGTGGTTGCTAAGAGTTACTGTTTTTACCCATGAACAAACCATATGCCCGGGACTTGCAAATCAGGTAATTGCTTATTTTTCAAAAAAAATCTTTTATTCGTTTCCTGAATCAAAGCATTTTTTTCCTTCTCATAAATCAATTCTTTCCGGTAATCCAGTTCGTAACACCGTTTTTAAGATAATAGATAAGCCAATTGATGTAAATAAAACAAAGCCCGTTATCTACATCACCGGTGGATCGCTCGGCTCCCACGGCATCAATGAGCATATCCGTAACATTTTACCCGAATTACTTCAGGATTATGTAGTTATACATCAAACGGGAGATATAAAGGAATACGATGATTATGAACATTTACTGCGTTATCGAAGGACTTTTCCTGAAGAATTAAAACAGAGATATATTCCCGTCAAACACTTTTTTGACAATGAAATTGGCTACGTTTACTCTATTTCACATATAGTGGTAGCTCGTGCCGGGGCAAACACTTTCTTTGAACTCATACATCTCAAAAAACCAACTATTTTTATCCCACTCCCGTGGTCAGCACAAAAAGAACAGCAAAAACACGCAGAATTCTTTAAAAATTATAAAATTGGTGAAGTTTTTGAACAAAAGGAATCAAGCACACGGCTTCTCGAATTAATCCGTTTGGTACTTTCCAAAAAAGACTTGTATATTAAAAACTTTGAAACATTGCCATACCAAATCAGGCGTGACGCGACCGATGTCATCATCCATGAAATTATTCAAGAGTAAACTGATTGTTCTCGCAATATTATTTTTTGCTTTGGGTATTGCAGTGTTAATATTCGTTTTAAACGATTGGCGGGTAAAAATCATAAAGATTGAGGGAATTCCGAAAGAAGTTGTTTTGTATGGCCTGGAAAATATTAAAAATGCCTCTCTCATTACCCTGTCTCCTCACGAAGTGGGAGAGCGAATGAAAAGAAGTAACCCATTCATTTCTCGCATACAAGTCACAAAGAAGTATCCCCAGATCCTTATTTTGACTATTGCAACAGCTGAACCGCTTGCATACTTTGAGTCAGACTCAGGTTTTTTCGTCTTGAGTCAAGAGGGGAGAGTACTTTCCAAGTTAAAAGAGGTACCGTCATCATTCAATCTGCCCGTCATTCACTACTTCGAAAAACTTCATTTTGTATCATATCAACCTGGAGATTTACTGAATTATAAAGATATTAATATGACATTAAAAATTCTAAAAAAAATGTCGGAGATGGGTATGAAAATCAATACTATTGATATTGATGGAGTTGATATGATAGGATTTAGTCTGAAGGGGAAAACCATTGTGTTTTCCTCGGAAAAAGACATAGACGCACAGGTATATCAGTTAGAGCAAATTGTCCATCAGTTTAAAATACAGGGAACCGATTTTAAGAAGCTTGATTTACGATTTAACAGACCCATTTTAGAACTTGTAGAATGATATGGCAGATCATCTTATTGCGGCAATTGACATCGGAAGTTCAAAAATAGCGACCATCGTGGGAGTTGAGTCAAAAGAAGACGATGAGTTACGCATAATCGGATTTAATTCAACCCCCTCCTCAGGAGTGAAAAAAGGACTCGTGGTGGACATCGATAAAGTTACCAGGTCGGTTGAGGATAGTATCGAAAAAGTTGAACGGATGGCGGGTCAAAAAGTGCACACTGCACTTGTGTCAGTCGGGGGACCTCACATATCTTCTTTGAATTCCCGCGGAGTAGTCGCAGTTGCCGATTCGCAGGGGGAGATATCTGAAACGGATATCAATCGGGTTATTGAGGCGGCTCGCGCTATTTCTTTATCCACAACTCGTCAAATCATTGAAGTATCTCCCCGGGATTTTGTGGTGGACGGCCAGGAAGGTATAAAAAATCCTATCGGCATGAGCGGAGTGCGTTTGGAAGTTGAGACACATATCATCACTGCATCCCACACCAATTTAAAAAACATTGACCGTTGCATGGAGAGTATCGGAGTGGGGAATCGCGGGTTTATATTTGCCGGACTTGCGTCTTCAGAGGCCGTGCTTACTGATACCGAAAAAGAACTTGGAGTAGTGTGTGTGGATATTGGAGGCGGGAAGACGGATATAGCCCTGTATGTTGACGGGTCACTTTCCTACTCCTCATCCATTCCCATCGGGGCAAGGCACATTACGAATGACATTGCGGTGGGTATGAGGGTATCTCTTGACTCGGCGGAGAAAATCAAACTTTATTTGAGCAACAAACTGGAACATGGGGGAAGTAAAACAAGAAAAAAGATGGAAGAGCTCAATTTTAATGAGCTCCAACTTCCGGAGACGGTGGACAATCTTGATATGAAGACACTGATTGACGGCATTATAGGTCCCCGTCTTGAGGAAATATACAAAATGGTGAGCGATGAAATAATAAAGAGTAACTTTATCGAACTTATTCCATCGGGTCTTGTCATAACGGGTGGAGGAGCGTTGACGGTGGGAATTCTTGAGATGGGAAGGAAGACTATCGGGTTGCCGGTGCGGATAGGGATTCCCGGTAAAATATCAGGACTCATCGACGAGATTCTTGATCCTCAGTTCTCAACAACCGTCGGCTTGATTTTATACGGAAGAAAAAATATAATGAACAAGGAAGAAGGTTTTAAGAACTTTAACAAAATTCTCAAGGATTTTTCCCTCGGCGGTTCGGTCGGTAAAATGAAAGATTTTTTCAAACAATTTATTCCCTAATATGCTTATCAAACCAAAAGCAGGACAGGCGGCACGGATAAAAGTAGTCGGGATTGGCGGAGGTGGCGGTAACGCTCTGTCTTCCATGATTGCCGAGGGCGGTATTGCGGGAGTGGAGTTTATTGCAATCAATACCGACGCCCAAGCACTTTTGCATAACAAAGCCGCAATCAAGATTCAAATTGGTGAGAATTTTACCAAGGGATTGGGTTCGGGCGGAGATCCTGAGGTGGGGAAGCAGGCGGCCGAGGAATCAAGAGAAAGAATAAAAGAAGAATTAACTGATGCAGACATGATATTTATCACCTGTGGTGAAGGTGGGGGTACGGGTACTGGCGCGGCTCCTATCATCGCCGAAATTGCCAAGGAAATGGGAATTTTAACGGTGGCCGTGGTTACCAAACCTTTTGAATTTGAAGGGTCAAAACGCAAGTTCACGGCAGATGAGGGTACCATGCGCCTTAAGGATAATGTGGACACGCTTATTGTGGTCCCCAATCAACGCATTCTGCAGGTCGTAGATAAAAAAACCCCCATCCTTGAGGCATTCAAAAGAATTGATTCAGTTTTACATCAAGGGGTTAAGGGAATTGCTGAACTTATCACAGTCCCCGGACTTATTAACGTTGACTTTGCAGATGTCCGCACCATCATGAGTAACGCTGGTACGGCACTTATGGGTATTGGTATCGGAAGCGGTGACAAGCGAGCGCTCGCCGCAATAAAACAGGCAATTTCCTCACCTCTTCTTGATGCATCCATTGAAGGAGCCCGAGGAGTACTTCTTAACATCGTTGGAGGTCCTGATCTCACCATGAATGAGATAGATGAGGCCGCCTCAATCATAACTAAGACGGTCGATCCGGACGCTGACATCATTTTCGGTGCTGTCATTGATGAGAAAATGCTGGATTCGGTTAAAGTCACTCTCATTGCAACCAAGTTTGACGATCAACGAGTCAAATTATTCAGATTTAAAAAGGACGATACAATATCATCCTTTTCCAAACCTGCACATGAAACAACTTCGCTTAATGAAAAAACTCTTGTAGACGATACCTCCCCGAAGATAGACATAGCAGATGATGAAGAGCTTCTTGAAGAAAGTGAGACGTTTGATGTCCCCGCATTTTTAAGAAAAAAATAAATTTATTTTTTAGTTGTTTCAAGGACATATTTGTTGTATTGTTTTGTTACTTCTTTTGTAATCACTCCTATTTTCCCATCTCCAACAGGTTTACCGTTTATCTCAATTACACCTCTGACTTCGCTGTTACTGCCGGTTATAAATACTTCGGTGGCTTTTAATAATCCACCATAATTAAAATCCCGAACCTCTATAGGAATAGGCAATTTCAATATCTCCAGCAAAGTATTCCTGGTGATTCCATAAACGATATTCGATTTCGTAGTAACAAGCTTATTATCAATTACGGCGAATATATTAGTACCCGATCCTTCGTAAACTTGGGATTCATCATAATAAATTACATCCTCAATTCTTTCTTCATCAGCTTGTGCTAATTGTTTAATCGCTTCGACATAATGAGTGTGTTTAGCTTCCGGGTATTGGCGTTTGTATTCAACTGCAATTACCTTAACTCCACTTTCATAATCGCTTGACGGTTTACGTACACGAGGACTAACAATCATAATTATCGTTGGTGTTTCAGCTTGATTAAGCGAATGAGAGATGCCACCGGATAATATGATTTTTATCGTTTTTTCAGATTCTTTATCATTTTTATCTAATGTTTCTTTTGCCCATGAACATATTTGTTCTTTATTCCAAGGAACTCTTAACCCAATTATTTCTGCCGATTTGAAAAGCCTATCAACATGCACTGATAATTTAAATGGTTGATGGTTATAAGTAACGATAAAATCAGCAACCGCGTAACCTCGCACGAAACCTAAATCTCTGGGAGAAATAAGTAATTCTTCTTCAGATACAAATTTTCCGTTTAAGAAATGAATTAAATTACTCATATAAAAAGTATAGCAACACCACAGGTCACATTGCATTCTATTTTGGCTGTTGATACAATAAACAGTATTCTTATGTTTAAGCCCGTTCCATCCAATCCCGATTTTCCTGAGCTTGAAAGACAGTTATTGGCTCATTGGTATAAAGATGGGGTGGTGGATAAATATCTTCATAAAAATAAAGATGCGAAGGAAACATTTTCATTTCTGGATGGTCCCATAACGGCAAATAATCCCATGGGCGCCCATCATGCATGGGGAAGGACCTATAAAGATTTATGGCCTCGTTTTTTTAACCTCCTCGGGTACCGTCAACGTTTTCAAAATGGTTTTGATTGTCAGGGGTTATGGGTAGAAGTGGAGGTTGAAAAAGAATTGGGTTTGCGATCGAAGAAAGACATAGAGAACCTAGTCCCTGGAGATAGAAAGGCGTCCATCGCCAAATTTGTGCAACTTTGTAAAGACCGGGTAAAAAAATTTTCAGACATTCAAACAGCTCAATCAAAACGCTTAGGATATTTTGCGGATTGGGAACACTCTTATTTCACTATGAGTGATGCAAATAACTATATGATTTGGTATTTTTTGAAGACCTGCTTTGAGAACGGATGGACATATAAAGGTCATGAATCGGTCCCCTGGTGCCCCCGCTGTGAGACGGCGATATCACAACACGAGATGCTGACTGAGGATTATAAAGAACTGGTACATCAATCAGTTTATTTTGAACTGCCAATCAAAGGGAGAAAGGATGAAAATTTACTCGTGTGGACGACCACCCCCTGGACCATTCCTGCCAATATTGCCGTGGCAGTTGAGGCTACGTTTGACTACGCTTTGGTTAAAGGAACTACGGGACAGAAATTTTGGATTGCTAAAGAATTAGTAAAGTCTGTTTTTAAGGAAAACTACAAAATATTAAAAGCGGTAAAGGGGAGCGAATTGGTTGGTCTGAAATATCAGGGACCCTTTGATGATCTTCCAAAAATAAAAAAAGTTGCCGACGCCAATCCGGACAAATTTCATATCGTCTTTGCAACTGATAAAAACATCTTACCCATCACTACAACCGAAGGAACCGGTTTGGTCCATACCGCAGTTTCAGCAGGAGTTGAGGACTTCAAAATGGGAAAAAAACTGGGGCTCCCCATGATTCCGGTGATAGAGGATAACGCGGATTATATGAAGGATTTAGGATACTTATCCGGAAAAAATGCAAAGAAGCATCCGGAAGTAATCCTTGACTATTTAAAAGAAAAAAAGAATCAAAACGGTGAATGTTGGGCTTTTGCGATTGCTGCATATAAGCACAGATATCCCGCTTGTTGGAGGTGTAAGACCGAACTGGTGTGGAAGGTTGCAGATGAGTGGTACATTGCGATGGATAAGCCATCGCAAGTTAAAAGTTCAAAGTTAAAAGTTAAAAATTTAACTTTGAGAGAGAGGATGGTTGAGGTTGCAAAAAAAATAAAATGGATGCCGGAGTTTGGACTGGATCGTGAGCTTGATTGGTTAAAAAATATGCATGATTGGCTTATCAGCAAGAAAAATCGATACTGGGGCCTCGCACTCCCCATATATGAATGTAGGAAGTGCGGTACATTTGATGTGGTAGGATCAAAAAAAGAGTTGAAAGAGAAAGCAATTGTTGGTTGGGATAAATTTGAGGGACACACTCCCCATAAGCCGTTTATTGATGAAGTCAAAATTAAATGTTCAAGGTGTGGAAGTCTAGCTGGGCGGATTGAAGCCGTAGGAAACCCCTGGTTGGACGCAGGCATCGTACCTTACTCAACGATAATGGAGGACAATCAAGGCGAGCCTCTTTACCTGAAAGATAAAAGTAAATGGAAAGAGTGGTTTCCCGCGAATTTTATTACCGAGTCATTTCCTGGGCAGTTTAAAAACTGGTTTTATGCGATGATTGCCATGTCCTCGGTCCTTGAAAACACGTTTCCTTTTGAGCGCGTGTTGGGTTATGGCACTATGGTAGGTGAGGACGGCCGACCCATGCATAAAAGCTGGGGAAATTCGGTCGAGTTCAATGAGGGTGCGGATAAAATAGGGGTTGATGTGATGAGGTGGATGTTTGCACGTCAAAATCCTGCTGACAACATGTTATTTGGGTATAAAAAAGCTGACGAAGTGCGAAGACAGTTCTATCTCATGCTTTGGAATACCTATAAATTCTTTGTCGAATACGCAAATCTTGATGGTTACACGATCGATTGGGGAAGAAATACTCTTAAGAATATTTTAGATCAATGGA
>CAYITZ010000026.1:0-16656 GCA_964366485.1 uncultured Gammaproteobacteria bacterium
AAAAAGTTCCAACACGGTCCCATCCTCCCCGCTTTCTTCTCAAAGAATGGTACTATCGCAGACATTATTTACCAAGATCGCAGAAACGGCTGGATATTTTTTAGTATAATGGTAGCTTAGCTATTTGGGGAGCTTGGTGATATCCAGGCTGAGAAACCTGATTAAATCGGGAGACCCAATATAAACTTGATCCGGATAATACCGGCGAAAGGAGAATCTATGAATAATGAGATAATAAAAGGAATTCATGTTTTAACCGATCGTGATATTGTAAAGCCAAGGTCTTTAATTGAAGTACTAAAGATGACAATTGAAGGCGGAGCAACTGTGATACAACTTCGGGATAAAACCTCCAGAGATGATGAGATGATTGCCTTAGGCCGAGAAATACAAGAAATATTAAAATTAACCAAGGAAAATATTCCTCTCATTATAAATGATCGACTCCCGGTGGCTCTTGCCCTCAATGCTCAAGGAATTCATGTAGGACAAAGTGACATGCCTGCGGTTCAGGTGAAAAAACTCATTCGGCCTGACATGATTCTTGGTGTATCTGCTTTGAATGTTGAACAGGCTATAAAGGCACAAGACGATGGAGCTGATTATTTAGGAGTTGGTCCTATTTTCTCTACTTCTACCAAAGTGGATGCTGATCCACCGATTGGAATAAACGTTTTAAGAGATATTAGGAGGTCTGTCAAAATCCCCATTATTGCCATTGGGGGTATTAGCAAATATAATGCCACTAGTGTAATGGATCATGCAGACGGTATTGCAGTAATATCTGCAGTATTGGGAGCAAAAAACCCTTTTGAGGCTACTCGTGAATTATCAGTAATAATACACACGGGCAGATAATAAAATGGTTAAAAAAAATCTATCAGAATTTTTATTAATCGACCAGATAACTCATAGATTCCGTAACTATAAAGGTGACGTCTTTAAAGGAATTGGAGATGACAGTGCAATTATCAAATCTCATAAAGATAAGTATCTACTTTACACATGCGATTCTTTAGTTTCAGGTATTCATTTTTCTGAAAAATACTCCACCCCTTATCAAATTGGACAAAAAGCCGCCGCCGTAAATATAAGTGATATTGCGGCCATGGGCGGAAAGCCCAATTATTTTCTCGTGTCACTTTTTTTACCTGAAAATACTACGGAAAAATTTATTGATGAATTGTATCAAGGTCTGGCTGAACAATGTCATTTGTATGACATTGACATCGTTGGGGGAAACATTGCCAAAAGCAATCAATTTATAATCGATCTCTTCTTGATAGGCGAAGTATCCCATAAAAACCTACTTCTCCGTTCAGGAGCAAAAGTAGGAGATTTAGTTTTGGTGACCGGAACCCTTGGTGATTCTGCTACCGGACTGAAGTTACTTCAAAATTTAAAATTAAATATACTGGAAAAAGATAAGAAAAAATTCATTTCTCGTCATGTAACTCCAATTCCCAGAATAAAGGAGGGAATGATTATTGCCGAAACAAAGAAAGCAACTTCCATGATTGATATTAGTGATGGTTTGAGTAGCGATCTATTACATATATGTATAGCCAGTCAAGTCGGGGTAAAGTTATATACTGATAAAATTCCCGTTTCGGACGGAGTAAAAATTGATCTTGCTTTAAATGGTGGAGAAGATTATGAACTATGTTTTACGGTACCCCCAAAATATGCCTCTGATATTTCACAACGAATAGAAAAGAAAACGACCACAAAGGTAACAATGGTAGGTGAAATAATTCCCCAAATACAAGGAAGGTGGTTAATTAATAACAAAGGAGAAAAAATTCCTTTGAAATCAAAAGGTTGGGATCATTTGCGATGAAAAAGAACTTTGAAAAAATGTTTTAGAGAATATGAGAAATCCTCTCCGCAAGCAGTAACCCCTCTTCCACCACCTTATCCGAATTGATATATTCAAAATTTCCCGTGCGGCCGACTAAGTGAAAGCCCGGGAGTTTTTCAAAATAATTTTTTACCACTTGCAGACGTCTTTTATAGTTCAGATCATAGATGGGATATGCATAAGGGATACGGGAAATAAATCCATCCAAAATCTCCGCTTTTTTTATCAATCCAACCGAGATGAGATCGTTCGTCACCCTTTTTATTATTTCTTTATCCTTCATATTCCATATACTGTCCCCCATGTCACAGGTGACGTTCGCGCTTAGCGAAGTTTTACCCGCAGGGACCATCTTGCGGCTCCAGTTTTTAAACTCGAGAACATAATTAAATAGCAGATTTTCTTCCGGATAATAGATCCATGAGGCGTCATTCACTTTCGATTTATTCAAAAGAATATTTACCACCAACACGGTTAAGTATTCAAGTCGCCTAACCGCTTTCTCAACCTGTGCCGGAACCTTTGAAACAAGACATCGACATAAAATGTTTAAGGGAAGGGATGATACCACGGTCTGACTTTTTTCTGTATAGGTAATACCTTCTTTTGTATAGGAAATAACATAATTATTATTTTCTTTTTTAATACTCGTCACGTTTGCCTCGGTAATGACTTGTCCACCTAACCGTATAATCTCCTCACTCATCCGCTCCGGGAAATACCCGATACCAATATCGCTGTAATAAAACCATGAGGTATCGGGGTCGCTTTTTGAATACACATTTTTATATTGGTCGGGAAAGAAAAGAGCGAGAATGAAGTCAAATAATTTAAAGCTCCCAATTCGCGTTGAGGCCCAATCAGATGAGAGTTGATCCGCCGGTCTCTTCCATATTTTCTCTGCATATTTTTCATTGAGATGATGGGAAAGAGTTTTGCCAAAATATCCCCGTGTCCAGTCGGCAAATGATTTTTTAGGAGATTCTTTTATGAGATTTTTTATAAAGGTTCCGATGAATTCAAAGGTTGCCGGAATTAATATTTGTTTTGGCATCGCGCTCACCACTTCCCACACTTTAGGCGGATACGTCATGTATTTTCCCCAATGGCGGATATAAGTAATCTTTTTTTTGTAGATACAATGCTTTCCTACGAGTTGTTTGAAACGTCGTATGACTTCCGGATTGTCACTATTAAATCGATGAGCGGAATAATCAAACAAAAATTTTTTATACTCTACGGTTTTGGATAATCCCCCCACAACTTTATCCCGTTCAAGTACTGTCACTGTTATCCCCAATTCCGCCAATCGCCATGCGGTAGTCAAACCCGCAATTCCCCCGCCTAAGATGATGACGCTTTTCTTTTTCATGTCAAGGATTTTATGTAAGTGCGTAATGATACTTGCCAGGGAGGGAGGGAAAGATGATATTTTGATTTTAGTTTTGATGAGTCTAATGCTTCCATGAAAGGGCGCTTAGCTTTTTCCTTAAAATAGCCGAAAGGGACCGCGTCCAGTGTAACATCAGACTTGAGAATTTCCAGGATTTTTTTTGTAATATCAAACCGCGTGGCAACACCGCGGTTCACCGCGTGTAATGTCCCTTGAGCTTTTCTTTCAATAAGCTTGATAATTGTTTCTGCCAAATCAAAGGTCAACGTGGGAGAGCCATATATATCAGATACCGCGCGAAGAAGAGGTGCCTTATTTTTTAGCTGAGTGAGAATGAAAGAAACAAATTTAGTATCTTTATTTCCTCCCCCAATCAACCAACCGGTGCGGATGATACAGTATGATGATAATTTCTTTACTTCTTCCTCTGCTTTTAATTTTGTCTCTCCGTATACATTGACCGGTCCGCATATATCATTTTCAATATAGGGTTCTTTCTTCTCACCCGAAAATACTGCGCCAGTAGATATAAAATATAAGCGAATGTCTTCCTTTTTGCAGATTGAGGCAATGTTTTTTGTTGCTTCAAAGTTTACGCTGAATGCTTCATTTGGATATTCTTCGCAGTAGTCAACATTGGTAAGTGCGGCCAGGTGAATGATGATGTCCGGTTTATGAGTTGTGATAACTTTTGCAACTTGTTCATGGTCTGTAATCTCCAAAGGGGTTAAGTCTCTGGTTTTTTTTGAATGAGAGAATGCAAATAATATATGATCTTTCTTTTTCAGTTGAGCGAATAGACTTTCGCCCAGCATCCCATCCGCACCGGTTATAAGTATTCTCATATCAGTAAAAGATGTTGATATTATATCAAGTGTGGTAACTCAATCTCTTTGGATGTTTTATAATGGTACTGTATGGATACAAAAAAAGAGACATCAGCAGGAGGAATCGTGTTTAAACGACTAACGACTAACGACAGACGTCAAACGACCTTGTGGTTAATATGTCAGCATTCGTTGAATAAAAGCTGGGGATTCCCTAAAGGTTTAATCGGAGATAAGGAAAAAGACGAGTCTATGGAATTGGCCGCCCTGCGGGAAGTGAATGAGGAAGGTGGAGTAAAGGCGAAAATAATACATGCTCAGCCCGTGGTGGTGAAGTTTGACTATCAATGGAGAGGATCGCCTCACGCTAAAACAAATCAAGAAATGATACTCGTCCACAAAACAGTATATTACTATCTCATGGAATATGTTTCAGGGGATCCAAAAGATCACGACTGGGAGATGATGGATGCAAAATTTGTATCTGAGGAGGAAGTAAAAAAGACGCTCACCTACCCATCAGATAAACAGGCTTTTGATGAGGTGCTTAAATTGATATAATAGCCCTGTGGGACGAGCCCTTGTAGCTTAATTGGATAGAGCAGTGGCTTCCGAAGCCAGAGGTTGGGGGTTCAAGTCCCTCCAGGGGCACCGTAAAAGTTGCCTCCTTTTACGGTGTGAACACCACGGGTTTACCCTGAAAATGTTTGCTAAAAAGCAAAGCTTTTTAATTTGCCACTGGCAAATTAGCAAACATTTTTAGGGCCTATAGTTAAGTGGTATACCGCGTCATTCGCATTGACGAGTCGCCGGTTCAATTCCGGCTAGGTCCACACTTCGCCCAGTGGAAGTAAAATAGGGCTACGTGGTGGTAAACCACATTTAGCCATAGCATTGTATGCTTTTCGCGAAGTATGCCCCCAACGTAGCCTTCCAATGCTGAAGGCAAAAGGCGAAGTGGGGCCAAATATTCTGTTTTATAGCAGTGATTTATTGACGAAACATATTCTCTGCACTATTCTGATAGTATGTTTTAGGTATATGTATTGCAATTAAAGAATAAATTCTTTTATGTTAGGTTTACATCAAATCTTAAAGAGCGGATTCTTTATCACAATAAAGGGTTGGTACTCTCAACAAAAAATTACTTACCTGCAATTTTGATTTACTATTCTGCTTTTTCATCTCAAAAAAAAGCAACCGATTTTGAGAAGTATCTTAAAACTCCATCAGGTTTTGCCTTTCGTAATAAACGTTTGATTTGATTTCAGAGCAAATTTAGATAAAAAATAAAAAAATTCGCACAATTGTTTTTACTCTTAGCTTAGAAAAGTATAGAAATTTGTTATACTATCCATTACAATATTGGATCTGTAGTTCAACGGTTAGAACGGTACTCTTATAAAGTACAGGCGATGGTTCGACTCCATCCTGATCCACATTTGCTGAGGTAGCCAAGGTGGTCACGGCGGAGGTCTGAAAAACCCCAGATGTCAGTTCGACTCTGACCCTCAGCACCCAAGTCCCGACTCCTGACTTCTATCATTTAGTGTCCCAAGGAATTTAAAAGCTGGACTTTCTGCTTTAGTTCTTCATCGATGATTGTAGTTTCAATCAAGGCTTTTTCTCCCGTTGCAGAGTTTTTGACTTCGTGTGTCAATACTTTTCCGGCAATTTTAAGTATTCTTTTAATACTCATGTTGGTTTTAATCTCAAGATATCTGACTATCGCCAGTCCGGCAAAAACAATAATTAAATGACAGGTAATTGTTTTGTCCAGTTGTAAGAATATTGGTCGTGCTTCTAAATCAGCTTTAGTTATCCTAAAGGCTTTTTCAATTCTCCACAGGTCATGATAGCGTTCCTGACTTCTATCACCTTGTAAACTTCGTGTCTAAATTTTAAATTTCGGGACACTAACGAATATCTTTTTTGTCCACTTTGTCATTCCCGCGGAGGCGGGAATCCAGGCTAAATATTCATTTTTTGTTTTAAAATAAGGTAATTATAGTCTGGATCCCCTTCTTCAAGGGGATGACACATGAAACTACAAAAAAACGAGTCGGACACTAAATGATAGAGGTCAGGAAAAGAATTAGCAGGTCAACTTGGAATAAGCAGGGTTTACATGGGATATATTGAACAAGGTCGGGAAAGTCCATCCTTAAAACTCCTTATGAAACTCGCTAGAAAATTTAAGGTAAAAATTGAAAATCTTTTTCATCGATAAATAAGAAGTCATAAAAAAACCTAAACAATAAATTACTGGCAGATTTATATTACTTTTTTACATTACTTTTTTTATTTGCAATCAGATTGAGCTTATGCTAATATGTCCTCATATGCCACCAAGAAAGAAGATAACCACTGATATTATTTCTCCTGAAATTATCATGAAAAAAGTTAGTGAAGTCAAAAATCAAACCTCCTCACTTGAAATATTACGAAACCAAATTTCAAAAGAAATAAATACAGTCATCGATCTTCTTATTTCTCAAATTGCCAGCTTCGAGCAAATTAAAAAACAAACACAAGAAGAAATTGAAACAAAAGAAAAACAAAAAAAACAAATAGAAGTAGAACAAATATTTAACACTTCAATGGAACAAAAGAAAAAACAAGCAGAGTTTGAAGAAAAATTGAATAAAGATAAAAAGGATTTTGAAGAAAAAAAAGGAGCTGAATTGGCGGAGTTGAGACTTAAAAAAGAAGCACTCGAAGAAAAAGAAACAGAATATAAAGAATTGAAAACACAAGTGGAAACATTTTCATCTCAATTAGCAAAAGCTGTTGATGAATCAAAAAAACAAGTGGCAACGGAATTGAAAAAAGAACATGAAGGAGAAAAGAAATTTATGAATCAAAAAATTGAGTATGATTTGAAACTTCTCCAACAACAAATTGGTAATCTTCAACAAACAGCCAAGCAGCAGGAAAAAGATATAGCATCACTTAAGGAAGAAAAGACTTTGATGATGCAGCAAATGAAAGAACTGGCCGTAGCGGTAATTAAGGGTAAAGAAGTCGTTAATGTTGCTACATCGGAATAATTTTTTAATTCATCTTCATTTTTTTTTAATCATCAGTCTTGCTATTCTCAACTCGTCATAAGAATATTTACCACTAAGTTTCTCAAAAACTGGTGAAAGCTTATCTGTATTCAGTTCTTGGAAAACAGCGTGGATTTTAGGAAGTGAATTTTTAAGAGCTGGGGTAAGAATTCGATAAAGATCAGCTCGATTGATTTTCCTTTTCAAAACAAGTTTTTCGACATGAGAAAGAATTGTGCCTTCTGTGAATTTACGCATTTTGGCAATTTGTGAAACAGTTTTCCCTTCATTCCATAACAATAAAGTTTCCGTATACGTATCCAGTTTTTCTGAAAAAGTTGACTTGGGTTTTCCGTCGCAAGCTTTGATAAAATTCTCCTGTCTTTTTTGAAGTTCGGAAAAAGAGATTTTAGAATACATATCCTCAATAATATTTGAATCCAAGCGGAATTCTTTGTCTTTTGCTAATATTTGCGGGTGAACCTGAAATGTCTGTTCGTTCCAACCAAGTATGTATAAGCCAGTTAGTCGTCTGACACGGGAAAGGGCAACATAGCCCTGACCATATTCAAAGACTTGGGAGAGATCCATGACTGCTTCATCCAGACTCATCCCCTGACTCTTATGGACGGTAATTGCCCAGGCCAGGCGAAGTGGTAGTTGAGAAATACTGGCGCGAATTTTTCCGTTTTCCTCAATAGTCCAATCCATCGATTCTACTTCAATCAGTCGGCCGCTTCTAATTTTTACAATTGGATTACCAGATATTTTGTCAAAGCTGTCAATGACTCCAAGTGTGCCATTCACAAATCCTTCTTTTGGATTATTTTTTGTAAACATTATAGAAGCCCCAATTTTTAGATAAAGTATTTCGGGAGATAGACAACCTTTCTTAAGAGCGGCAACGAGGGGGTCTGGACCTTGGACTGAGATTATAAAAGTATTTTGTTTCTCTGGAATACTCGCCAATACCTCATTATTAATTCGATCAACATCGGCGTTATGAGAAAAAAGTTTTGGGATATTTGTGAAGGATTTATTCTTAGCGAAATCGAATGAATCAATTTTTCTTGTTTCAATGTGGGATAGATGATCACTGTTAAAAACATTCTGACGAATTGCTGAAAGCACATTCAAAAAATCTCCATCTTCCTGCCGGTGTTGTTCGGTGAGATAACAAACAATTGGGTTTAATTCTTTCCACGAAGGAGAATCAAAAGCAAAAAATGTCGATGATTTTTCGAGCAACATTGTTTGAATATTTTCCTTAGATTCTCTTCTTACAACCGGTGGCAGTTGAAAAAAATCTCCGGCAAAAATTACTTGAATACCTCCAAATGGTTTTGAATTTTGTTTGATTTCACGGCAGACTGTATCGACCATGGAAAGAGTATCTCCGGTCAACATTGAGATTTCTTCAATAATCAGAATTTTAGTTTTTGTAATTCTTCTAACTACATATTGACTTGTTTTAATTTTATTCAAATCGCTTTTATCAAGTTTTGTTTTAATTCCGATACCGCTCCAAGAATGAACTGTCATCCCACTGATGTGAGTAGCCGCAATACCGGTTGAGGCGGTGATTGCCGGTTCGATACCGTGGTTTCGCAAATATCCAATATATTCATTAAGCAAATGAGTCTTTCCTGACCCTGGTTCTCCGGTCAAAAAAACATTCGCGCCGGTTTTTAAAATAGAAAGGACTTGGGATTGGATCATATGTCCAATATTATACCTTGAGTTTTAAATAAAAATATTTGGTTCGATATTTTTTCCTGGTATAATTATATTTAGAAAGCTATGATAACCCAAGATCAAATTTTACTTTATATGAATTTGTTTCGGGGACGAAAAGATATTTATGCCAGACATTGGGAAAAAAACGGAAAAAGTGGTTATAGCCCAGCTTATAAATTTAACTGGCAAGAATTTTTGGCTTTTAAAGCTAAAGGTGGAAGACTGGCTGACTTTGCCAATAAAAAACCACTGGTTTTGACTCTTGAAGTTGTTCAATCACACCTTGAAGGAAATCAAACCATCGGAATTTATCCGCTCCTTGAAGACAATACTTCATATTTTATGATGGCCGATTTTGACAAAGATAATTGGGAAAAAGACAGCAATAAATTTATCAGAATTTGAAAAAGAAATAAGCTTTGACCGCTTATTTCCCAATCAGGATTATCTCTCCAAAAATGGAATTGGAAATTTAATAAAATTAGATAAACAAAATCTTCACCCGCTTTTAGTCCATTTTCTTCGGGAGAACCTGAATTTTTTCACCGCTGAATATGCAGTCAAAAAGAAATTGGGAATAAGCACTTATCAAACAGAAAAATATTTTAAACTCATAAGCGAAGAGGGAGAATGTATATTTATTCCAAGAGGATTTATAAATAAAATAATCGAGTTTTGTCAGGAAAAAGAAATTGCGTATGTAGTAAATGACGAGCGAAAACTAAAACCGGAAATAGTTTTAAAGTCAAAAATCACTCTCTATGATTATCAAAAAAATACTTTACAAGAAATTCAAGATAAAGATTATGGAGTAATAGTAGCTCCGCCCGGATCCGGAAAAACTATTATTGGACTCGAGTTGATCGCTAATAAATCTCAACCGGCATTGATTTTAGTCCATCGGGCACAGCTATTTGAACAATGGGTCGAAAAAATCCAATCTTTTCTTGGAATCAATAAAACTGAAATAGGTCAGATTTCGGGTAGAAAAAAGAAAATAGGAAAACAAATTACCGCTGCTATGATGCAGACTCTTATTAAATCAAAAAGTATTCAGGAAATCTCAGACAAGTTTGGCACAATTATTATCGATGAATGTCATCATATACCAGCTAAAACTTTTCGAGAATTAATAATTAATTTTAGCCCCTATTATCTTTACGGATTAACGGCCACTCCCAAAAGAAAATACAACGACGAAAAATTAATTTATTATTACAGAAACTGATTTGTCAGTTCCGTTTGATTTTAAAACTGATACCTTTGAAGTTTTGTCAAAGATTTTGGTTTATGACAGTTCAAGAAACTTGATGATTATTGAAGATATTTTAAAACAGATAAAAACTGGAGGAAGAATTTTGTTACTGACAGAACGAAAAGAACATGTTGAGGTCTTAAATTTATATCTCAAAAATAAATGTGAAGTAATTACTTTAACTGGTGATGATTCAATGACAAAAAAAATAAAACTTGATCAAATTCATATGGGTCACTTCAACGTGATCGTTGCTACGGGTCAACTTTTTGGCGAAGGAATAGACCTACCAACACTTGATTGTCTTTTTTTAGTTTATCCTTTTTCATTTGAAGGAAAATTAACCCAATATATTGGTCGTATCCAACGGTCAAAAAATAATCAGATAATTTATGATTATAGAGATTCACAAATAACTTTTTTTGAAAAACTTTTTAAACGAAGATGTACTTATTACCGAAAAAAAGGGTGGATGAGATAAAAATTAGATATTCATAAAAAGTTGATAAAGCTGAATATTTAATCTACTCGCAATTTTGCAAAGGACCTTTAAACTTGGATTAGCTTTTCCTTCTTCAACCTCGGCTAAATCATCTTGATATAAATCCTTCTCCTTTCTTATTCTAGATATTTTCTTTCCTAATCTTCCAAAAATGTATTGGTATTTCATATGGAGAAAAAGAGTAGATAAGGAAGTTTAAAAATACAATCAACCATAGACAACTAAACCGGTCGGAGCAATCACTAGAAAGCAAAATAGAGTGTAACCGACCGGAACAGAAAACCATTAACGATTAGTCCCCCTCTCCGCCTGCCGGAGGAGGAGAGGGGAAAAGGGGTGAGGAGATTTAAATTGGTCGATCTGATTATGCCGCTCGATTGCGGGTATGGTTTTGTTCATGGGCTCACAACCCGCAATGGAGCGAGTCCCGATAACTTTATTCCTACCCAACTACAGAAATAGGTTAACCCATATCTCTCTGAGTTGATTTGGATTAAGATTTACATTTTTGGTTTGATATCCCAAATCAACTGAGAAAGAAAGATAGAACCAAACTTCTTCAAGTATTCCCCCAAGGTTACTATAAATTTAGGGACGGGCATTTTCTTTCGACCATCTTCCTTATTCCCCAGTTTCCCTAACCTTTGTGAACCGAACGACAGAGAAAGATGACCGAAATTAAAATTTCTTTTCTTGACCGGTTGAGTAGCTTCCGGTCAAAGGGCGACTGCTTGACAGTCGACCAATTCTTCTCCTGTCTCTCCGCCCTTCCCAAAACTGGGGGGGGTTGAAAACCGCCGGAGCGGAGCGGAGGCGGAAGATTTAGGGGGGGTTGTTTTAAAAATGCCCGAGCGATTAGCGAGGGTGTGCGGTGTTTGAAAGTTTGGCCGGCTGACAGAATGGTTGGTTGAAAGCTTGAAGTTCTTAAATCCATTGGCTCTGATCGTCAGCGTTCCCACAGTCCTCAGCGTCCCATATTTGAAGCTCGCCATGTCGCAAAAAACAGAGCGAAGTGTCGCAAGATTAACGATTGTTTTGTCTATCCGCCTTTGATAAAATAAGTTCGAGCAAGTTTATACAAACGTTTACGTAAAAAATTTACTCCCCTCTCTGAAACGCAGTTAATTCCTTTATAATGAGCATTATTATTTAATTACGGATTATGAATGTTAAAAACATATCAGTATTGCTATTAGGAATAGCAGGAATATATTTTTTACTCTTTCACACTGCCCCATTTCCTTTTAGCCATGAAGCAATCGGCCTTCCCCCTTTCCACATAGTACATTCCATTTTTGGAATTGTCCTATTGATAATTGCAGGATATGTGTGGAAAAAGAAATGAGAGTTGGCCACTCCTGTGATATACTTGGAAGACACGTGCGTTTACGCAGAAAATTTTCTTGAGAAAATTATTCTGCGGTGGTAGTTCAACGGTAGAACGTCTCCTTGCCAAGGAGAAGGTTGAGGGTTCAAATCCCTTCCGCCGCTCAAAATCGGGGACTAGGGCTTTCCTGGGCCCCTTTTTTTATGGGAAGATTTTAAATAAAAGTAGTAAAATATTAAGAAGATGAAAGATATTCAAACAACAAAAATCGCTCTGTTTAAGGGTAAAAAGATCAGAAAAACTATTCATAATAATGAATGGTGGTTTGTTATCGTTGACATCATAGAAGTACTTACAGATTCGGTGAATCCCAAACAGTATTTAAAAAACATGCTAAACCGGGATGAGGAGCTTGTAAAAGGGTGGGTTCAAATTGAACACCCCCTTTTGATTGACACGGCGGGAGGAAAACAAAAGATTAATTGTGCTAATACTGAAGGCGTTTTTCGTATCGTTCAATCCATTTCATCGCCAAAAGCCGAGCCGTTCAAGCGCTGGTTGGCAAAAGTCGGCTATGAACGAGTGCAGGAGATAGAAAATCCGGAATTGGCAACAAAACGGACACGAATGCTGTATAAACTCAAGGGATATTCTGATGATTGGATTGAAAATATTCCCATAAACGCAAAAAGTCCCTTGCGGGACTCTCTACCGACCGGGGACACCCCGATCCAATGTCTATATTATACCGCTTAACTTCCTGTCAAGTACAACAACGACCATCTTCTCCCTAAACTTATCATATTCTGAGGTACGAATAAATAACCCCACGGTCGTCAGCGGGTCGTCCCTTACGGGAATTTGTACTTTTATTATACCAACTTTCAATTATTGTCAAATGGTGAATTTTTTGCCTACAAAAAAAAGATTTAGTCCGCTTCACGGGACTTCATCGGCATTTGGGGGCGGCATTTTCTCTTGACAAATTAACCCTCATATAATGTACAATATAGATACATAGACCCTGATACTCGAATTGTCACCGGATGGTGCGCGTTCCAGACTAACGTTTGGATAGAGACAGGGTCGTTTTTTTTATCTGAAAGGCCAAACATCTTCAACCCGTTTAGATTTTACTAACTCTTCAAGATAGCTTTTATCCTTACCGGTATAGAAGGAGAAAATACTACCCGCTACCATGTCAGCCAACTGGATAAGGGTATTTTGGCGTGAGTCAACAAATTTGAGATCATTGAATATATTTTTCTTTTTGTTATCCAGCTCCCGGCTCAAATATACACGCAGTTGATTTCTAATTTCAATTTCTCCTCTTTTATCAAATTTGAGTTTAGCGTTTTTTATGGATTTGCTGTTTTTTATCACTTGCATAATAATGTAGTTGTAAAAGTTCTCTTTATGAGTCTTCAACCTTTGACTGTAAATATCTTTTTTATTCACCGCAATGGCTCTGATTTTAAAATCATATTTTTTTACTGTTTCTATAAAGATGTTTCTGAATTTTTTACTACTTTTGTTGAACTTAAATTCGGATACATCAGACATTTTGAGCTTTCTTCTTAATTCCTTTATGGCAAGTGAGGCTCGTTCCGCCTCAAGATTATCTTTAAAAATCACCATGGCAATAACAAATACTTTACTTGAGCCTTTTTCCGTCTTAAACCCCGGGTCGCCGGAATCATCAATAAAAACTAACATATAATTAAATTATATACCTGATGGAAATGATTTATAACCGTGGAAAGTAGAAGTGATAATTTGCAAACCCCCGAGGTTGTTTTGACATCATTTGCATTATTATTTAAATTGATTTACGATTAAGATAATCATGAAAAAACTGTTTTTAACCGGCTATGAAAAAGAAACAATTGATGAATTTCTAAAAAAACTTGAAGAGGCTAAAATTACCACAATTATCGATATTCGAGAAAAACCCTTAAGTCGAAAAAATGGATTTTCAAAATATATTTTAGAAAAACTACTTAAAGCAAAGGGAATATCATATTTTCATTTTCAAGATTTGGGAAGCCCTGAGAGTTTGAGAACAAAATTAAAAGAAGAGTCCAATTACTTAAGTTTTTTTGAGGAGTACCGGAAATATATTAAACAAAAACCCAAATTAATCAAAGGCGTCTTGAAAGTAATCTATGCAAATGGAAGATCTGCTCTTCTTTGTTTTGAAAAAGATTATCAACTTTGTCATCGGTCAATAGTTGCCAGTGAACTTATCAAATGCGATCCCAAATTACAGGTTATCCCACTCTAGAATTACACGAGGAAAAAATTTTAATTGTTGTTAAAACCTATCCTCGTCCTTCTGCTAAATATCGTGAATTAGTATGCACTGCAGGAATTACTACAAGCGGAAAATGGATAAGACTTTATCCAATAAGCTATCGTTATCTTGATTACAATAAGTGGTATAGAAAATATCAATGGATTAACGTAAAAATAGAAAAGGCAAATATAAAGAACGACTTTAGGGCAGATGGCTATCGACCAGTTGAATCAACAATTCAGGCAATAGATGAACCGATAACAACAAATAAACAATGGATCGATCGAAAAAATTTAATTTTACCAACAGTCCAATCAGGTTCTTTGGAGGAAGTTGAAGAAAAATATAAAAAAGACAGTATTTCTCTTGGCATATTTAAACCAAAAGAGATCATAGATTTTGTAATTGAACAAGAGTCTTCCGAGTGGTCAAAAAAACAACAACAAGAATTATCTCAATTACGACTGTTTGAGGTTCAACCTAAAGCTTTAATAAAAATTCCGTTTAAATTCAGCTATAAATTTATCTGTAATGATAAGCGGTGTAACAAACCTCATAAACTATCTATCATTGATTGGGAGATAAACGCTCTTTATCTCAACATGAAAGAAAAGTACGGATACGATATGGATGTAGTTTTGCAGAAAGTTAAGGAGAAATGGTTAACTGAAATGTGGAGTAATAAACGGGATTCCTATTTAATTGTGGGAACCCAATATCCAAATCCTACTTTCATGGTATTGGGAGTGTTTTGGCCTCCGAAATAATCTTTCAAAATTTAAAAACCTTGTCAAATAATAGTATGCAAAATATGTTTTTATATATTATTTTTAATTTAAATGACGTACCCCGCAGCAAGCTGCGAGGTATCTGGTTAAGAAAATAGAGTCAGTTGTGTTCGGTATAACTTGGTGTATTCCTTTTCTCGTCCTTGTTCTTTGACATAATTTGAGATCACGGTTTCATTTCCTTTCATTCCAACGGTTGCAATGTAATACCCATCTGACCAGAATTGACTTCCCCAGAGATCTTTTCTTAAGGTGGGGCAATGAGAAAAGAGTTCTCGGGCAGTAATGCTTTTAATGATTTGAACTATTTTAGAGCCACTCATTATGGGTACAGACTGTATCAGGAAATGAACATGATCCTTGTCTGTCCCAATCTCAACAAAGTTCATGTCATACCGGAGGGCTATTTGAAGACACGTATCTCTGAGAAGACTATCAATCTTTTGGTTGATAACAATACGCCTGAACTTTGTTGGACAGACAATGTGGTATAACATTACATTGGCATTATGACGCTTATGGATAAGTACACTCATAGTCTATTTTACCATTCAACCAATTTTCAAGGTACAAAAACAAATTATAATTACCGCAGCAAGCTGCGAGGAATTAAACCACTAAGGTGAAATTATTAATAATAAAGAAATAAAAGGAAGTCCGGTACAGTATTTTAAATACCGAAGCAACCTTTATCTCAATTTCTGATCAAAGTTTGGTATATAATACTTCTTAGTGGACAGGCTGTAAAAAGTTCTTATTCTGTTCACCAATGAGCTCATGAGTTTTATTCAAACAAAAAACTATAAACTTGCAGTTTATTTAAGGGGTGATGTTAATTCCCAGAAACTTGCCTTAGTTCTTCCCGGTCAACTGGATACGAAAGATTATCCCCATATGCGCTCACACGTCGAGTATCTTTCCAAAAGAGGCTACTTGGCTTTGTCTTTTGATCCTGCCAGCACCTGGGAAAGTCCAGGAGACTATCGTCTCTACACCATGACTAATTATTTGAAACAAATCAATGAGCTTGTCGAATATCATGGAAATAAACCGACCTTCGTCATCGGTCATAGTCGGGGTGGGAGTATGGCTATGCTGGCGGGGATAAATAACCCACACATTACTTGTTTTGCATCAATCATGTCTTATTGTTCGTTTAATCCAAAAATCTTTATAAAAAATCCAGATTTGGAGACAATGCAATTGGGATATAAGGTAAAAAAAAGAGATCTACCTGGTGACCCCACTCAGTTTCGTGAATTTAAACTTCCCCGTGAATTTTTTGAAGATCAATCACAATATGACATGTCTGAAGGGTTGATGAAATGTGTAAAGCCTAAAATGTTTGTCTTAGCTGAAAAAGACAAATTAGTAGATCCGTCTCTAGTAAGGGCGGCATTTGCGATGGCATCAAACCCCAAAAAGCTTTACACGCTTGACTCCGGACATGATTACCGCCGAGATCCGGTATTGATTGAAAAAGTAAACGGATATGTTGGAGAATTTCTTGATATCTATCAAGTATAAATCTTATGAATAGTGCCCTCCCCCTTCTCCTCTCAATTGGTGCGATGTTGTGTTGGGGAGCGTTGTATATTTTTACAACCAAACTTAGCCGGA